>KL571452.1:22683-27572 GCA_000715855.1 Actinoplanes liguriensis
CAGCCTGCTCGACGGCGGTCACTTGACCGTGTAGCCCTCGACCTGGGCCTGATTCTTGATCGCTTGCTGCCACTGCGGAAGCAGATCGACCAGGCTCTTGCCGCCGGCGATGGCCGGTGTCATGGTCTTGGCCCAGACCGCTTCCTGACTGAAGATCCCGGAACCCCAGCCGTCCCAGATCTCGGTGCCGGCCTTCACGATCGGCTGCAGGCCGGTGGCGTAATAGCCGCTCGACTCCTGCTTTTTGATCCACTTGTCGGCGGCCGGCGCATAGGCCGGATAGCCCGGAGCGACGTTGACCTGGTAGTCGTCCGCGGTCGTCACGAACTCGGCGAACTTCTGGGCCGCCTTGAGATTCGCCGAGTGGCTGCTGATGAACCACGTACCGCCACCGACGTTGCCGGTCACCGCTGTCTCGCCCTGCCACGCGAGCGGCTCGGCGACACCGAGTCGACCCTTGGGGACGTTGAGCGACTGAGGATTGTTGAAGATGGCGCCGGCGTACCAGGCGGGTCCGGGCATGAGAAGGACCTTGCCGGAGTACTTCTTCACGAACTCGGGCGTGAAGACGCTGATGTTGGGGGCCGTGCCGTTCTTGATCAGTGTGTCGAGCATCGACGCTGCGCGCCGGCACTCGTTGCTGGTGGTGTCGACGGTGACCGACTTCGGCCCGGTGATGCCGTTGGCCTGGCATTTACTGGCCCAGAAGAACACCTCCGGGGTCCACGCGTCGCCGACCGTACCGACGATGTAACCCGGATGCTCCCGAGCGGCCTTCTCGCCGAGCGCCTGATACTCCTGCCACGTGGTGGGCACGGCGTAGCCGAACTTCGTCAGCAGGCTCTTGTCGTACCAGAGCACCGCCTGAGCAAGGTCGTTGCGCAGGCAATAGGTCTTGCCCTCGACGGTGCACGGATTCAGCGAGCCGGGCGTGAAGCCGTCGAGGGTGGCCTTGGCGACCAGACCCTCATTGAGGACTGCCGCGAACGCCTGCTTGCCGCCGGACTTCTGGCTGGCCCACGCGGCGTCGTTGTTCTGGGTCGAGAAGACGACGTCCGGCCAGCCGCTGCCGGCCCGGTCGAACAGTTGCATCTTCGTGCGGAACGAGTTGGACCCGTTCGCCGATCCGTCGTAATTGACCACTTTGACGGGTACGCCGGGGTTGGCCTTCTGGAAGGCGGTGGCCGCACCCACTCGGTCCGAGTCCACCCACACCGTGATCTCGGCCTTCTCGTCCTGCTTGACCTCGGGAAACCCGTAGGAGCCGGCCGAGGTGCCGCCCTCCTTGCCGCCGCCGCAAGCGGTCAGCGCCAGGGAGACGGTCAACGCGCCGGCCATCCCGAGGGCGGTTATGACACGGTACGCACGCCCAGTTCGTGTGAATCCAGCCATATTGATGTCCTTTGTCGGGTCGATCGTATTGACGAACCGTTCATCGCGCCGAAATATAAGGGCATACGTATGATGTCTGCAAGGGCGTGCGACCCGACCACGAAAGCGAGGACACCCGATGAAGGGTGTGACATACGCCGGCCACGGCCGACTGGAGACCGTGACCGTCGACATCGCGCCGCCCGCCCCCGGCGAGCTCCAGGTCGCCGTGGCGTACTGCGGTTTGTGCGGGACCGACCTGCACATCGCGCACGGCGACATGGAGACCCGGGTGAGCACGCCACTGGTTTTCGGCCACGAGACGTCCGGCCGGGTCGCGGCGGTCGGGGACGATGTGCGGGGCTGGGCGGTCGGCGACCCGCTGACAGTCATGCCCCTGCTGTGGGACGGCACCTGCGCCGCCTGTCTCGCCGGCCATCAGCACATCTGCCAGAACCTCGTCTTCGTCGGCATCGACTCGCCCGGTGGCCTGCAGCAGCGGTGGAACGTGCCGGCGGCGATCGCGATCCCCCTTCCTCCCGACCTCGACCTGCGTACGGCCGCCCTGGTCGAGCCCGTCGCCGTGGCGGTCCACGACGTGCGGCGCTCCGAGCTGCACATCGGTGACCACGCCGTCGTTCTCGGTGGCGGACCGATCGGCGTGCTCATCGCCGTCGTCGCCCGGGAAGCCGGCGCACATGTCCTGGTCGCCGAGGTCGACGCGGCACGCCGGGAGCGCATCGCCGGACTCGGCTTCCCGGTAATCGACCCGGCCGAGGCGGACCTGATCGCCGCGGTCGGCGGCTGGACCGGCGGCAACGGCGCGGACGTGGTGTTCGAGGTGTCCGGAGCGGCCGCCGCCGCCCGGTCCACGACGGCGCTGGCCAAGGTCCGGGGCACGATCGTGGTCGTTGCCATCCACGGCGCGGCCCGCGAGATCGACCTGCAACGCGTGTTCTGGCGAGAGCTGAGGCTGCTCGGCGCCCGGGTCTATCAGCGGTCCGACTTCTACCGCGCCATCGAACTGCTGCGGGAGGGGCGCATTCCGGCCGGCACGCTCATCTCCGGCGTCGTGCCCCTGGACCAGACCGCGGCCGCCATCGACGACCTCGGCTCCGGCCGGGCCATGAAGATTCTCGTCGACGTCGCGGGGGAGGCCCGGCGATGACCCGACTGTTCAGCCTCGACGGCCGCGTCGCCGTCGTCACCGGCGCACGCCGGGGGATCGGACGGGCCATGGCGGAGGCTCTCGCCGCCGCGGGCGCGGACATCATCGGGGTCAGCGCGAACCTCCGCGACGACGACGAGGTGGCCGTGGCCGTCCGCGCGCTCGGCCGCTCGTTCGAGGCGCGCGCGGCCGACTTCACCGACCGCGCCGCCGTGCACGCGCTGGGCGCCGAACTCGCCGGCCGGGCGCCCGACATCCTGATCAACAACGCGGGCACCATCGCGCGGGCTCCGGCCGCCGAGCACCCGATCGAGTGGTGGGACCGGGTCCTGGAGGTCGATTTGTCGAGCCAGTTCGTCCTGACCCAGTCGGTCGCCCGCCCGATGCTGGAACGCGGGAGCGGGAAGATCGTCTTCACTGCCAGCCTGCTGAGTTTCCAGGGCGGCATCAACGTTCCCGGTTACGCGGCCGCGAAGTCCGGGATCGCCGGGCTGACCCGCGCACTCGCCAACGAGTGGGCCGGCCGGGGCGTCAACGTCAACGCCATCGCGCCCGGTTACATCGCCACCGACAACACCGCGGCGTTGCGTGCCGATCACGAACGGTCGCGGTCCATCCTGGATCGGATTCCCGCCGGTCGATGGGGCCGCAGCGATGATCTCGCGGGAGCGGCAGTGTTCCTCTGCTCGGCGGCGTCGGACTACGTCTCCGGTGCGATCGTCCCGGTGGACGGTGGCTGGCTCGGGCGATGAGCGGGGCCGTACGCCGAGTCCTTCTCGGGGTGAGCCCTCGGTTCGGGCCGGCATGCGGCCGGTCAGCTCGGTGGGCAGAGCTGCCTGCGGGCCGTGCCGGCGAAGTACCGGTTCCAGTCGACGGCGGCCGGTTGCACGCAGGTCTGGTGGATGACCGCCGCCAGATCCGGGTCGATCAGCCACAGCCTGGACCGGTCGTCCAGCACCGACAACTGGCTGCCGTCCAGGCGAGGAGAGTTCAGCCGCAGGTTCTGAGCACGGAGCAGGAGCCGGGCCCGGCCGGTCGCCGTGTCCCACATCCGGATCTGGGCGCCGTCGGTGACGGCGACGGTCCGGCCGGCCGGATCGAAGGCCGCGCTCGCCGCGTCGTCCAGACCGTCGGCCCGGGCGACGATCCGCGGGGCATGCGGGTCGGCCGCGTCCAGGATGATCATGTCGACGGGGCTCGGGTAGGACGTGATGGCGAGCAAACCGCCCGGTCCGGCCTGAAGGACGGCCGGGTGCGGGACCCGCAGCAGGGTGGCGATCCGGCGGCCGTCGAGACTCCAGCGTTCGATGGCGTCCTGGTCGCCGTCGCGACGGCTCACAGTGACGCCCGAGCCGTCGTCGAGAACCGCGGTCCCGACCACCTCGCCGGCCGGCAACCGGCGGACGGACGCTTCACCGACCCGCCAGACTCGGGCGGTCTTGTCCGTGCCCACCGCGCTCAGCACCGAGCCCGTCCGGTCCATGCTGCCCATCATGCCCAGGTCATCGGGTACGGGGACTCGGCGAGGCCGGTCGAGGTCGGTCAGGTCCCACAGGACGGAATCGGTCCGTCCGGCCCAGTAGATCGCCCGGCGTTCGTCGGCGCTGTACACGTGCAGGTAGGTGTTGCCCGTCGGCACGACTGCGGCCGGTGACCACGTCCCGCCGTCACGCCGCCACAGACGCTCGCCTCGGCCGGCCTCGTCGTAGGTGACCGCGAACCGGCCGGGCGGGTGTGCGAAACCGCTGCCGAGAGTGGTGGCCCCGGCGGCGGCATGGGCGAGCAGGAGGGTGTCCCGGGCCTCGGTGCTGGGCGCGATCCGGTAGGCGGCCAGCGCCAGCGCCGCGGCGTCCCGGGGCCGGGAGGCGATCAGATCCCGTGCGGCGTCCGAGCCCCGCAGCGAGAGCGCCTCGTCGCGCTGCTGGGTTGCCGTACGCCGCGCGCTGGCCGCCGCGACCGCGGTGCCGGCCAGCAGGACGGTCAGCACGGCCAGTCCGACGGCAAGCCGGCGCAACCGGCGGGTGAGCCGCTGGTCGGCACGGGCGCGAGCCCGCTCGGCGTCGAGAGCGGCGCCGAGAAAGTCGCGCTCGCCGGGATTGAGCCGCGGCCGCAGGTGAGCCGCCGATTCGAGAAGAGCGCCACGGTAGAGGGCGTCGGTGTCGCGACCGCTCGCCTCCCAGACGGTGGCGGCCTCGGCGAGCCGATGCTGAGCCCGGATGTCCTCGCGGTCCCGGGCGATCCACCCGGCCAGGCGCGGCCAGGCTTGCAGCAGCGCCTCGTGGGTCAGTTCGACGCTGTCCCGGTCGATGGTGATCAGCCGGGCGTCGGCCTGTCTCTTATACACATCTCT
>KL571452.1:27781-32563 GCA_000715855.1 Actinoplanes liguriensis
CAGGAACAGCAGCCTGGCCGCCCGCCGGTCCTCGTCCGGGAGCTGCTCGAAGACGTTCTCGGCCGTCCGGGCGAGCGCGTGTTCGATCCCGCCGAGAGCCTCGTAGCTGCTCAGCGTGAGGACTATGCCCCGGCGGCGAGACCAGGCCTCGGCGAGGATGTGCGAGACCAGGGGCAGCGCGGCCGGCTGTCCGGCGACATCCGAGATGAGCCGGGCGACCAGCGCGGTCTCGGTCGTCGCCCCGGCCCGTGCGGCCGGTTCGGTGATCGCGGCCCGCAGTTCCTCGGTGGACATCGGCCCGACCATCACCTGGGCCCGGTGCAGCGCGGTGACCAGCTCGTGGTGACGGGCGCAGTGATCGTAGAAGTCGGCCCGGACGCCGATCACGACCCGGGCGCGTGGCCCGGTGGCCGTGGTCAGCGCCCGGATCAGCCAGGTCCGCATGGCCTCGTCGCAGAGGGTGAAGGTCTCCTCGAACTGATCGACCACCAGCAGCAGGTCGTCCGCGGCCTTTGCGAGCCAGCCGCGCAACGCCTCCGGGCCGGCGGCAAGGTCGCGGTGGACCCGGTCGACCGGTTCCTCGGCCAGCTCGGCGACGGCGACGGCGAGTTCGGTGATCGGGTCGGACCCCGGCGTGACGAGGATCGTGGCGCGCCGGGCCCGGGCGAGCACACCGGCTCGCAGCAGCGACGACTTGCCGGCCCCGGAGGAGCCGAAGACGGCGACGAACGGGCGTTCCTCGATCAGCGCCGACACGGTGTCGGTCAGCGCCTCGCGCCCGAAGAACCGGTCGGCGTCACCGACCTGGTAGGGCGCCAGACCCACGTACGGCGATGGGGTCTGCATGTTTGATCCGGGCCGTGCGGCGGCAAGATCGTGCCAGCGTGCGGTCCAGGCCTCGACATCGCCCTGGCAGGCCCGGACGACAGCCACGGTGACGGCGAGGGTGGGCAGCCGCCGGCCGGACAACGCGTCGGACAGCGCCGCCGCCGAATAGTTGGTGCGTTTCCCGAGCTCCCGATAGGACGGCTGGCCGGCTCGGCGCCGAAGTCGTCGCAGGTCACCGGCGAACCGCAGCAGGGGAGTGTCCTCGGATTCCAGCGGCCGTTCCTGTCGGGGCACCGCACCTCCACCGGTATTTGTCGCCGTCGCTCGTTGTCCGGCGATTGTTGTTCAGACGTCGCGGCCGAACCTGAACATCCCCGCGGTGCCTACGGTGTGATTCTTCCCGCGCATCGGATCGGCGGGTCCATCCCTCGGAGGCTACGAAATGCCTTTTCAGCCCACGGTTGTCGAGCAGGCGGCCGAACGACTCGATCCCCGCGGAGCGGCCCGCCGCCGGCTGCTCGCCGGAACCGGACTGGTCAGCGCCTCGCTCGCGGCGGCCGGGCTGCTGAGCGCGTGCGGCGACACGAACAAGGACAGCGCGGACGCCATCGGGAACTTCCCGAAGACGCCGAACTGGAAGTTCGTGTTCGTCAACCACGTGACCACCAACCCGTTCTTCACGCCCACTCAATACGGCGCCGAAGACGCGTGCAAGCTTCTCGGCTGTTCATTTCAGTGGACCGGGTCGCAGAACTCGGTCGTAGCGGAAATGGTGAACGCCACCAACACCGCAATCAGCGGCAAAGCCGACGGTCTCGCCATTGCCGTGGTGGACAAGGCGGCATTCAAGGACCCGGTCGACCACGCGCTGGACAGCGGCATTCCGGTGGTGTCCTACAACGCCGACGGAGCACGCGACGCGCCCGGCACCGCGCGGCTTACCTACGTCGGTCAGGGGCTCTACGAGTCCGGATACGCGCTGGGGCAGCGGGCCCTGACCCAGATTCAGTCCGGCACCGTGGTCGGTTTCATCGCCACGCCCGGGCAGCTCAACATCCAGCCCCGCATCGACGGCGCGCAGCAGGCCTTCACCGACGCCGGCGGCGCGGTCAAGTTCAGCACGGTGGCGACCAACGCCGACGTCACCAAGGGACTGTCCATCGTCGATGCGTACGCGCAGGGGCACCCGGACCTGGCCGGAATGCTCGCCGTGGACGCCGGCTCGACGCAGGCGATCGGTCAGACGGTCAAGAAGTACAACCTGCGCGGCAAGGGCCTGAAGGTGGCCGGCGGTTTCGACCTGGTCCCCGAGACCCTCGCGGCGATCAAGGCCGGCGATCTCGACTACACCATCGATCAGCAGCCCTACCTGCAGGGCTTCCTGCCGGTCCTCTATCTCTACCTGTTCAAGATCTCCGGCGGCCTCATCTCGCCGCCACAGACGAACACCGGCCTGCTGTTCGTCACCAAGGACAACGTGCCGCAGTACCAGAGCACCCAGAGCCGGTACGAGGGCTCGTCCTCCGACGTCAAACTCGTCGACCGCTCGGGCGCCATCGCCCACCAGTGACGGGGAATTCCTTGATCCAGGAAACGCTGCAAAAGCCGCAGGCGCCGCCCGTGCTGCGCCGTGGGGCGACCGTGCTGGTGCGCTGGCGCGAGGCTAGTGTGCTGATCGTCGCGATCGCCATGGCCGTCTACTTCCGGGCCTCCGCCGACGCCTTCCTGACCCACGACAACCTGCGCAACATCGCCCAGGCGACGGCGCCGGCCGCGATCGTCGCGGTAGGCATCGTCCTGCTGCTGGTGTCCGGCGAGATCGACCTGTCGGTCGGTGTCGTCGCCGCGCTCGCCCCGTTCCTCGTGCACTACGCCGTCGACCTGTACGGGATCCCGGTGCTCCCGGCGTTCCTGCTGGCGTTCGCGTCGGCCGCGGTCATCGGATTCTGCAACGGCGTCATCGTCACCAAGCTGAAGGTGCCGTCGCTGGTGGCCACGCTCGGCTCGTTCTATCTCCTGCTGGGCATCCTGCTCACCACGTCACACGCCTACCCGGCGCAGATCCCCGAAGCCGCCCAGGGCCGGATCCGGCTGATCTTCGGGGCGGCCGACTGGTCATCGCTGATCTGGTGCCTGGGCGTCGTGGCCGTCTTCCAGGTGGTGCTCACCCGTACTCGATGGGGTCTGCACACGATCTCGGTGGGCGGCAACCTCATCGGCGCCACCGAGGCCGGCATCCGGGTCAACCGGATCAAAATCGGCAACTTCATGCTGGCGTCCATGCTGGGCGCACTGGCCGGCCTTCTCGAAGCCTTCCGGATCAACAGCATCGACCCCAACATCGGCGGGGGTACGGCGTTGACCTTCACCGCGATCTCGGCCGCGGTCATCGGCGGCACCGCGCTCGCGGGCGGCTCCGGCACGGTGATCGGAGCGCTGCTCGGCGCCCTGATCCTGGCCGAGCTGCAGAACGGGTTCAACCTGATCGGGGTGAGCGCCAACCCGTTCAACATCATCCTGGGGGCCGCCATCCTGCTGTCGATGATCGCCAACCAGTACCTGTCGCGACTGCGCCGGTCGGGAGGCGTCTGATGAGCACCGTCCTACAGGTGGAGCACGTCGCGAAACGCTTCGGTGCCCTGACCGCCCTGCGTGACGTCAACCTGCGCCTGGAAAAGGGGGAGGTGCTCGGCCTGATCGGCGACAACGGGGCCGGCAAGTCCACCCTCATCAAGACCCTCTGCGGCTTCCACCGCCCGGACGAGGGCCGCCTGCTCGTCAACGGCGACGAGGTGGTGCTGCACAGCGTCGACCATGCCCGCTCGCTCGGCATCGACACCGTCTACCAGGGACTCGCGCTGATCAACGAGCTGTCGGTCTACCACAACATGTTCCTCAACCGGGAGTTGCGGATCGGGCCACTGCTCAACAACCGGGCCATGCGCCGGCTGGCCCGCGAGCACCTGTCGAGCATCGGGGTCAACATCCCGGACGTGACAGCCGAGGTCGCCAAACTCTCCGGAGGCCAGCGGCAGGCTGTGGCGGTGGCCCGCGCCGTCTTCTCCGACGCGAAGATCCTGCTTCTCGACGAGCCCCTGGCGGCCATGGGCGCCAAGGAGGGAACGCTCATCCTCGATCTGATCCGGGACCTCAAGGACCGCGGTGACGTCTCGGTGATCATCATCGCGCACAACTATGCCCAGGTGCTCGACGTCTGCGACCGGGTCAACCTGCTCCAGCACGGTGCCATCACCTTCGACCGGCCGACCGCCGAGACCTCGCTGGAAGAGCTGACCGAACTGGTGGTCGCCGAATACCGGGACCGTCATCGCAGCCGCTGAGGCACTTTCTTACCTCCGGCTTACTTCCGGCTTACCTCCGGCGGAGGAGAACGCGATCGCGAAATCTCAGGAGAATCGTTCTGACAGAACCGTCCACTTTCACGATCCGTCGGGCGTGGTGTCGCCGAAGCGGCCGGCGAGCAGATAGGCGCCGTGGTTGTCGAGCTGGTCGCGCCGCCGGTCGTAGCGGCGGGTGGTCCGCGGGTCGGCGTGCCCGGCGAAGTCCTGGGCCCGGCGCAGATCGCCGCCGGTCGCGTCGAGGATCTCGGTGATCGCGGTGTGCCGCAACGAGTGCGGGCTCAACGCTCCCGCCGAGGACAGCCCGGCACGCCCGGCCAGCCGGCGGATCAATCGGTACACGGACAGCTCATAGATCGGCAGGCCGGACGACGTCAGGAACAGCGGCCCCTCGGCCGGGCTGCCGCGCTCGGCCAGCATCAGGTCGATCGCGTGCGACAGCACCGGCGGCAACGGGACTCGGCGACGCCGGCCGCCCTTGACGGTCAGGTTCAGCACCCGGTGGCCACGGTCGTGGCCGAGGTCCTCGATCCGGGCGCCGATCGCCGAACCGACCCGCAGCCCGGCGACGAGCAGCAGCAGGATCAAGGCATGG
>KL571453.1:0-274 GCA_000715855.1 Actinoplanes liguriensis
CTGCTGCCGCTGGCGGTCGCGGTCCGCGATCGTCAACCGGTTCGTGTGGACGACCGGACCTTCTTCCCGTACGGCGTCGTCGTGCACCACGGCCGCTGGTACGTGACCGGCCTCGACCCGGAGACCGGCGCGCGGCGATCGTTCCGGCTGGACCGCATCGCCCAGGTCCGCGGCCTGCCCGGTTCGTTCGAGCCGCCCCCGCCCGGCTACGACGCCGCGGAGAGCCTGCTGGCCGGTTTCGCCACCGCCGGCTACCGCCACGAGATCCGGCTGC
>KL571453.1:539-2030 GCA_000715855.1 Actinoplanes liguriensis
CCGTCCCAGCTGCGCCGGCGGCTCCCGGCCAGCCTGGCGGTGATCCGGTCGGCGGACGGCCCCTGGCTGCACGTCGAGATGCACGTCGAGAGCCTGGACTGGGTGCCCGCGGTGCTCGCCTCCCTGGACCGCCCGTTCGTCATCGAGCACCCACCCGAGCTGCGCGCCCTGGTCGCCGCCCTCGCCGCCCGCCTGGCCGGGTACGCCCTGGTGGAGCCGTGACTCCGGTGCTCGTGCGAGCATTCTGGTCTGACCTGGGGTGACGGGAGGGACCATGCGGACGGTGACGCGCCGGATCACGCTGCGGCGGGCTGATCTCGAGGGGTCGGTGTGCACGGTTCCGGACGAGATCGCCGAGGTGCTCGACAGTGCGGCGCCGGTGATGGTCGTGCTGGAGCACCGGGTCAAGGGGGTCACGCCGATCCGGGAGGTCTTCGAGACCACGCTGGAGCAGGACATCGGCTGGCAGCTGAGCGGGATCGCCTGGCCGACCGGGGTGCAGAGCGGGATGTTCGTGACCCTCTCCTGGCAGCAGGGCCGGGACGCGGTGGTGATGCGCACCAAGGTGCTGGAGGACCCGTTGCGCATCGACGGCGTCAACTACTACCACGAGTACGACCCGAAGGTCGTGACCAGGGACTTCGACCCCCGCCCGTCGAACCGCGGCCAGGTGCTGAAGACGATCCGCAAGCTCGGCCGGGTCTTCGACGACGGCAGCGCGGTCTTCCCGGAGGAGCTGCTGGCCAAGCAGTCCGGGCTGGGCCGCGGCCAGAAGGGCGCGTTCCTGCTGAAGAACGCGGTGGACCAGCTGATCCGCGAGGGCTACATCACCCGGGTGGCGGGCAGCGTCGACGCCGCCGGCCATCCGTCCTATCCCCTGGTCGACGGGGACGAGCCGGTCGACCTGCTGTTCTACGCGCCGCTGGTCGACCCGGCGCCGCACCCGAGCGAGCCGGACGACGAGGACGGCGAGCACGCCGACCGGCGGGAGCACTGGGTGAAGGGGTTCATCCGCAAGCTGCCGCCCGGGGCCCAGCCGTCGGAGAAGCAGATGGCCGCCTACCTGCGGGCGGTGGAGAACGACCAGATCGACGAGGACGCGCTGGCGCCGGGCTACACGTTCGTCAAGAAGCACCACCGGCACGGCTGATCTCGCGCAGCGCGTCGAGCACGGTCCGGACGGCGAGCCGGTGCAGGGTCTCCGGGCGGGTCAGCACGTCGACGAAGCGGCCGGCCGGCAGGTCCGCGAGCGGGCGCAGCACCAGACGCGGGTTGGGCACACTGGTGTGGCCGGGCAGCAGCGCCAGCCCGGCGCCGGCGGCGACCATCGACGCCACCACGGTGAACTCGTTGATCCGGTGCACGATGTCGAGGGGCCGGCCGGCGGCGGCCGCGATCGCGGTCAGCATCCCGCCGACCGGGAAGCCCTCGTGGGTGCTGATCCACGGCTGGCCGGCCACGTCGACGGCGGTGAGCCGTGGTTTCGTGGCT
>KL571453.1:2239-3218 GCA_000715855.1 Actinoplanes liguriensis
CACGTAGAGCGGCTCGTGGATCAGCGGGACCACCGTCACCCGGTCGGCCGGCCAGGGTGGGTGCTGGGCCAGCCGATGCGCGACGACCAGGTCGTAGTCGCCGACCAGGCTCGGGAAGTCGGCCTGGGCGACGTCCTCGTCGGCGCAGCGCACCTGTGGGAGCCGCCGGACCAGCGCCGGGAACCAGGTCAGCGCCGCGCTGTGGAACGCGGCGACGGTGACCGGCGCGGTGGGGTCGTCGAGGTAGGCACCGACGGCCCGGTCGGCCCGGTCGAGAGCGGTCATCACCTCGACCGCGGCGGCGGCCAGCGCCCGGCCGGCCTCGGTCAGCACGAGGCGACGCCCGCTGCGTTCGGTGAGCGGCACGCGCGCCGAACGCTGCAGCGTGTTCAACTGCTGGGACACCGCTGACGGTGTGATGTGCAGCGCGCGGGCGACGGCGGCAACGCTCCCCCGGTCCCCCAGCTCGCGTAACAGCCGCAGGTGGTGCGGATCCATCAGTCTCCACTACATCGTCGATTCAGAGGTTGGTCTCTTGTCTACCGGATCGGCGTCCCCGACGCTCGGCTGGTGTCGACAACGCGCATCGGTGACCTGCTCCTGCTGGCCGTCGCCGTCGTCTGGGGCAGCAGCTACCTGACCGCCAAGACCCTCACGGTCGCCGGCGGGGTGCTGGTCCTGCTCGCCCTGCGGTTCCTGATCTCGGCCGCGGCGATGCTGCCGGTGCTCGCCGTGCGGCGCGGCACCCGGCGTGAGCTGGGCACCGGCGTGCTGCTGGGCGTCACCCAGGCGTCGGTCCTGCTGACCGAGACGTACGGCGTCGCGCACACCAGCGCCACCAACGCCGGTGTGCTGATCAGCCTGACCATCCTGCTCACCCCGGTGCTGGAGGGTCTCGTCTCCCGGCGCTGGCTGCCGCGCTCGTTCTTCCTCGCCGCCGCGACCGCCACGCTCGGCGTGATCCCTGTCTCTTATACAC
>KL571453.1:3453-4167 GCA_000715855.1 Actinoplanes liguriensis
CCGGGGCTGCGCCCGCCGTCGACCGGGGACGCGTTGATGCTGGCCGCCGCGGTGATCCGGGCCGGGCACGTGACGTTGTCCGCGCACCTGACGCGCGACCGGCCGTACCACTCGGGTGTTCTGACCGCGATGCAGACGGTGACCGGGGCTGTGCTGTTCGCGCCGGCGCTGGTCGCGGTGCCCTGGTCCTACGGCCCGGGGCAGTGGCTGGCGGTCACCTATCTGGCGCTGGGCTGCAGCGTCTTCGCCTTCCTGGTGCAGCTGTGGGCGATCCGCCGCACGTCGGCGTCCCGGGCGAGCCTGCTGCTCGGCACCGAGCCGGTGTGGGCGGTCCTGTTCGGCGTGCTGCTGGCCGGTGACCACCTGACGCCGATCGCGGTCGCGGGCATCACGCTGGTGCTGGCCGGCACGTTCTACGGCCAGCGGGTGGAGAACCGAGCCCGGTCGGCGCCGGCGGCCCGGAAAGTGGAGAAGGCCGCCGCCCACGCACGTGATGATCGCCGCTGAGCCGGAGTCCCGGCTGGTGCTCAGGGCTGTTTTTCATCCGGAAAACAGCCCTGAGCACCAGCCGGGACCGGGACCCGGACCGCTTGCACCTGACGAACATGTTCGTTACGATCCTGTTCATGAGCCCGCGCCGCACTCCCGTCAGCCGCCGTGACCGGCCCGCCAAGCCTCCGCTGAGCAGGGAGCTGTCTCTTATACACATCTCTG
>KL571453.1:4399-6498 GCA_000715855.1 Actinoplanes liguriensis
GATGTGTATAAGAGACAGGCTGGAGCGTCTGACGATGCGCCGGCTGGCCGCGGAGCTCGACACCGGCCCCGCCTCGCTCTACGTCTACGTGCGCAACACCGCCGAGCTGCACGGCGCGATGCTCGACGAGCTGGTCGCCGAGCTGGAAGAGCCGGGCTCGGAGGATTGGCGTGAGGCGCTGATCGGCCTGCTCGGGGCGTACACCGAGCTTCTGTACACCCATCCCAGCCTGGCGCGGTCGGTGCTCACGCTGCGCCCGTCCGGGCCGCACTACCTGCGGCTGATCGACACGATCGTCGGGCTGCTGCTCGCCGGCGGCGTCGCGCGGCGGCAGGCCGCGTGGGGGGTCGACATCCTGCTGCAGCACGCGACCGCCACGGCGGCCGAGCAGGGCAGCCGGGCCGAGGCGGTGGAGGCCGACGGCGATATGGAGGACCTGGCCCTGGCGCTGACCGAGGCCGGGCCCGACGGCTATCCGCACATCGACCGGGTCCGCGACGAGATCCTGTCCGGGACCGGCGAGCAGCGGATGCGGTGGGCTTTCGCCACGATCATCGACGGCTTGCGCGCCGGCTGATCCGGCTCGGGCGGGGGCTCCGCACGCCCATCACGAACATGTTCGTCACGAATCCGTTCTACTCTGGAGGCACATCATGACCACACCCACCATCACGATCGTCGGAGCCGGGCTGGGCGGCCTGACCCTGGCCCGGGTCCTGCACGTCCACGGCATCGCCGCCACCATCTACGAGCTGGACGAGTCCCCGGCCGCGCGGACCCAGGGCGGCATGCTCGACATCCACGCCCACAACGGGCAGATCGCGCTGCGCGACGCCGGGCTGTTCGAGCAGTTCCAGGCGATCATCCACCCCGGCGGTCAGGCCATGCGGATCCTCGACAAGGCCGGCACCGTACTGCTGGAGGAGTCCGACGAGCAGAGCGCCGGCGACCGGCCGGAGGTCGACCGGGGGCAACTGCGGCAGATCCTGCTCGACTCGCTGCCCGCGGGCACGATCAGGTGGGGCAAGCGGGTCACCGGCGCGCGGGCGCTCGGCGGCGGGCGGCACGAGCTGAGCTTCGCGGACGGGGAGACGGTCACCACCGACGTGCTCGTGGGCGCGGACGGCGCGTGGTCACGGATCCGGCCGCTGCTGTCGGACGCGACACCGGCGTACACCGGAATCTCCTTCATCGAGGCCGACCATCACGACGCCGACAGGCGCCACCCGGTGCCGGCCTCGGTCGTCGGCGGCGGCATGCTGTTCGCGCTCGCGCCCGGCAAGGGTTTCCTGGCACACAAGGAGACCGACGGCAGCCTGCACGTCTACATCGCGCTGAGGACGCCGAAGGAGTGGCTCGACGGCATCGACTGGGCCGACGCCGACAAGGGCAAGGCCGTGCTGCTGGAGGAGTTCGCCGACTGGGCGCCGGAGATCCGGGCGCTGATCACCGAGGCGGACAGCGCGCTGATCCCGCGCACCATCAACGCCCTCCCGGCCGGGCACCGCTGGGACCGGAACCCCGGCCTGACGCTGCTCGGCGACGCCGCCCACGTGATGTCGCCGTTCGCCGGCGAGGGCGCGAACCTGGCCATGTTCGACGGCGCATCGCTCGGCAAGGCTCTCGCGGCCGATCCGGGAAACATCGAAAAAGCGCTTTCGGCGTACGAGGCGGAGCTGTTCCCCCGCAGCGCCGCGGTCGCCCGGGAATCCGCCGACAGTCTGGACGTGATCTTCAACGACGAAGCGCCCCGGTCCCTGGTCGACATGTTCGCCTCCTTCGCCGCCCCCGAGGCCGGTTGAACGCAAACGTCCCACCCAGGCGCGGACCCATCCGTGTGACCCGCATCACCGGGGCGCCTGGAATGGTGGTGTGGGTTTTTTGAATCCCCCGGCCTTATCACCCTAGTAAGGAGCAATTTTCCTGTCGGGAGTGTGCATGGCCAGGATCGATCTACGAAAGCGCAGCTCGGAGCAGGGCGAACCCGCCGACCAGGGCGCGGAATTGCGTGAGCTCGTGGACGAGTTGGTGCGTCGGCGACGCGCGCTCGGCATGTCACAGGTGGAGCTGGCCGATCGGATCGGCACGAGCCAGCGGAC
>KL571453.1:6755-8983 GCA_000715855.1 Actinoplanes liguriensis
ACGGTGTCGCAGCTGGAGAACCTGGCACAAGAGCCGAAGCTCAGCACCTTGGCCTCGTGGGCGAGCGCCGTCGGCGTCCGGCTGGCCCTGCGCCTGATCAGCGCGGCGGCGAAAAGGCAGGACAGACCCTAGACGAGACGGTCCTGCAGCGTCCGCCTGGCTCGATACAGAAGACCCTCCACCGCACGCGGCGAGGTGCGGAGATGCGCGGCTATTTCGGAGTACGAATACCCATCCATACGGAGCTCGACAACAGCCCGCGTTCGTCTGTCCAGCCGTTCGAGCTCCTGATCCAGCGCGATACCGCTCATCACGTCGCTCCACGGATCGGTGACCGACTCGATCACATCGTCCGGGGGAATCGGCACCGGACACCGATCATGAGCGCGCCGCCATGATCGGTAGACACCGGGGAGGGCGAGCACGCAGCCCGATACGAAATAGGTGGTCATGGAGGCGCCTCCCTCGGGCGCCCAACCGCGGCCTTCGAGAGCCCTTTTCTGGAAGTCGCGCAGAGCCAGGACGGCAGTCTCCGTTACGAGGTCTTCTTGGTCGACGTCGCCCGGAAGGCTGGTGGCCGGAAGCGGACGCCCCACAGCACGACACGCGGCGAAGATCGCCCCGCTGCGGACCATGCCGCGCAATACCGGCACGGCGTAACTGACCAGCACCGTAGCCACGTCGTTCCAGGTAGAACCGGCGAAGTCCTCGGCGCTGAGCCTTTCCCACACCCCGGGGTCGCCAATCGTCTTGACCGGCTCCGGCACGTCGCGGGCACTCATCGCGTCCGTTCCAGGTCCTCCTCCAGCCGCACGGGAACGCCGGAGCGTGCCAACCAGTTGTCACCCAGCGTCGTCCGGCAGGCAGCTGCCAGTTCACGGGCGAATTCCATTGCTGATGCGGGACGCAGGGCGGGTTCGGGGGCCAGCGCCCGTCTGAGCACGGCGGCGATTTCGGCCGGCACGTCGTCCGGGAGCATGGACGGAGCCTGGTAGAACCGCTCGAACGACACGTGCGGGCCCTTGCGGCCCCCATTGACAAGCCGCTCGTAGATCACCAACGCGAGCGAGTAGACGTCGGTAAAACGTCCGAGCTGGCCCCGGTAGAACTGCTCGCCGGCCATGTACGCGGTGCTGCCGATCTCCCGGCTGGCGGTGACCGGGTCCCCGGCGAAATGCTTGGCGATACCTACGTCGGTCAGCTTCGGCATGCCATTGGCGGCGAACATGATATTGCTCGGCTTGACGTCCCGGTGCAGGAAGTCGTGATTGTGCGTATATTCGAGCGCCGATGCGATAGCCAGGCCGATCGCGCACATCTCGGCCAGGCTGACCTTCTCACGCTGGGCCAGCGTGCCGCCCCCCAACCTCTCCATGACAATCGCGCAGTACGTCTCGCCTTTTTCTCCGGAGTAGACACGCACCACATGCGGATGGCTGTCGATCAACGCGAGCACCCGGGCCTCGGACAGGAACGCAGCGAGATCGTCAGCTCCGGAGATTGCCAGCACCTTGATCGCGACATCTCGCTCCACCACCGTTTGACGTCCCTCGTAGACCAGAGCGAAACCGCCGCGGCCCAACCGCTTCCCGATGGCGCAACCGGGTAGCATGCGCGCAAGGGCGTCGAGGTCGACATCCTCCAGCCGACGGAATTCGGCTGGAGTCGGAGTGGAAGCCATCAGCGTCCTTGTCTATGCGTAAGACCGGCTTTCACTACACCGGCCAATTATGCGGTCGAGTGAATATCAGATCCATCAGCATAGGCATATTCTCGAACATCTCGCCACATAGACACCCAATAGGGTGAACAGTCGGCAATGGGGCCGCAGACCCGTCATTCCGAGTTCGGAAGGAGCCGGGACGGGTTCACGGTGAAGCCGATCTCGGCGCCGCCGCCGGTGCGCGGACGGGCGAAGACGTCGCCGCCGTGGGTGGTCGCGACGTCGTGGACGATGGCCAGGCCGAGACCGGCGCCGGGCAGGGATCGGGCGGTGTCGGCCCGGTAGAAGCGGTCGAACAGGCGCGGCACGTCGGCGGGGCTGACTCCCGGGCCGCGGTCGGCGACGGTGACCACGCCGCGCCGGACGTGGATCTCGATCGGCTCGGCGCCGCCGGGGTCGAACTTGGCGGCGTTGTCCAGCAGGTTGCCGATCGCCCGGGCCAGCCCCTCCGGGTTGCCGAGGACCGCGAGGTCGTCGGCGTCGACACGCACGTCCCGGCCGGTAC
>KL571453.1:9228-9612 GCA_000715855.1 Actinoplanes liguriensis
GGCCTCGCTCTGGCCGGGGAAGCGGGCGAGGGCGATCAGCTCGTCGACCAGCTGGCTGAGCTCGCGGGTCTCCCCCGCGATGTCGTCGATGAGCCGGCCCCGGCTGTCCGGCGCGAGCTCGGTGATCCGGCGCAGCACGGCGGCGTTGGTGCGCAGGCTGGTCAACGGCGTACGCAGCTCGTGGGCGACGTCCTGCACCAGGCGTTCCTGGGTGTCGCGGGCGGCGGCGATCCGTCCGAGCATGGTGTTGAACGACGCGGCCAGCCGGCCGACCTCGTCGTGCCCGTCGACCGGCACGTCGTGGTCGACCCGGCCGGCGGCGCTGACCTGCTCGGCGATCCCGGTCAGGCGCACGAGACGGCGGGTGATCCGGCGGGCCACGAG
>KL571453.1:9823-14662 GCA_000715855.1 Actinoplanes liguriensis
TGGTTGGCCATGCCGCCGAGCACCCGCCGGGTCTGGTCGACCGGGGCGGCGACCTGCAGCACGCCGCGGCCGCCGGCGAGCACGGTGGTCCGCTGCCGGTACGTGTGCCCGTCCACCACCACCTCGGTCGTGTCGTGCTTCCGGGGTGTGCCGGTGGCGGCCAGGGCCCGGGTGGCGTCCGTGACCGGCAGCGCGAGCGGCGCGCCGACCAGCGGGACGACCGTGCCGTCCGGGGTGACGCGCTGCACGACGACGTGCATGTCGGAGCACCGCGGGTCGTCGCACGACCGGCCGCCCCCGCCGGATGTCTGCCCGTCGCCCGAGTAGTCGGCGAGCGCCATGGTGACCGTGCTCAGCGAACGGTCCACCTCCTCGGTCAGGCGCACCGAGGCGATGTAGTACCCGAGCGCGCCGACGAGCACCGCCGCGACCGCGCTGATCGCGGCGAAGGTGAGGGCGAAACGCGTACGCAGGATCATGGTTGCCGCATCGTGTAGCCGACGCCTCGCACGGTGTGGATCAGCGCGGGCGCCCCGGCCGCGGTGAGCTTGCGCCGCAGGTAACCCACGTAGACCGCGAGGTTCTTGGAGTCCGCACCGAAGTCGTAGCCCCAGATCCGCTGGTAGACGGTCGTCTGGTCGAGCACCGTGCCCACCTGGCGGGCGAGCAGCTCCAGCAGGTCGAACTCGGTCTTCGACAGGTTCAGCTCGGCCCGCTCCCACCAGGCGCGCCGGGCCGCGGCGTCGATCCGCAGCCCGGCGATCCGCAGCACCTCCGCCGGGGTGGCCCGGCGCAGCAGCGCTCGCAGCCGGGCGAACAACTCCTCCGGCTCGAACGGTTTCGGCAGGTAGTCGTCGGCGCCCGCGTCCAGGCCGGCGATCCGGTCCGGGGTCTCGACGCGGGCGGTGAGCATCAGCACCGGGGTGCGGTCGCCCGCGGCGCGCAGGGTCTCGCAGACCCGCACGCCGTCGATGCGGGGCATCATCACGTCCAGGACCATGGCGTCGAAGCGTTCGAGCCGGGCCCGCACGAGGGTCTGCTCGCCGTCGGCGACGGTCAGGACGTCGTAGCCCTCCAGCTCCAGCGCGCGGGCGAGCGACTCCCGGATCGCGCGGTCGTCGTCAGCGACCAGCAGTCGTGGGGACACCCGGCAATGATCCCTCCCGCCAGGCGGCCGCCGCGGCCACGGCCAGGGTTCCGGCCACCACGAACGGATGCGCGACCAGGGCTTCCGTGACGACGTTCAGCGGGTTCGACGAGATCAGCGTGGTGCGTTCGGCCAGCCACGCGGACGCCAGCACGATGCCCGCGCCGGCCAGCGTCACCCGCACCGCCGGGTAGGCCCTGGTCCGGCTCAGCACCAGCAGCGACGGCATGAGCAGCACCACCACCAGCAGCTGGGTCAGCTCGATGCCGAGGTTGAAGCCGAACAGGTCGGCGACCAGCGAGCCGCGGTCCAGCCCGAGGTCGCCGATCAGCGCGGCGAACGCGAGCCCGTGCATCAGCCCGAACCCGGCCGCGATCCACGCCTCCCCGCCCCGGACCAGCGGGCGGATCGCGTGCACGCCGGAGACCAGGATCGAGACCGCGATCAGGCTCTCCACGACCCGGGCCGGCGCCGACACGTAGCCGAGCGCGCCGAGCGCCAGGGTGATCGAGTGGCCGATCGCGAACGCGGTGACCACGTGCGCCACCCGCACGCCGTTGCGCCGCAGGTCGCCGCCGCGCACCCAGCGCCGGCCGCGAACCACGAGCGGCGCCGGGAGCAGCAGCATGATCAGGAACAGCAGGTGGTCGGCGCCCTCGGCGATGTGGCGCACGCCGAGCCGCACCGAGGCCAGGAAACCGTCCTGAGTGCCGACGCCGGCGACCGGCACGGTGATCACGTGCGTGCGCCAGTCGAGCACGCCGATCGTGGCGCCGTTCTCCGCGACGAACACCTGGTGACTGACGATCCGGTCGAGGATCGCGTCGTAGTCGAGCCGGAAGTCGCCGACCACGCCGTCGGGCGGGGTCAGGGTCAGCGCGAACACCAGGTGGTCGACGTCGTCGACCTTCTCGACGTGGCCGCCGGTCATCGCGACGGCCCACGCGCCGGCGGTTCCGGAGGCGGTGGTGCGGCTCAGGACGTACGCGCAAATCTCTTGGATCTCGGCAGGCGTGAGATCGGTGAGCTTCTCGTCGAGCGCGACCTCCAGCCGGTCGACCGGCACCTGAACCCTTCCGGTCACGGCATGCGCTCCCGGATCGAGCAGGATGGCCGTCGTGCTCATCGGATGGGCATCCGCCCTGGCCGGCATCAGAAAGACGATTACTAGGTACGCGATGAGCGCGACCGCCCTCATGACGGTTTCGTGCTGCCGTAGTCGTTCGTCTTGTCCCGGTAGACCGAGTGGTAGTGGATGTTCGGGGTGCTCATGCTGCGCGTGTTGATGAACTCGATCCACACGCTCGGCCCGTCGATCCGGATGTAACTGCTCTCGTCGGTCGGTCCGGTGTTGTTCGCCCAGGCGATCTTCGTCTGATCAAGTTCGGACTCGTACTTGGCGAGCAGTTTCGCCGCCGCGTCGTCGGCGAGGTCATCGACGTACGGCGTGATCGCGGCCAGCACCAGCTTCTTCTGCGCGGCGCTGAGCGACGAGACGGCCACGCCCGCCGATGCGGGGAACGTCCCGTCGTCGTGCGAAGGGCCCATCATCAGGTCGTCGTAGGTGCCGTCGGTCAGCTTCGCGGCCGCCTTCTCGGTGGCGGAGAGCGCTGCCACCATCGCGAACATCGCCGTCGACTCGTCCTTGACCGGGGCGACGGTCTCCCCGCCGGACGTGAACGAGGTCGGCTCCGAACCGACGAACTGCGGCGTCTGGCTGACCTTGTCGCCGTTGTACGTCAGGTTGCGGGCCAGGTGGTGACCCCCGAACTGGATCATGAACGGGTCGGTGGCCGACGGCGTGCCGTAGACCGCGACGTCGTAGTCCACCAGGCTGCCGAAACCGTCCGCGCCGTTGCCGCCGAGCGTGTTCAGGTAGTCGTCGGACTTCTGGATGTTCAGCACCTGCTGGTAACCGGTGCCGCTGAGCGCCACCTTCAGCATCGCGAACGCCGCCGTGCGCTGCGCCTCGGAAAGGTCCTTGAGCGCGACACCCTTACGCGCGACGACGGTGGCCGGATAATTCGACCAGGTCTGGCGCGACTGATTATCGCTGAACGCCATGTTCACCTTCGTGAGGGTGTCCCCGCTCAGCGTCGCCAGGAACGCCTTGGCGGCGGTGACCACCTCGGCGGTGTTCGCGCCGCCCGGACTGTCCCCGTCGGTGTTCAGGTTCACCGCCGTGAACGTCTGCAGGTTGCCCATGCCGCCGCCACCAGGACCACCGCCTCCCGGGCCGCGTCCCTGCGCTGCGCTGCTGGTCCCGGGCGTCGCCGACTCCGACGAGCCGTCACTGCAGGCGCCGGCCATCAGCACCGTGACCATGAGCGCTCCGGACATAAGTGTGGACCTCATCAACTGCGGTGCCTCCTGATTCGTACCGGAATTCCGACCCAGTATTGCCGCCGGAAATCCGCCACGGAATGCGCGGAACGCGCCTCTTACCGACTTCTTACCGGCATTCCCTTTCACCATTCCCGCACGGCTTTCGCACAGCGGAATGACAAGAATGGCTCGTTTCCTCAGGTCCGGTCCGCCCCGGCCGATGGACACGGCCGTGAAGACGGAGCTCCATCATCGGCGGGAGCACCGGCACACCCTGGAACGGGTCGCGCTGTGGGCCCGCGCCTGCATGATGCTCGTCGTGGCGGCCGTCCTGCTCGGCATGCCCGGCGGGGTCCGCTGGACCGGGGGCTGGCAGCCACCCTTCTGGCAGGTGTCCGCCGTGATCGGCGCGCAACTGGCCGCGGCGACGGTCCTGGCCGTCCTCCAGCTGCGGCACGGCACCGGCGGCCGGTACCGGTGGATCGCCCGGGCGCAGACCGCGTGCGACGTGCTGGCCGTGGCGCTCCCGATGCTGGTCGTCGACAGCGTCGCCGGGGTGCCGGTGTGGCCCAGCGCGGTCCTCGCCCTGCTCTCCGCCGCCACCCGGCACAAGCTGGCCGGGGTGCTGGTCGCCTGGGCCGTGGTGGCGGCCGCCCTGGTCACCGGCGTCGTCCTCGGCAACGGCGCGCCCGGCACCCCGCACGGGCCCGGCGTCGTGCTGGCCGTGGTCCTGCTGCTGGTCACGGCGGCGACCGCGGGCGTGCAGGCGACGAGCCTCGACCGGTACGTCACCGAACTGCACGACGCGCGCCTGGCCATGACCCGGCAGGCGCACACCGACGCGCTGACCGGGCTCGCGAACCGGGCGGCGCTGGAGGCGTACGAGGCGAGCGCCCCGGCGGGCGCGGTGAGCCTGGTGCTGCTCGACCTGGACGGCTTCAAAGAGGTCAACGACACGCACGGGCACGCCGCCGGGGACCGGTTGCTGAAGACCGTCGCCGACCGGCTGCGGAGCCGGCTCCGCCCCGGTGACCTGCTGGTCCGGCTCGGCGGCGACGAGTTCGTCGTCATCCTGCCCGGCCTCGCGCCGTCGCAGGCCGACATGGCGATCGCGGGCTGGGTGCGGGCCGTCGCCGACCCGGTCGACGTGGGCAGCGGCACGGTGCGGGTCGGGGTCAGCGCCGGCGTCGCGCACCGCGCCGAGGGCGACAATTCCCGCTTCGCGGACCTGCTGCGTACGGCGGACCGGCGCATGTACCACGACAAGCACACCCGCACCGGACGCGGTCCGGCGCCCGCCATGACACCGGTGTGACGGCACCGGGGGTTTCCGGGGTGACCGCGCCCCCCACGGAGGCCGCCCTTGC
>KL571453.1:14748-18497 GCA_000715855.1 Actinoplanes liguriensis
GACATGGACCACAGCGGACGTAGGACATCAAGAATTTGACCTTGCTTCTTCTCCGCCGGGTGGTCCATGCCGGCCGGCTCGCCGTGAACCGGCGGGTTCAATCCTCGGACTAGCGCCAATCGGTTTGCTGTGGAAACCTGTTGGCATGACAACTGATCCGCTCGCCGCCGGCGGGGATCCTCGCCAACTGCTGTCCGACGTCCGGTCGCTGGCCCGCCGGGTGCGTCTCGACCAACGGATGACCTGGGTCGCGCTGCTGGTGCTGGCCGCCGTGACACTCGTCGGGATCCCGTTCGACTGGCTCGGCATGACGGTGCACTGCCACCCCGACACCAGCTGCGAGTTCGCGCGACACGGCGTGCTGTATTACTGGCCGGCGGCGCTTCTGATCGCGTACGCGGTGATCGCCGTCTCCTACGTGCGAACCGCCCGGGCGCGGGGGCTGGGCGTGCGGATGCTGCCCTACGTGATCGCCGGCGCCGTGACGACCGCCCTGTTCACCGCCGCATGGGTGGTCGCGGCCCGGTATCTGCCGAGCCACCCCGATGCGCTGGACGGTAACTCGTACTGGGTTCTGGTCCTGGACCGGCTGCTCTCCCCCTGGAGCATGATCGGGATCGCGCTGCTGGTCCTGGCCCGGTTGGAGCGCAACCTCGGGTTACTTGCGTTCACGCTGGCCTACCTCGCGGTGGTGCTGTTCGTGCTGCCGATGAACGAGGGCTGGGGCCCGGCCGGCTGGGGGCTCCAGGCCCGGTTCGCGGTGCCGCAGTACATCACCGGCGCGATGCTGCTGCTCGGCGCGATCGGGTTCCGGACGGCCGGCCGGCGGCAGCGGTGACGGCCGTGGACCCGGATGCCGGGCACCCGGCCACCGGGCTGGACGAGGTGGTGCACCAGCGGGTCCGCCTCGGCATCCTCACCATCGCGCACGAGGCCCGCCGGGTCGAGTTCGGCTACCTGCGCACCCACCTGGAGCTGACCGCCGGCAACCTGTCCAAGCACCTCGGCGTGCTGGAGGCGGCCGGCCTGATCGAGGTCGAGAAGGGCTACGAGGGCAGGCGCGGCCGCACCTGGATCACCCTCACCGCCGCCGGCGACACCGCGCTCGCCGAGGAGATCGCGCGGCTCAAGCAGCTCATCGTCCGCATGGAGTCAGCCGGCGGGCAGTGAGGACGTCACGCGGCGAGGGCGGCGGCCAACCCCGGGAGGCGCCCGAACGCGCGGGCGCCGGCCACGTGGTCCACGTAGTCACGGGACTCGACGATCTCGCCGTCGCGCACCCGGGCCACGAAGATGCACGGCACCGCGAAGTCCCGGCCGTCGATCACGCCGGTGTAGCGGAACTCGAAGATGACCACCTCGGGATCCGCCGTCGCGAAGACGTGGTCGTCGACCAGCTCGTAGCGCTCCACCCCGGACGGTGGGCCGCCGGCGGCGAAGTGCTCGCGCAGCGCGGCCCGGCTGAGCAGCGGGGTGTCGCCGAGCGGGCTGAACGGATGGCGCACGTCGGTGCGCTCGGCGTAGCAGGCGGCCAGCTCGTCGAGCTGAGCCGCCTGCTCCTCGGCGGTGAGCCCGCCGCGCATCAGACGGCAGACGCCGTGGGCCACGGCTCGGACGGTTTCCTCGGGTGTACGCATGGCGCAACCTCCTGAGCGAAGTCCAGACTCCGGTAACTGTACCGAAGTCCAGGCTCCGGTTAAAGTGGGTGACATGCGTCAAGACGCCCGGGAGAACCGCGAGCGCATCCTCGCGGCCGCCGAGCGCGTCTTCGGCAGCCAGGGCGAGGCCGGCTCCACCGAGGAGGTGGCGCGGCTGGCCGGGGTCGGCATCGCGACCGTGTTCCGGCACTTCCCGACCAAGGAGACGCTGATCGCGGCCGCGCTGGTGCGGCACTTCGGCGGCCTGCTCGACCGGACCCGGGCCGCGGCCGCCGCGCCCGACCCGACGGCGGCGCTGGCCGTCCTGATCCGCGAGATGATCGAGCGCGGCGCGAGCAAGCTGACGATGGCCTCGATGCTGGGTGACGATCCCCCGGCGGCCGTCCTCGCCGCGGCCGGCGAGGTGAAGGCCGCGGTCGGCGTGGCGCTGCAACGGGCCCAGGCCACCGGCGCGGTCCGCGCGGACGTCGGCGTCGAGGAGCTCTACCTGCTGATCCGCGGGCTGAGCCAGACCACGACCGTCTCGCCCGTCCCGGCGGCGGTGCTCGATCGCGCGATCGACGTGATCCTGGCAGGCTTCTCCAGTAGGTGACGCGGAACTATCGAGGAGCGAGCGCGATGGCAAGAGTTGTCATGCAGGCCGTGGTTTCGGTGGACGGATACATCGCGTACCCCGACGACTCGGTCGGGCCCCTGTTCGACTGGTACGGCAACGGCGACGTCACGATCCACGCGAACGACAAGTGGTCGTTCCGCGTGAGTCAGGCCTCCGCGGACTACCTGCGACCGTTCTGGTCAGCCGTCACGTGCACGGTCATCGGCCGCCACCTGTTCGACACCACCGACGGCTGGTCGGGGGTGCCCGCGGCCGGGGAGTCGCTGGTCGTCGTCACCCACCGGCCGCTGCCCCCGGAATGGCTGGCCCGCTTTCCCGACGCGCCGTTCCGCACCGCCGACTCCGTCGAGGCCGGGATCCGGCTCGCGAAGGAGCTCGCCGGGGACGGCCTGGTCTGCGTGACCGCGGGCGACGTGGGCGGGCAGGCGTTCGCGGCCGGGCTCGTCGACGAGGTGGCGATGGACGTCGTGCCGGTGGTCCTCGGCGCAGGGGTCCGTTTCTTCGGCAGCCACACCGGAACGGTCCTGCTCGACGATCCGGACGCCGTCGTCCAGGGCGATCGCGTCCTGCACCTGCACTACACCGTCAAGCGGTAGCCGGCAGGCACTGACGGCTCTCCGCGGCGCTTCGGAGAGCCGTGAGCGCCGGCCGCAACGGGGCGTAACCGGTGGGGGGAACGGGTACGAAGCCGGCCATGACGGCCGGGTATTCCTCGAAGCGGGTCGCGGCCGGCTGGCGCCACTGGCGGCGCCGCTCCCGCCTGCTTGATCACCTCGTCCGGGCCGGCAAGCGCTACGACGAGGCGGACGGCGGACGACTGGCCGCCGCGGTCACGTACTACGCGTTCTTCGGAACGTTCGCGGCCTGGCTGCTGGGCTTCGCCGCGTTCGGCTTCGTGCTGGACGACCCACACGTGCTCGACGCCGTCGAACGCTACCTGGCGCAGGACCTGCCCAGCCTCGACGTGCAGGCGCTGCGCCACGCCCGGACCACCGCCGGGGTCGTCGCGTTCGTCGGGCTGCCGATCACCGCTCGGCCGGATCCTGCTCGACCTGCTCGTGCTCGCCGGCCTGGGCGTGCTGCTGGTCGCCTCGCTCGCCGTGGCCTACGTGACGACGGTCGTCGCGAACCGCATCACCGAGGTCGCGGACGCCGGCGACGGCCTGTCCCGGGTGGCGCTCGCGGCGGCCGGGTTCGTGATCGGCGCCTGCGTGAACACCGCCCTCGCCTGCGGCGCGCTGACCGGGCTTCCCCGCGTACGGATGTCGTGGCGCCGCCTGCTCGGCCCGGCCGCGCTGGTCGGGGTGGCGATCGAGCTGCTCAAGACGCTCGGCGGCCAGTACGTCCGGGCCACCGAGGCGAACCCGGTGTACCAGCTGGTCGCCGGCTCGGTCGGGCTGCTGGTCCTGCTCAACGCGATGAACCAGCTGCTGCTGTTCGCCGCGGCCCTCACCGCCACGAGCACCACCGGCAGC
>KL571453.1:18676-19871 GCA_000715855.1 Actinoplanes liguriensis
AGAGATGTGTATAAGAGACAGGATCTGGCCGCGGAGCCGTCCAGCATGATCGTCGGCATGACTGACGACGACCGGACCGGGCCGCCGCTGACCGGCGGCGAGCGCGAGACCCTGCGCGCGTGGCTCGACTACCACCGCGCCACGATCGCCCGTAAATGCGCCGGCCTCACCGACGAGCAGCTGCGCGAACGCTCGATGCCACCGTCCACGCTGAGCCTGCTCGGGCTGGTCCGGCACATGGCCGAGGTGGAACGCACGTGGTTCCGGCGCGTCTTCGAGGACCACACCATTCCGCTGGTCTACTCGGACACGATGGACTTCCAGGCCGCGTACGACCCGACGGGCTCGACCCGCGCCGAGGCGTTCGCGGCGTGGGAGGCGGAGGTCGCCCACGCCCGTACCATCGAAGCGTCTTCCGAGTCGTTGGACCGGGTCGGCTACCAGCCGCGGTGGGAGCAGGAGGTCTCGCTGCGGTTCGTGATGACCCACGTGCTGCTGGAGTACGCACGGCACAACGGCCACGCGGACCTGATCCGCGAGGGCATCGACGGCGTCGTCGGCGCCTGATCCGGCGTTCCCCCTGACACCGAGGAGTTGCTGATGCCTCATGTGACGCTCTACGCGATCGAGGAGGAGCTCGCCGGGCGCGAGCCCGCTCTCATCAGTGGGCTGACCGACGCCGTCGTGTCCGTGTACGGCGAGTGGGCCCGCAGCTCGGTGGATGTCCGGCTGATCGGGATCCCGGCCGGGCGGTGGGCTCGCGGTGGGGTGGCGGTGACCACCGCGGCGCCTTCGGTCACGTTCGGGATGCGCGAGGAGGTGTTCGCCCGTCCGGACGCTTCCGACGTCGTCGCCAAGCTCGTCGCCGCGTTCACGGAGGCGGTCACGGCCGTGTTCGGCCCCGAACGCCGCGACGAGATCCTGGTGGAGCTGGTCGGCCAGCCCACGACCCGTTCCGGGCTCGGCGGCCAGGTCATCGCCAACCCCGGCGCGCGCGAGTAGAGCCCGGCACGAACAGGGCGGCCAGCGCCGCGTCCGAGGCGGCCAGCGCGGCCCGGTCGAAGGTGCTGCCCGCGGCGACGAGCTCGGCCGCGCCGGTGCGGTCGAGCAGTTCGGCGAGCCGTTTCTCCACCTCGGCCGGCGTGCCGGTGATCGCCGCCGCCGCGGTCTGCTCCAGGTACCTGTCTCTTATACA
>KL571454.1:0-4833 GCA_000715855.1 Actinoplanes liguriensis
CCCCGCGGGAGCGACGGTCCGGACCACAGCGGAGGCAGGCAATGAAGGATTTGATGTTGATCTTCTAGAGGGTCATCACCGGGCTGATCCTCAGAAGACGATGGTCCAGCCCTCGCGGGCCTGGTCGGCGGTGTAGGCGACGCCGTCGACCTTCAGGCCGGCGGGGTTGAGCAGGGTGATCGTGCCGCCGCGGTTGCCGAGGGCGACCGGGGCGCCGAGCGGGAGCCGGACGGCGGCGCCGGCCGGGAGGTCGCCCTGCAGCGGGCGGCGGTTGGCGGCGCGGTCGGCGATGGACCAGCCGGTCAGGTCGATCGCGTCCGGTGAGGTGTTCACCAGCGTGACCGTTTCCGGCTCGGGGGCCGGGCCGACCGGATTGGCCAGGGCGGCGACGATGCGGACCAGACGGTCGGGCTCGCCGGGGCCCGGGGCGGGCGCGGGGCCGGGCTCCGGGATCTCCGGCAGGCGGTGGCCGGTGATGTCGTCGGTGTGCCAGGCCTGGTTCTGGAAGGCCAGGAAGACCGCCACCCAGGTGTCACCGAACTGGAGCAGCAGCCCGCCGTCCTGGAAGACGCCGTCGTCGCCGGCGAAGCGCCCGTCGTTGCCCTGGTTCATGTGGACGTCGTGGACGCCGTTGCCCGGCGAGAAGTGGAAGATCTTGTCGGCGATCGTCTCCGGACCCCAGGCCTGACCGAAAATGTACGCCCGGGCGCCGGGGTCGCCGAGCGCGCGGCTGACGTGGTGGTCGAGGAAGTCGCCGAGGTCGTTCTCCGGGCCGGGCTCGGCGGTCGGCACCGCGCGCATGTCCTGCCGCTGGAACAGATTGCCGCGGATGTAGTCCAGCGCCGGGCCGCCGGGACGGCTCTCCAGCTCGGTGAACCCGTCCGGCAGGGCGCCCAGCCGCTCCAGGATCGGGTGCTGGAAGCCGGTCACGGCCAGGTGCAGCAGCTCGGGCGGGGACGACTGGGAACGGACGTTGACCGCGGCCCGGTAGTCGGTGCCGGACGCGCGTAACCGGATCTGGTAGTGCGGAGTGTCAGTGGTCTCGATCTTGCGATCGATCACGGCGGCCCGCAGCACGCCGTACCGTTTGATCGGCATGCCGCGGAGTCAAGCACCGCCGTTATGGCCAGGGCAATCGTCCGATCTTCCATTGTGGATACGGTAGATCCGGCGTCGTTTGCCGGACACGTCGAATTCATTGACTGGCATGGTTGGCGGGCCTAATCTCGCCTCGATTCCCCGGACCCGGAGGGTGCCATGAGTCTGTCGTCGATGGCCGAGGACGCCGCGCTGCGATTGCAGGGCACCCCCGGCGCCTCGCCGAAACAGGCCGCCGCCACCGCGGCCGCCGTCACCGCCGAGGAGATGGTGAAGGGCGCCCAGCCCGAGGCGGCCAAGAGCGCCGGGGAGAACGCGGCCCGCACGTCGTCGGGCACCAGTGTCGCCGGGTCGGTCCTCACCCAGCTCGTGAAGTACGTGCCGACCGAGACGATCTCGGTCTACCTCGCCGTCCAGGCGGCCCTGGGCACGGTCTCGGCCTCGGCGGGGCGGCCCGAGTGCGATGCCGGCTTCATCGCCCGCTGGGTGTGGCTGATCGCTCTCGGGGTGGCGACGATCCTGCTCACGATCGGGTTGTCCTACCGCAGTCAGAAGCAGGTCGCGCCGGACGCGCGCTTCAAGGTTCCGATCGTGGAGGCGTCCGCGGCCACCTCGGCGTTCCTGGTGTGGGCGCTCTCCCTGCCGACCACGCCGCTGAAGGACTTCTGTGGCTACGACGCCACCGCGTGGGGCCCGGTGCTGCTGCTGGCCGGCACGACGATCATCGCGACCACGGCGTACGTCTTCGGCAAGACCATCACCTGGGAGAAGGTCCTCCAGGAGACGAACAACTGACGCCCGCCCACGTCGTCGTCGACGGCGCCCGCCTGCGGACCTGGACCGCCGGGCGCGTCCGTGACCGCCCGCCCGTCGTCCTGCTCCACGGCGGGCCCGGCCTGTGGGACTACCTGGAGCCGGTGTCCCGGATGCTGGAGCCGGTGACCGCGGTGCACCGGTTCGACCAGCGCGGGTGCGGCGGCTCGGAGGACACCGGCGACCACACGATGGGCCGCGCCGTGGCGGACGTCGAGGCGCTGCGCCGGCACTGGGGCCACGACCGCTGGATCGTGATCGGCCACTCCTTCGGGGCGACGCTCGCGCTCGAGTACGCGTTCGCGCATCCCGGGCGCACCGCTGCCGTCGGCTATCTCAGCGGCGTCGGCGTCGGTGACTGGCGGGCCGCCTACCGGGACGAGTGGATGCGGCGTACGACGGTGGCGCAGCGCGAACGCCTCGCGGAGCTGGAGGCGGGGGAGCGCTCGGCGCGGGAGGAGACCGAGTTCCGGACGCTCTGCTGGTTCACCGATCACGCCGACCCCGGGGACGGCCGGCGGTGGGCGGCGGAGGACGCCCGGGCCGGCTTCCCGATCAACTGGGCGGCGAACCGCGCGCTGATGGCCGGGACCCGCCCCGACGCGGACGTCCTCGCCCGGGCCCGCGAGCTGGACCTGCCCTGCTGGTTCGTGCACGGGGACCGGGACCCGCGCCCCAGCGGCACCGTGCGTGCGCTGGCCGGGGTGGTCCCGGGCGCGCGGTTCCGCCTGATCGCCGGCGCCGGGCACCACCCCTGGCGGGAACGGCCCGGCGACCTGCGACAAGTGTTGCGTGAGCTGGTCGCGGATCAGGCGAAGTAGTGCCCGGCGGCCAGATCCTCCAGCAGGGTCGGGTGGGTCGGCTTCCAGCCCAGGAGCCGCTGGGTGGCAGCGCTCGACGCCTGGCAGTCGAGGGCGAACAGGCGGCCGATCCAGCCGAAGTGCTCGTCGATCCGGTTGTCCGGAAGTGATTCCACCGGCAGGCCCAGGCCACGGCCGATCGCCTCGGCGATGTCGCGGCTGCGGACGCCCTCCTCGGCGATGGCGTGCAGGACCGTGCCCGCGGGGGCGTCCTCGATCGCGAGGCGGATCAGTGTCGCGGCGTCCCGCACGTGCACGGCCGGCCAGTGGCTGGCGCCGTCACCGGCGTACGCCGAAACGCCCTTGGTCTTGGCGATCTCGGCGAGCATGGACGTGAAGCCGTAGTCGCCGGCGCCGTGCACGGTCGGGGCGAAGCGGGCGATCAGCGAACGCACGCCACGGTCCGCGAGAGCGAGCGCAACCTGCGCGTTCTCCTGGCGCGGGTGGCCGGCCCCGGCCGGGGCGTCCCGCTCGGTGATCACCTTTCCGGGGGCGATGGCGAACACGCCGGAGGCGATGAGCAGCGGGCGGCCGGTTCCTTCGAGGCCGGCGCCGAGCGCCTCGATCGCCGCCCGGTCGGTCTCCGCGGCCGCGGCCATCTGCGAGAAGTCGTGGTTGTAGCCGAGGTGGACGACACCCTCGGAGGCCGCGGCGGCGGACCGCAGCACCTCCGGGTCGTCGATGCTGCCGCGGAGCACCGTGGCGCCGAGCCCGGCGATCCGGTCGGCGGCGGTGTCCGAGCGGGCCAGGCCGGTGACCCGGTGACCGGCATCGATCAGCTCGGTGACGGTGGCAGAGCCGATCCAGCCGCTGGCGCCGGTGACGAGGACGTGCATGACTGCCTCCATGAAGCGTGATGTCACTTGATGACATGACCATAGCGCAGGTGATGTCATCGTGTGACATGACTAGGATCACCGCATGGTGCGATGGGAGCCGGGGGCCGGGGGACGCCTGCGCGAGGCGGCGATGGAGCTGTACGTCGAACGCGGCTTCGAGCAGACGACCGTGGCCGAGATCGCCCAGCGGGCCGGGGTCACCGCCCGCACGTTCTTCCGGCACTTCGCGGACAAGCGCGAGGTGCTCTTCGCCGGGTCGGACGACCTGCTGGCAGCGCTGACACGGGCCGTCGCGGAGGCGCCGGCCGAGGCGAGCCCGATGACCGTCGTGGCGGCCGTCCTGGACGTGGCCGGCGGCCTCCTCGGGCAGGACCACGAGCGCACCCGGCAGCGTCAGTCGATCATCGAGGCCCATCCCGAGCTGCAGGAACGTGAGCTGATCAAGCTCGCTCGGATGAGCGCCGGGGTGGCCGAGGGCCTGCGGGAGCGGGGCGTCCCGGCTCCGGAGGCGGCCCTCGCGGCGGAGGCGGGGCTGGCCGTGCTGCGGGTGGCGTTCGGGGGCTGGGTGTCCGCTTCGGATCCGGGCGACCTGCGGGTGGCCATGCGCGAGACGCTGGCCGCGCTGCGAAAGGTGACCGCTTCCTAAACACCGGCCGCTTCCGAAGCTCCAGCCGCGGCGTGGCCGTTTCCAAGCTCCGACCGCGGCGTGGCCGTTTCCGGAGCTCCGACCGCGGCGGGCTTCAGATGCCGGAGACCCGCAGGCCGGCCCAGAGCGCCACCACCGCCGCCACCAGGCACAACGGCACGGTAGCGATGCCGAGCAGCAGGAATTCCGAGGTACGCGGCGCGGCGTCCCGGGCGTGCAGGATCCGCCGCCAGAGCAGGGTGGCGAGCGACCCGACGTAGGTCAGGTTCGGCCCCACGTTCACCCCGATCAGCACCGCCATCAGCAGCCCCGGCGAGTGCGCCGCGGCCGGCAGCAGGACCAGGGTCGCCGGCAGGTTGTTCAGCAGGTTCGCGAGCACCGCGGCCAGCCCGGCGACGAGGAGCAGCCCGGCCAGGTCGGCGTGCCGGGGCACCAGACCGTCGAGCCGGTCGCCGAGCCCGTTGCTGCGCACCGCGAGGACGACGATGCCGAGCCCGAGGACGAACGCGCAGAACGTCGGGTTCGCCTCGGCGACCAGGGTGCGGATCCGCAGCCGGCGGAACAGCGGCACGGCGAG
>KL571454.1:5051-5863 GCA_000715855.1 Actinoplanes liguriensis
ATGTGTATAAGAGACAGCCGAGCGGCTGCAACCCGGCGAACCCGGCGAGGGTCGCGGCGAGCACGACCAGGGCGTACCTGGGCGCGGGCCCGGGCGGGGGCGGCTCAGCGGCCCGTCCGTTCAGGTCACGGGCGAAGAAGAACCGGAAGATCACGTACTCGACCGCGACCACCGCGATCCACGGGACCGCCATCAGCGCCGCGAACCCGGCGAAGCTCAGCCCGCTCGCCGCGAACGCCAGCAGGTTCGTCAGGTTGGAGACCGGCAGCAGCAGCGACGCCGAGTTGGCCAGGTGGGTGCAGGCGTAGACGTGCGGGCGCGGGCGCACCCCGGCCCGCGCGGCGACGGTCAGCACGACCGGGGTGAGCAGCACGACCGTGGCGTCCAGGCTGAGCACCGCCGTGGTCACCGCGGCCGCCGCGAAGACCGCGGTCAGCAGCCGTTTCGGGCGGCCCCGGCCGAACCGGGCGACGGCCGCGCCGGCCCACTCGAAGACCCCGTGCTCCTCGGCGAGGTGCGAGAGGACCAGGACGGCCGCGAGGAAGAGCACGGTCGGGAGCAGCTCCCGGACCTCGTGGAGGGCATCCCCCGGACTGACCAGGCGGCCGGCGACGCAGATCAGCGCGGCGGGAAACGCGGCGACCGCCTCTGGAAGCCCGCGCGGCCGGGCGACGGCGAAACCGAGCACCGCGCCCAGCAGCACGAGCGCGATGATCGTGGACACCGCCGCAGCCTGCCCTAATTCCGGGTGGGTTGAAACCTGAATCAGGCGACGGTGGCGGGCTTCTCACTGTCTGTCTCTTATACACATC
>KL571454.1:6072-9545 GCA_000715855.1 Actinoplanes liguriensis
CCAGCCGCAGCCGCGTGATCGCCCGCCCGGTGATCTCCACCACCTCGGCGGTGTGCCCGTCGATCGAGACCGTCTCGCCCGGCGTGGTCGGGATGTGCCCGAGCCGGGCCAGGACCAGGCCCGCCACGGTGGTGTAGTCGCCCTCGTCCGCCTCCTCGATCTCGACGCCGATGTCCGGCAGGTCGTGGATCGGGAACGTGCCGGGCAGCAGCATCGCGCCGTCGTCCTCGTGGACCACCGACTGCACGTCGCGGTCGGTCTCGTCGTAGATCTCGCCGACGACCTCCTCGACCAGGTCCTCCATCGTGACGATGCCGTCGATCGCGCCGCGCTCGTCGACCACCAGGGCGAGCTGCTGGCGCTGGGTGCGCATCTGGCGCAGCGCGTCGGTGATCTTCAGCGTCTCGGGGAGGAAGAGCGGCGTGAACACGTGGTCGATCACGTGCCCGTCGGAGTCGATCAGGTCGCGCAGGTGCACCACGCCGAGCACGTCGTCCAGGCCGAGCGGGCCGGTGACCGGCGCCCGGGAGTGGCCGCCCTCGACCAGGCGCCGCAGGCCCTCGCGGGACTTCATCACGGCCGGCAGGATCAGCACGTCACGGCGGGGGACCAGGATCTCCCGCAGGGTCCGGTCGGCGATCTCGAAGGCGCCGCTGATGATCGTGCGCTGCTCCGGCGTGAACTCCTGCTGCTGGGCGACCATGTCGCGGATCTCCTCGGTGCTGACCTCCTCGCGGCCCGCGTCCGGGTCGCCGCCGGCCATCCGCACCACCAGGTCGGTGGCCTTGCCGAGGAACCAGATCACCGGGCGGGACAGCGTCGCCAGCACGTCCAGCGGGCGGGCCACCAGCAGTGCCCAGCCCTCGGCGCGCTGCATCGCCACCCGTTTCGGCGCGAGCTCGCCGACGACCAGGGTGAAGAACGTCAGGACGATGGTGACGAGCACGATCGCGATCGGCTCGGCGGCGGCCTGCTCCGCGCCGCGCAGCCGCTCCCGGGTGTCGTGCAGCTCGGCGGTGACCCGCTTGAGGAAATACCGCAGCCGGTCCTCGGGAACCTGTCCTGGTTCGCTCATCTGCCTACGCCTCTCAGGAGATTCCTCAGGAGATTCCGAATTCCTTGCCGAGCAGGTCGAACATCTCGTCGTCGGTGGCGGTCTCGATCTCGTCGACCAGGCCCACGCCGGCCGGCGCCGCACCCGGCCCACCATCCGGCGCGTCGCTCTGCCACGCCGCGAGCAGGCTGGTCAGGCGGGCGGTGACCTGCGAGCGTTCCGCGTCGTCGGCCGCCGTCGCGGTCAGCCCCCGCTCCCACTGATCGAGTTCGGTCATCAACGCGGCAATCGGCGACACGACCTCCGGGCGCAGTCGCTCGGCGAGGTGCCCGGCGAGAGCGGCCGCGTTCGGGTAGTCGAAGACCAGCGTCGACGGCAGTCGCAGCCCGGTCACGGTCATCAGGCGGTTGCGCAGGTCGACCGCGGTGAGCGAGTCGAAGCCCAGCTCGTTGAAGGCGCGGGCGGGCGGGACGGCGCTGCCGGAGTCGTGGCCGAGCACCGCCGCGACCTGCGCCTGCACGGTTTCCAGGACGACCCGGTCCTGCTCCTCGGCGGACAGCCCGGCCAGCCGGGTGCCGAGCAGCGGTCCCGCCGGGGTGGCCTGACGGCCGCGCGGTGCCCGAACCAAACCGGACAGCAGCGGGGGCAGCATGCCCACCGCGGCCGCCTGGCCCAGCGCCGCGGGATCCAGGCCGAGCGCGGCGACCCGCGGAACTCCGGCGCCGACGGCCGCGTCGAAGGCGGCCAGGCCCTGCTCCGCGCTCAGCGGCACGATGCCGCCGGCCCGCATCCGGCGTCGTTCGCCGTCACCGAGCGTCCGGCCCATGCCCGCATCCCAGAGCCCCCACGCGATCGAGGTCGCCGGGACGCCCGCCAGGCGAAGACTTTCCGCGTACGCATCGAGGAAGGAATTCGCCGCCGCGTAGTTACCCTGGCCGGCGTTGCCGAACAGCCCCGCCGCGGACGAGAACAGCACCAGCGCTTTCAGGTCCTTCGTGGCCGCGACCAGGTTCTTCGCGGCGTCCACCTTGGCTCGGAAGACCGTCGCCAGCCGGTCGGGCGTCAGGTCGGCGAGCATCGCGTCGTCGAGCACGCCGGCCGCGTGGATCACCGCGGTCACCCGGTGGTTCGCCAGCGCTCGCCGAACCGCCCCGGCGTCCGCGACGTCACAGGCGACCGAGTGCACCGCGGCGCCGTCGATCTCGATCGGCTTCGCCGACCTGGAGAGCAAAATCAGCTTGTGTACGCCGTGAGCCCGCACGAGATGGTGGGCCACGAGCCCGCCGAGCGTCCCGGTCGCGCCGGTCACCACCACGGCCCCGTCCCCGAAGTCGGCCGTTCCGGTGGCCGTCATCCGGGACAGCCGCGGCACCAGCACCTCGCCGTCGCGGACCCGCGCCTCCGGGACCGGATAGAACTCGTCGTCCGGTCCGTCGAGCAGGTGAATCCGGTCGGGGTTCTCGGACTGGGCGCTGCGGACCAGCCCCCGGAGAGCGGCAGCGTCCGGGTCGTCGCCGTGCGTCCGCACGACCAGGCGGGACTGGGCCCAGGCGGGGTCGGACAGCCAGTCCTGAAGAAGCGCCAGCAGAGCCCCGGTCCGATGCAGGACATCCCCGGCCGGGACGTACGAAGCCGCCGTCGGTCCGGATGCGAATCCGGGAGCCGGGTTCACGTTCACGACCAGCACGTCCACCGGTTCCGGCAGGGGTTCACCCAGCGTGATCGACAGGGCCGGTTCGCCCTTGACGTCCTGCGGCACCCACTCCACGCCGAAGAGCAGCCGGTCGGCGAGGCCACCGAGCTGGGCGGGCGCGACCGGACGCAGGGCCAGGCTCTCGACCACCGCGACCGGCGTTCCGTCCCGGTCGGCGAGGATCAGCCGCACGGTGTCCGTCCCACCGGTCGGCGTGATCACGACCCGCAGAGCGGTCACGCCGCGGCCCGGTGCCGCACGGACGCCTCCGAATCCGAACGGCAGCCGCACGCCGCCCTCGGCGGGAAGCGCCCCTCCAGCTCCGATGGCGTGCAGACGCAGCGTCGAACAGCGCCGGGTGCAGCCTGTACCCGGCGGTGTTCTCCGCGATCTCGACCTCGGCGAGCACGCTGTCGCCGAGCCGCCAGACCCGGCGCAGCCCCTGGAAGGCCGGCCCGTAGCCGAGCCCACCCGCGGCAGCCGTCGCGTAGAACCCGTCGATGTCGATCTCATCCGCATCCGCAGGCGGCCACGAGCCAGGACCGGCTCCGGGAATTCCGGTCGGGAGCGGGTCGGCCGTAGTGTCGGCGGTGAGCTGGCCGGACGCGTTGAGCAGCCACTCCTCGTCCGATGCGGTACGCGAATGGATCATCACTTCGCCGCTCGCCGCCGCGGTGACCCGGATCTGGGCGCCGCCGCCCTCGACGGTCAGCGGCGCCTGCAGCA
>KL571455.1:0-171 GCA_000715855.1 Actinoplanes liguriensis
GCACACGGGAGGCGCTCCACCAGCAGGGCGGGTCGGTTTTGTGGGCGGGGCCGGTGGGGCGAAGCACACGGACTGGCGCTCCACCAGTAGGGCGGGTCGGGTCTGCGGGCGGGGCCAGCGGGCCGGCGGCCGGCGGGCGAGGCACACGGGAGGCGCTCCACCAGCAGGGCG
>KL571455.1:427-2212 GCA_000715855.1 Actinoplanes liguriensis
GGCGAGGCACACGGGTGGCGCTCCACCCGCCGTACCCACGAATCGGTTTTATCGGAAGAAATCTCGCAGCAGCTGGGCGCACTCGGGCTCCAGCACCCCCGCGTAGACCTCGGGGCGGTGGTTGAGCCGGGGGTCGCGGACCACGTCCCACAGCGACCCGACCGCACCCGTCTTCGGCTCCCAGGCGCCGAAGACCAGCGTCGATATGCGGGCCAGCACCAGCGCCCCGGCGCACATCGTGCACGGCTCCAGCGTGACCACCAGCGTGCAGTCCTCGAGTCGCCACTCCCCGCGGAGCGCCGCGGCCCGGCGCAGGGCCAGGATCTCCGCGTGCGCGGTCGGGTCGCCGGTCAGCTCGCGCTCGTTGCCGGCCGCGGCCAGTTCGACGCCGGCCGGGTCGAGGACGATCGCGCCGACCGGCACGTCCGCCGACGAGGAGGATGCGACGGACAGCGCCCGCCGCATCCACAACTCATGCCGCTCGCGACGGATCACGCCTCGCGCAGCTCCTCCATCTCATCGCCGCACCCGATCTTCTGGCAGATCTCGGCGGTGATGTCGGACGGCAGCATGCCCTCCATGCCGCACAGCGCCAGCAGCCGCTGTGCGGGGATGCCCAGGTCGTTCAGTAAGTCGGCGTCACCGACCGGATCGGCGTCCGGGTCGGCGGCCGGCCGGTCGTCCTCATCGTCGTCCTCGGCGGGTGCGGCCAGGTCATCGACTTCGACGGCGGGCGCCTCCACCTCGCCGAGCAGCACCGACCCGACTCGGGACTCCTCGGCGAACGCCGAATCCGACCCGAAGACCCGCAGATCCTCGCCGTCGTCCAGGCGCAGGATCGCCAGGTACTCGTCGTCGCTCTCGGCGAACAACAGCGCCAGCTCGGCATCCGGCTCGGCATCCCGGAGCGCATCCACCACCTCGTCGATGTCGGCCAGGCCTGAAAGGTCCAGCTCCGACGCAGTCCACCCGTTCTTTCCACGGGCGACAGCGGCAGCGAAAATCGACACGATTCCCCCAACGCGGTTCTAATCCTCAGCGCCTGACGGTAGCTGGTGGGGCGGCGGGCGCGACGCGCCACGCCCTTTCTCGTAACGAGATCAGTTCGTAGTACGGCGGCGGGTCGCGATGAGCTCGCGCAGCCGCATGCCACGCACCCGTTGCGGCGGCGCCGACTCACGCACCGATTTCGCGTGGGCCAGGGCCGCCAGCAGTTCCAGACGGCGACGGCAGCGATCCTCGTCGAGGCGCTGCGGTGAGGGGGCCATGATGCCGAGAGTGCCGAGCGGAACCGGCGTTCGTCAAGGGTCGATCCGCACTTCGGGGTGACCCTTGCGGAGGGCGATCAAGACCCTCCGGAGCGTTGTCGATCACCAGAGCGGGAAGTCGAGGGTGTCGATCCATCGGAGGGCCACGAAGCCGAACATCACGGAGAGGCCGACGCCGCTCGCACAGGCCACCCCGAGCGCCACGCCACGGTCGCCGAGCTGGGTCAGGATCAGGGCGACGAGCCAGGCGCTGACCCCGGCGCCGATGGTCCACCACGCGTACGACGCCAGGTCGCGCCCGAGGCTGCCGAAGAGCGCCAGCCACACCGCGCCGGCGGCCAGCCCGCTGAGCCTGTCTCTTGGCGGGAGCCCCGCGTACAGGCCCGGTGGCGGCTGAGGCTGCATGCTTGCAGCCTATCCGGGAGGACCGCTTCCGCCGATGTCTGCCAGGATGACGCGGTGCGCGTACCCAGAATTCTCTCCGGCCTGACCATCGCGGCCGTGGTCCTGACCGGTT
>KL571455.1:2446-3609 GCA_000715855.1 Actinoplanes liguriensis
CCCGCCGAGGCAACCGCGGCCACCACGACGAAGGCCGCGGTGAAGGCCGCGATCGAGGCCTCCGCGGCCACGAAGTATGCCTTCCCGGTCTCCGCCAAGAACGCGTCCTGGCACAACACCCACTCGGGTTACCCGGCTACCGACATCTTCGCCGCCTGCGGCTCCAAGTTCGTCGCCACCACCGGCGGCGTGGTCCTCGAGATCAGCCTCAAGGACAAGTACAAGAAGGGGATGAAGGACGGGCCGTACAACGGTGGTCTGTTCGTCTCGATCCTCGGCGACGACGGTGTGCGCTACTACGGCTCGCACCTGCAGTCGGTGACCTCGGGCATCAAGAAGGGCGTCCGGGTCAAGGCCGGCCAGCTGCTCGGCAAGGTCGGCCACACCGGCAACGCGAGCGGCGTGTGCCACCTGCACTACGGCATCTCGCCGCCGTGCGCCAAGGTCGGCGACTGGAAGGTCCGCCGCGGCGTGGTCTGGCCCTACACGTTCCTCGCGTCGTGGCGCAAGGGCGGCCAGAAGAGCCCGGGCTCGGCCATGCGCTACTGGCGCAACAACCACCACTGCAAGGCCTAGCAGTGCGAATCGCGGTCGTCGGCCTGGGACTGATCGGGGGCTCGTTGCTGCGTGCCCTCGCGGCGGCCGGCCACGAGGTGACCGGCTTCGACACGCTCGCGGCCACCCGGGAGTCGGCGCGCGCGGCGGGTCACCGGGTGTTCGACTCCGCCGCGGATGCGATGGCCGGGACCGAGGTGACGGTCCTGGCAGTGCCGTTGCCGCATCTGCCCGATCTGATCGCCGGCCTGGCCGGATACGACGGCGTGCTGACCGACGTGACCTCGGTGAAGGGCTCGGTCCGGGCACTCGCCCAGCGCAACGGGGTGCGCCGGTTCGTCGGCGGTCACCCGATGGCCGGCACCGAGCAGTCCGGGTTCGCCGCCTCCGATCCGAAGCTGTTCGACGGCCGCGTGTGGGTGCTCTGCCTGGAGCGGGACACCGTGCTGGCCGACTGGCTCACCCTGGCCCGGCTCTACACCGCGCTGGGCGCCCGGGTCGTCCCGGCGACCGCGGCCGAGCACGACGACGCGGTCGCGGCGGTCAGCCACGTCCCGCATCTGCTGGCCATCGCCCTGACCCGCCTGCTCGACGGCAATCCGCTGGCC
>KL571455.1:3927-4033 GCA_000715855.1 Actinoplanes liguriensis
GCGTCCCTGGCCGCGGGTTCGTTCCGGGACGGCACCCGGGTGGCCGCGACCCGCGCCGAGCTGATCGCGGCGATGTGCGGCGGGAACGCGGAGGCGGTCGGCCGGG
>KL571455.1:4215-6319 GCA_000715855.1 Actinoplanes liguriensis
GGGTCCTGGGCCGGGTGACGGACGACCTCCGGGAGATGACCGGGACGCTCGGCGGCGAGCATCCGGTGGCCGCCCTGCTCCCGGCGCTCCATCCCGCGGTCGAGCTCCGGAAGGCCTGGCCGCCCGCACCGGGCGCCGCGGGCCGGATGACGGCCGGCGCCGAGGCGCTGCTGGCGCTCGGAAGGTCCGGCGGATGGGTGACTTCGGTCGATGGCGGCGACGTCTCGACAATGCGGCCGGAAACTGACCGCTATAGCTCCTAGCGTGGTTCCCGACGGAGACAACCACGACGTACAGGAGTCGGCATGCCCGGTCAGGTCGGACCCATCAGCAACGAGCAGGACGGTCTGCTCGCCTACCTCGCCCAGATGCGCTACGTGATCAAGCTGACCGCCCACGGCCTCACCCCGGAGCAGCTCCGGGCCACCCCGAGCGCCAGCCCGCTCAGCGTCGGCGGGCTGATCAAGCACTGCGCGTCGACCGAGGAGAGCTGGCTGTCCCAGGTGCGCGGCGCCGAGCAGAAGCCGGACTTCGCGGCGTACCAGGAGAACTTCAAGCTCGCCGACGGCGAGACGATCGAGGAGCTGTTCGCGCGGTACGACGCGATCGCCGCGGAGACCGAGAAGACCGTCGCCGAGCTCGGCCTGGACCACCGCACCCCGGTCGACCACTCGGTGCCGTGGAACCGGCCGGATCTCGACCACTTCACGCTGCGCTGGATCCTGCTGCACCTGATCCAGGAGACCGCACGGCACGCCGGCCACGCCGACATCGTCCGCGAGTCGGTCGACGGCGCCACGGCGTACCCGCTGATGGCGGCCGCCGAGGGCTGGCCGGAGACCCCGTGGCTCAAGCCCTGGTCGCCGGCGAGCTAGGCCGCGCCTCGCACTCGCCCGAATTCCGAGACGCGGGCTAGGGCTTCTCGCCCCGGTCGAGCCGGATCACGCGACGGTCGGTGACGATCGCGGTGACCAGGTCGTGCGGGGTCACGTCGAAGGCCGGGTTGACCGCGTCGCTCCACGTGGTCACCTCGGCCGAGCCGCGGTCCTCGATCTCCACGTGCGCGCCGGTCGGCGTCGCCACGTCCACCGTGGATTCCGGCGCGACCACGACGAACGGGATGCCGGCCCGGCGGGCGCCGAGGGCGTGCGAGTAGGTACCGATCTTGTTGATCACGTCGCCGTTCGCACAGATCCGGTCGGCGCCCAGGATCACCGCGTCGACCTCGCCGCGGGCCATCAGGAACGGGCCGGCCGAGTCCACCGCGACCCGGTGCTCGACGCCCCACTGGGTCAGCTCCCACGAGGTCAGGCGCGCGCCCTGCAGCAGCGGCCGGGTCTCGGAGGCGATCACGCCACCCAACTGGCCACGCCGGTGCAGCTCACCGACCACGCCTAGTGCGGTGCCGACGGTCACCGCGCAGAGCCCGCCGGTGTTGCAGTGGGTGAGCAGTCGTGGCCGGTCCCCGCGCAGCTCGACGACGAGATCGGCGCCGCGGGACGCCATTGCCCGGGACGCGGCGATCTCCTCGTCCCGGATCGCGCAGGCCTCGGCGAGGACGGCGTCCGGGCCGAGCGGCAGGAGGTTCGCCGCGCGGCGGGCGCCACGGGCCAGGTTCACCGCCGTCGGGCGCGCGGTCTCGACCCGCTTCACGGCGTTGTCCAGCGCCGCCGGATCGTCCCCGTGCACGCGGGCGGCCAGCGCGACGCCGAACGCTCCGGCCACGCCCAGCGCCGGGGCGCCGCGCACCGCCAGCGACTGGATCGCCGCGATCAGCTCGCCGACCGTGTGCAGCCGGAGCACCCTCAGCTCGGCGGGGGGCATCGTCTGATCGATGATCTCGACAGCGCCGTCCACCCAGTCGATCGTCCGCATACGGAGAGAGACTACCGACCGCGCAGCCCGGCCAGGATCCTGCGGAGGACGTCGCCGTCCTTCCCCGCGGGCCAGCGCTCCCGCACGGTGACGGTCCGGCCGTCGCGCAGCAGCAGCATCGCGTCGAGCGGCGCCGGGCGTTCGATCCGGGCGGTCACCAGGCTCTCGTAGGCGAGGAAGCGGTGTCGCGCGGCCAGCTCGGCGGGGCTGTTCGCGGCCAGCAGCGCGG
>KL571455.1:6406-7575 GCA_000715855.1 Actinoplanes liguriensis
CGGGCGCCCGCCGTCGTCGGCGTCCTTCGGGGCCGGCCCCACGACCAGGCCGCGGTCCAGCACGATCACGTCGGCGGGACGGCCGTCGACCATGGCGTTCGGCAGGACGCCGAGAACGGCCGCGCCGGTCTGCGGCTCGGGCGTGACGATCGGCGGCGTGACGTGGAGCGTGTCCGGCATCGCGGTTCCTCCCCTTCGGCGCAGGAAAGATACCGACGTGAATCTTGAGCGGGCAAGCGGCACACGCCCGTACCCCCCAAGCGGATCTTGATCTTTTCGGTGGGCGCGGTGGCTAATGTGGGCGCATGGCATCTCGTGACCCGGTCGCGGACCTGCGGCGCATCGCGTTCCTGCTGGAGCGGGCGAACGAGGCGACGTATCGGGTGCGGGCCTTCCGGTCGGCGGCCGCGGCCGTGTCCCGGACCCCGCACGACGAGCTGGTCGAGCGCGCCTCGGCCGGCACGCTGGCGAAACTGTCCGGCGTCGGCGAGGTGACCGCCCGCTGCGTGACCGAGTCCCTGGCCGGCGAGGAGCCGGTCTACCTGCGGCGGCTGCTCAGCACCGAGGGCACCGACCTGCCGGCCGCGGCCGGGGAGTTGCGGGAGGCGCTGCGCGGCGACCTGCACGTGCACTCCGACTGGTCGGACGGCGGTTCCCCGATCGAGGAGATGGCGCTGGCCGCGGCCGACCTCGGCCATGAGTACTTCGTGCTCACCGACCACTCGCCGCGGCTCAAGGTCGCGAACGGGCTGACCGCCGACCGCCTGCGCCGCCAGCTCGACCACGTGGCGAAGCTGAACGAGCAGTTGCCGGACGGCTTCCGGATCCTCACCGGCATCGAGGTCGACATCCTCGACGACGGCTCGCTGGACCAGGAGGACGAGCTGCTCGCCCGGCTGGACCTGGTGGTCGGCTCGGTGCACAGCAAGCTGCGCGACGACTCGGCGCGGATGACCCGGCGGATGCTTGCCGCGATCGCGAACCCGCACCTGGACGTGCTCGGCCACATGACCGGGCGCAAGGTGGCCGCCGAGGGCGCCGGCGACGCCGCGCACCGGACCGCGCGGACCCGCCCGCCGAGCACGTTCGACCTGGAGAAGGTGCTGGCCGCGTGCGTCGAGTACGACAAGGCCGTGGAGATCAACTCCCGGCCGGACAGGCTCGACCCC
>KL571455.1:7812-12638 GCA_000715855.1 Actinoplanes liguriensis
ACCGTGGCGGTGGAGGCCGGCTGCCGGTTCAGCATCGACACCGACGCGCACGCCCCGGGCCAGCTGGACTGGCTGGGCAACGGCTGCGAGCGGGCGGCGCTGTGCGGCGTCCCGGCCGATCGGGTGGTGAACACCTGGCCGGCCGATCGCCTGGTGGAGTGGACCGCCTCGCACGCGTGAAATGGGATGACTCGGGACCCCGCGGTTCCCATAGAGTCGGGCGGTGGGACAAATTGACGAACTCGCCAACCGATACGTCGATGAATGGGCCGAACTGAACCCGACCGGGGCCACCTCGGTCGGCATCTCGGGTTACGACGACAAGACCGACGATCTCTCGCCGGAGGGCTTCGCGGCTCAGGCGGAACTGGTCCGCCGTACCGTCAATGAACTTGATGTGATCGAACCGGAGCACGAGTCCGAGCAGGTCGCCAAGGAAGCCATGATGGAGCGGCTCGGGCTGGAGCTGACCCGGCTCGACTCCGGATTCACCGCGACCGAGGTCAACGTGATCTCCAGTGGTCTGCACGGCCTGCGCATGGCGCTCGACCTGATGCCGACCGAGGGCGAGCAGGCGGTGGCGAACATCGCCGCCCGGCTCGACGCGTTCCCCGCCGCGCTCACGCAGTACCGGCGGACCCTGCTGGAGGGCGCCGACAAGGGCGTGGTCAGCGCGGCGGCCCAGCTCGCGGCGGTCGCCGACCAGTGCGACGCGTGGACCGACCCGGCGCGGGACAACTTCTTCCACGGGCTGGCCGACCGGCTGAACACCTCCGGCGCGCTCGCCGCCGAGCTGAGCAAGGCGGCCGGGGCGGCGACCGCGGCGACCGCGGACTTCGGCCGGTTCCTGCGCGACGAGCTGGCCCCGCGCGGACGGGCGAAGGAGGCGGCCGGGCCGGAGCGGTACGCCCTGGCCTCGCAGTACTTCCTCGGCGCCAAGGTGGATCTCCAGGAGACGTACCTCTGGGGCTTTGCCGAATTGCATCGCCTGGAGCGCGAGATGCTCGCCGTCTCCGCGGTGATCGCCGGCCCCGGGGCCACGGTCGATCAGGCGGTCGACACGCTGGACGCCGACCCGGCCCGCAACATCCAGGGCAAGGAGCGGTTCCGCGACTGGATGCAGAATCTCTCCGACCGGGCGATCAGCGAGCTGAACGGCACGCACTTCGACATCGAGCCGCCGGCCCAGAAGCTGGAGTGCTGCCTCACCCCGACCAGCGACGGCAGCATCTACTACACCGGCCCGAGCGAGGATTTCTCCCGTCCCGGGCGGATGTGGTGGGCGGTGCCGGAGGGGCAGGAGACGTTCTCCACCTGGCGCGAGGTGACCACCGTCTACCACGAGGGCGTGCCCGGTCATCACCTGCAGGTCAGCCAGACCCTGCTGCGGTCCGACTCGCTCAACCGCTGGCGCCGGCTGCTGGCCTGGTGCTCCGGGCACGGCGAGGGCTGGGCGCTGTACGCCGAGCGGCTGATGGACGAGCTCGGCTACCTCACCGATCCGGGCGACCGGCTGGGCATGCTGGACGCGCAGGCGCTCCGGGCGGCCCGGGTGATCGTCGACATCGGCATGCACCTCGAGCTGGAGATCCCGCGGGACAACCCGTTCGGCTTCCACCCGGGTGAGCGGTGGACACCGGAGCTGGGCTGGGAGTTCCTGCGCGGGCACACCAGGGTGGCCGAGGAGGTGTTGCGCTTCGAGTGGAAGCGTTACCTGGGGTGGCCGGGGCAGGCGCCGTCATACAAGATCGGCGAGCGGATCTGGCTACAGGCCCGGGACGACGCGAAGAAACGCAAAGGTAGTGATTTCGACCTCAAGGCCTTCCATCGGGACGCCTTGGACCTCGGGTCGCTCGGGTTGGATCCGCTCCGGAAGGCACTGGGCAGGATTTGAGTCATTAGGGCCCCTCCGTACCGAAAACGGGACGGACGGGCCCTTTTCTGCGTGTTGGATCAGTTACCCAAAGTATTTTTACGTCCTTTAGTAATTGCTGGGGCACTTTCCGTGGAGAGCACTGCACCCAAGACGTAACTAATCCGAAGTAGAACTCATATTCACGTCTCCCCCGCGATACCGATACCATCTGCGCGGCACTTGTCACCCTGCCGACAGAAACCTTGCGAGAGCGCGGTCGACGGTGCTGCGTATCCCCCGATCAGCCGAGCGAACTCTGACCCTTGGAAAGGGGTTTCTTGAGGATTTCTCGGATAGATTGACCCAGATCGGTGCGCCCGCATGGCTACGTACGGTAGCCCCCCAATGGCCCATCGCGTGTGTGCATGGCGGAGGACGAAAGCAATGTCAGTCTCGGTGAACAGCCGGCAAACCCGTTTACGCTCCGCCCTCGCGGTAGTGCTGACGGTTCTTGTCCTGCTGCCTGCCGCAGGCCTGTTCCTGCGGGTCCTGCAAGAGAACTCTAAGCAGCGCGACAACATCCGGCTGGAACAGGATGGCGTCGAATACCTCACCGCGTTGAGCCCACTGATCTCGGCGCTCGCCGAGTCGCAGTCCGCGTCGCTGCAGGGCGTGCCCTCGGAGCCGGCCACGGTCACCGCGGCCGTCGCCCGCGTGCAGGGCGTCGACGAGCGCTTCGGTGAGGAGCTCGGCACCCGGACCCGGTGGACCGACCTGAAGAGCAAGATCGCCAAGCTGCCGACGACCACCGGCAGCTCGGCCAAGATCTTCACGGCCCACGTCGAGGTCGCCGACCTGACCATCGCGCTGTTCGACGTGGTCCGGGAGAGCTCGACGCTGAGCCGGGACCCGGAGAGCGACGTCTCGTTCCTGCAGAACGTCGTGGCGGAGCAGATGCCCGTGGCGGTCACCGCCGTCTCCCGGATGAGCGACCTGGCGAACATGGTCGCGGCCTCCTCCGGCAAGACCAAGGCCACCCTGCGCGAGCAGTTCGGCTACCAGGCCCTGAAGGTCACCGAGACCGTCGGCGACCTGACCGACGGCCTCCAGGAGGCGGTCAACGACACCGCGAGCGACACGCTCAGCGGCAACCTGGTGAGCAACCTCGACTCGTTCCGGCGTGGTATCGAAGCCGCCACCCGTGGCGCGAACATCGGTGGCGACCCGAACGTCTCCACCCTGGTGACCGCGCAGTCGACCCTGCAGACCGCGCTGGCCGCGCTCTCCACCGTCATCCTCAAGGAGATCTCCGGCCTGCTCGACGACCGGTCCGGCACGCTGACCTACCGGCAGATCGAGGCCTACGTGCTCCTCGGCGTCGCGGTCGTGCTGATCGCCCTCGCCACCCTGTGGACCCGCAGCCGCGGCCGCCAGGTGCGCGCCGGGCTCACCGATCAGCCGGGCGAGGGCAGCCGCGACGTCTCAGTCCAGGTCTCGAACAACGGCAACGGCAACGGCCCGGGCGGCAACCCCTACGGCGGCAGCCCGTACGACTCGGCGCCGAGCTACGGCGAGACCCCGAACTACGGCGGCGGGCGGGAGCGTTCCGGTGCTCTTCGGTAAGTTCCGCATCCTGGGCAAACTTGCCCTGCTGGTGCTCGTGCCGCTGCTGGGTGTTCTCGCCCTGACAGTGCCGATCATCATCAACCGTGCCAACGCGGCCGCCGAGGCGCAGGGCACCTCGGACAGCGTCCATCTCGCCACCGAGGTCAGCTCCGCGATCCTGGAACTGCAGGAGGAGCGCCTGCTCTCGGCCGGCTTCCTGATGAACCTGGTCGACGAGCCCACCCTGGTGGTGCAGAGCGCGGAGGCCAGCGAGAAGGTCGCCGACCTGCTCGACAGCCAGTACCAACTGCCCGCCGCGCTCCGTACGTCGGTCATCCTGGCGACCAAGCTGAGCAGCACCCGGTCGAACGTGCTGAACCGCCTGACCGACCCCAACTCGGTGGTCAGCGACTTCACCAACGTCATCACGCCGATGATCGACGGCCTGGGGCTGAGCACCCACGCCGACCTCACCACCGGCGTCGGCCAGCAGGTCTTCGCCCTGGAGCGCTCGATGCGCTCCGACGACCTGATCAGCCAGGCGTCCTGCTACCTCGCCTACTCCGCCTTCCAGATCAAGTCGCGGAACAAGGCGGACAAGGCCGCCGCGTCGCTGACGCTGTCGCTGTTCAGCCAGTCGTTCAGCCAGATCCAGTCGATCATCACGTCGTCGAAGCCGTACTTCACCGACGCGCAGTACAAGCTCTACCTGAGCACCCAGGACGCGTTCCAGTCCCGGGTGGGCTCGACGTTCACCTCGTTCCTGGACCGGGACCCGGCGCTGGCGCTGAACAGCCTCACCGTCAAGACGCTGTTCCCGTCGCTGCAGTCCGTCATGGTCCTCGGTGGCTTCGTCGAGAAGCGCGTGGCGAAGGACGTGGACGTCACCGTTACCGACAACCGGTCCGCCGCTATCCAGCAGGCCGTCTACATCGGTGGTGGCGCGCTCATCCTGCTGATCCTCGTGGTCACGCTGTCGATCTTCATGGCCCGCGCGGTCGCCCGGCCGCTGCGGCGTCTGACCGTCTCGGCGGACCGCATCGCCCGCGCCGCCGAGTCCGAGCTCGAACGAGTCGCCGACGACGAGTCCGAGGCCCAGGTGCGACCGATCCGGCTGGACCCGGTCGACGTCGAGGCCCAGGACGAGATCGGTGACCTGGCCCGAGCGTTCGACCGGGTGCAGACCACCGCCGCCCGGCTGGTGGAACGCCAGGTGCTCGGCCGCCGTAACGTCGCCCAGATGTTCGGCCACGTCGGCCGGCGTACGCAGAACCTGGTCGGCCGCCAGCTGACCCTGATCGACTCCCTGGAGCGCCGGGAGACCGACTCCGACCGCCTCCGCGAGCTGTACCGGCTGGGCCACATG
>KL571455.1:12858-13198 GCA_000715855.1 Actinoplanes liguriensis
AGGGCTGGACCACATGTCCAGCCGTCTGCGCCGGAACGCGTCCGCGCTGGTCGTGCTCTCCGGTGGCGCCGGTGCGAACGAGCACATGGCGCCGCTGGCCCTCTCCGACGTCGTCCGTCTCGCCCTCGGTGAGATCGAGGACTACACCCGTGTCGAGGTGGACGTCCCCGAGGAGATCGTCGTGGTGCCGGCCGTCCTGGCCGACCTCACCCTGCTCCTCGCGGAGCTGCTGGAGAACTCGACCACGTTCTCCCCGCCGCACACCAGCGTCACGGTCTCCGCCGAGGAGCTGCGCGGCGGCGCCCGGGTCGCGATCATCGACCACGGCCTGGGCCTGCAG
>KL571455.1:13465-13792 GCA_000715855.1 Actinoplanes liguriensis
TGAGCGACTGGACCTGGCCCCCACCGAGGTGCTCGGTCTGTTCGTGGTCGGCCGGCTGGCCCGCCGGCACGGCATCGAGGTCACCCTGACCGACACACCGGACGGCGGTCTGACCGCCTGGATCGACCTGAGCCCGCAGCACCTGATCGCCCGGGTGGAGAGCCTCGCCCCGGCCGGTGTGCAGGCGCCCCCGGCCGTTCCGGCGGCTCCGGCGATGCCGCAGATCCCGGCCGGCTACGAGACGGTCGGCCCGCCGATCAGCGGCGCGCTGCGCGGCAACACCGCCGAGGTGGCCATCGCGAGCACCTCGATCCGCACGGTGCCGGG
>KL571456.1:0-1832 GCA_000715855.1 Actinoplanes liguriensis
GGCGCACCTCGGCCGTGAATTCGGCGAGCCGCCGGTGCGTGACTCCCGGCTGACGGTCCTGGAACTCGGACACCGACGACCAATCCACAAAGCCAGATCATGCCGTACGCCGTCAGACGCGCCCGCCTCAGAAGATGTTGCGCAGGTACGGGACCCGGGCGGCGCCGATCGAGATCAGGAACGAGGCGCCGAGCACGGCCGCGTACGCCGTGACCATCACCGCCGGTGAGGAGGCCACGCGGACCGCGAACACGGTCTCGCGCAGCAGCGCGAACAGCACCAGGTGTACGAGGAACACGCCGAACGACGCGTCGGACAGCCGGGTGAGCAGCCGTCGCACCGGTTCCGGCGGACTCCACCGGGCGCCCACACCGACCGCCAGCAGGAACACACCGATCGCCGCCGCGGCCGTGACGAAACCCAGACGGTGTACGGGCAGGACGGCGTCCAGCGTGCGGGACCTGCCCACGTGCCCGGCCTGCCAGATCAGCTCGCCGAGCAGGACCACCGTGGCCGCGAGGACACCCCAGAGCGCCGTACGGCTCAGCACGGTCCGGCGCAGCGCCCACCCGGCCACGAAGTAGCCGACGTACGGCACCCACTGGTCCCACGCGCCCAGGTCACTGACCCGTTTCGTACCCAGCAGGGTGGAGATGTTCGGGACGATCCAGAGGACCAGGCACCAGCCGAGCGCGACCGCGGCGGTCACCAGAGCCCGGCGCTCTCCCCCGGCGTGCAGGAACGCGGCAAGCACCGGCGCGACCAGGTAGAGCCCGGCGATCAGCCAGAGGAAGTACAGCGCGGTGTAGACCTGACCGTCGAGCAGCCACTGCGCCGAGCGCCGCAGGGTCACGTCCTGGTCGAGCAGCCACAGCCGGATCCCGAACAGGTAGACCAGATGCCACACCACGAGTGCCGGGACGATCCGGACGAACCGTTTCCGATAGAAGGACCAGGTGCCTTTCGCGTACGCGTTCGGCGCCAGCACCAGAGCCCCGCTGAGCATCACGAAGGCCGGCACCACCCACGTCGAGCCGGCGTGCACCGCGACCGCGCCCCACCAGCGCACGGTGCCCACGATCGCCGGATTGATCACCATCATGCCGATGACGTGGATCGCGACCACCCCGGCGATCGCCACCACCCGCAGCGCGTCGAACTCCCACCGCCGGGCAGGGCGCGGCACGGGCGGGGCAACAGCCGGCTCGACCGGCATGATCATGACATCTGGCACCGCGAGAGGCTAACAGCCCCCGCACAGGGGATCCACAGGCCGATCCGTCCGGTCAGAAGGCGATGAGGGCCTTGAGGACCTCGCGGTCGTCCATCGCCCGGTAGGCCGCGGGGACCTCGTCGAGGGTGATCGTGCGGTCGAAGACCTTGCCGGGTTTGACCGTGCCGTCGAGGACGGCGGGCAGGAGCTCCTCGATGTAGGCGCGGACCGGCGCCGGCCCGCCGTTGAGCGTGATGTTGCGGCCGAACAGGCTGCCGAAGCCGACCGGGGCCTCCTCGTACTGCGGCACGCCGACGCGGCTGATCACCCCGCCCGCGCGGACGATGCCGACGGCCTGCTCGTACGCGGGCCGGTGCCCCACCGCTTCGAGGACCTTGAGCGCGCCGCCGCCGGTGAGCTCCCGCACGAGCGCGATGCCCTCCTCGCCGCGCTCGGCGACCACGTCGGTGGCCCCGAACTCGACGCCGAGGTCGGTGCGGACCTTGTGCCGGCCCATCAGCACGATCCGCTCGGCGCCGAGCTGCCTGGCCGACAGGACGGCGAGCAGGCCGACCGCGCCGTCGCCGATGACCGCGACCTGTCTCTTATACACATCTCT
>KL571456.1:1989-6801 GCA_000715855.1 Actinoplanes liguriensis
AGATGTGTATAAGAGACAGAGTACAGGGTGCCGTCGGCGAGCGGCACCCGGACCAGCTCGGCCTGGGCCGCCGCGAAGAAGCCGAACTCGGGGTGGGCGCAGGCGGTCTGCACGCCGGCACGGCAGAACTCGCAGGTGTTGTCCTGGTAGGAGAACGACGCGACGACCAGGTCACCGGCCTTCACCGTGGTCACGCCGGAACCGGCGTGCTCGACGACGCCGAGGAACTCGTGGCCCATCGGCCGCCCCTCATCGGAGGCGGGCATCGAGTGGTACGGGTGCAGGTCGCTGCCGCAGACGCAGGCGCGCACGACACGCACGATCGCATCGGTCGGCTGCTGAATCGCGGGGTCGGCAATCGTTTCGACGCGAACATCGCCGGCGCCGAACATGAGGGTGGCACGCATGATGGGGTTCCTTAAACGGAAAGAAGCGAGTCGAAAATCGTGGTGGCGCGTTCGGCCTCGACGCGCCCGACGCGGGTGTGCAGCACGACGATCAGGTCGCGCAATTGTGGTTCGGTCAGGCCGGTGTTGAGCGCGATCCGGAAATGCGACCGCAGCTGACTTTCGACGCCGTCGAGGGCGGCGAGCGCGGCGACGGTGGCGATGCGTGGCGGCTCGTCGTCACGCCTGATTCGCCTTCTCGTACAGGTCGTCGGTGACCGGCTCGAGCCAGGTGGTCGGGTCGCCGCCGCCGGGCTCCGCCTCCAGCAGGGCCAGGTGGCTCATGAACGTGGCGGCGGCCGCGCCGTGCCAGTGCTGCTCGCCGGGCGGGCAGACCACGGTCTCGCCGGCGTGGATGCGCAGCACCGAGCCGTCGCGGGTGCCGACGAGGCCGACACCCTCGGTGACGTGCAGGGTCTGGCCGACGGCGTGCGAGTGCCAGTTGGTGCGGGCGCCCGGGGTGAAACGGACCAGCGCGACCGTCATCCGGGACGGGCCGGTCCCGTTGTAGATCGGGGTCATGTACACGTCGCCGGTGAACGCCTGAGCCGGCGTCTTGATCGTGGGCCGTACGGGCAGAAGTTCCATGACTCCCATGGAAGCCGCCGGAACCCGCAGGTGGGAGTGCCTGTCGTGACGGGTAATGACAGGGCCCCTCACCCGGCGGCCGGGCGTCGTAGCGTGGTCGGCATGGACACCCGGGGCGAGGTACGCGAGTTCCTGGCATCGCGGCGCGCGCGGATAACTCCGGAGCAGGCCGGGCTGCCGTCGTTCGGTGGCCTGCGCCGGGTGGAGGGGCTGCGCCGGGCCGAGGTCGCGATACTGGCCGGGGTCAGCCCCGACTACTACACGCGGCTGGAACGCGGCAACCTGTCCGGCGTCTCCGACAGCGTCCTGGACGCGATCGCCGGGGCGTTGCGGCTCGACGAGGCCGAGCGCTCCCACCTGTACGACCTGGCCCGCGCCGCGAACACCACCCCGCGCACCCGGCGCCGGCCCGCCAAACCGCAGATCCGGCCCGGAGTACGCAGCCTGCTCGACGCGATGACCGACGCTCCTGCGTTCGTCCGCAACGGGCGCCTCGACATCCTCGCCGCGAACCCGCTCGGTCAGGCGTTGTACTCCCCCGCGTTCGCGGGCGAGGCCCCGCCGGTGAACCTGGCCCGGTTCTGCTTCCTCGACCCGGCGGCGGACACCTTCTATCCCGAGTGGGACACCTCGGCGGAGACGACCGTCGCGCTGCTGCGCACCGAGGCCGGACGGGATCCGTACAGCAAGGATCTGAGCGATCTGATCGGTGAGCTGGCCACCCGCAGTGACGAGTTCCGGACCCGCTGGGCGGCGCACAACGTGCGGCTGCACCACACCGGTGTCAAGCAGTTCCGGCACCCGGTGGTCGGGCGGCTCGACCTGGCGTTCGAGGCGATGCCGCTGCCGGCCGACCCCGGGCTGACGCTGACCGCGTACAGCGCCGAGGCCGGCACGCCCGCGCACGACGGGCTACGACTGCTGGCCAGCTGGGCCGCCACCACCGTCACGACCCACTGACTCGAAGGGTCGCGGTACACGCGGGTGACGACCCGGCTCTGCCCTGCTGAGGGCGGCCGATGCCGGCATGGTCGATCAGACACCGCGGCACTGGTACGTCGGGTTCGACCCGGCGTACGGCGCGTCGCCGAACGCGAACACCCCGCCGTCACAGCCGGTCAGCCAGTACCCGGCCGCGGTCGGGGTGGTCGACATGCCGGTGATGTGCCCGTTCAGCGGATGACCCGCCATCGAGCCGAAGAAGCCGGCGTTGCCGAACGCGAACACGCCGCCGTCCTCCGCGGTCATCCAGTACCCGCCGCCGTCCGGGGTGACGTCCATGTCGACGACCGGCGCGTTCAGCGGCTTGCCGCCCATCGAACCGTAGAAGGCGGCGTCGCCGAACGCGAACACCGAGACAGGCCGTGCCCACTGGCGGTGTTGCCGATCGCGGTGACCGGCTTGTTCAGCGGTTTGCCGCCCATCGAACCGTAGAACGCGGCGTCCCCGAACGCGAACACGCCACCGTCCGACGCGGCCAGCCAGTACCCCTTGCCGGTGGGCGTCACCGCCATCCCGACGACCGGGCCGTTCAGCGGTTTGCCGCCCATCGAGCCGTAGAACGGGGCGTTGCCGAACGCGAACACCCCGCCGTCCGAGCCGACCAGCCAGTAACCGCCGTCGTCCGGGGTGCGGGCCATCCCGATGATGTTGTTCACCTTGACGTTCAGGCCGGGCAGCGAACCGTGGAACGGCGCGTCGCCGTACGAGAACACCCCGCCGTCCGACGCCACCTGCCAGTAACCCTTGCCGGTCGAGGTGCCGGTCACGTCGGCCGCGGTCGGCAGCATCGCCACGGTGAACGAGGTGGTGGCCGACGCGGTCAGACCGGACGGATCGTGGACGGTGACCGCGACCTGGTATTTCGTTCCCGGGTCGAGCCGGTGCGGCGGCACCGTCCAGCTGGCGCCGGCCGAGCCGGACGACAGGTCGACCGACGGGCCGGTGACGCGGAACGACGCCGTCAGGTCGTCGCCGTCCGGGTCGGTGGCGGAGACTCCGAGGACCGGGGTGGTGCTGCCGACCACGGCGCCGGCCGCGGGCGTCACCGCGGAGATGCGCGGACCGCGGTTGGCCAGGGACAGCGTCCTGGTGGCAACGCCCGAAGCCTTCAGGTTGTCGGTGACGGTCAGGGTGACGACCGGGGCGGTGGTCCCGGCGAACGACACGGTGGCGGTACGCCCGGTGGCGATCTGCCGGCCACCCGACGTCCAGGTCCAGGTGGCGATGCTGCCGTCCGGGTCGGTGGAGGCGCCGCCGTCGAGGGTGACCCGGTTACCGGCGCCGGTCAGCCGGGTGTAGCTGAACGCGGCGGTCGGGAGCTTGTTGCCCGGCTTCGGGGTCGAGACCGGCGGAGGGTCGGCCGGTGCGTACCTCACCGGATGCGCCTTCAGATAGGTGGCGACCGCGGCCTCCATCGCCCGCTGCCCCTCCTTCATCGGGTGTCCCGAGATCGAGTTGTACTTGCCGCTGAGGATGGTGATGCTGCGCACCCACGACTTGCCGGTGCACAATTCGTGGCCGCGGAGAACATCCATGGTGCTGACGTATTCGACACCGGCGGCCTGCGCCTCGGACCTGGCCCGGTTCTCCATGGCGACGACGAGATCGTTCATCTTGCCGAGAGTGCCGAATTTCGCCCAGGAACAGTGCACGGTGTACGCCGCGGTGCTGGCGTCGAAAAGGCGCGGATAGCCGACAACGACCAGCCGTCCGTTCGAGACCCGCTTCTTGATGGAGGTGTAGACGTCCCGTAGGTTCAGCGAATCGATCTTGGCGCGCGCACCGGCGATGGCGCTGTTGCACTGGATCAAGCTGTAGGCGAAGCATGCCTTGAGCACCGAGGAGAACCCGGCGTCGTTACCACCGATCGTCACGGTGGCCAGGTCCGGCTGCACACCCAGCGCGGACAACTGGGCGAGCTGACCGGGGATGTCCGCGGTCACGTCACCGGAACAGGCCAGGTGTCCGCGGCTCCCGGTGCCCAGCGTGAGGTTCAGCGACGTCTCGCCGGACAGCACCCGGCCCCAGGCGAGCCGGCTGCGGTGACAATTCCCGGCGGTCCCCGGATCCCAGTCGGCGTCGCTGGTGTAAGTGCCCTCGCCGGCGGAGAACGAGTCACCCAGCGCCACATAGAAATGTGGCGCGGCCGCCGCGGCCGGTGATGATGGAAGCATCGATCCGGTGATCGCCAGGAGGGCCGGCAATACCGCCGATAGAAGAACGCGCCTGCCGCTTGAAATTTTCATGACGCCTCTCGTCGCGGGTGTGCCGAGGCATCTCATCAGCCGGGTTTGTTCCCTTTCCATCCACTTTTCGGCCGACCCTCGAAAGCGTTCGAACGTTCGGCGGTGGCCCAGGGAAATCGGCACGATACGGAACCTCAACGGCGGGCGCATCGACACCGTGGCGCCACTCCCGGGCCGTCCGGCCGGACCATTCGACCGGATAGCCGATTCAGGCCAGCGTTCCGGCCCGCGCGATCATCGCGTCTCGGCCCGTGGACTCACCTGACCGTCCCCGCCTCGCTCCTACATGACGTAGGTTTGCCGGGGCCCTGGCCGGGCATGAGCGGTGGGCCGGACGCCCGCTGGAGAGGACCCCGCCGATGACCTTCCTCGACCCGGAGTGGCTGATCTCGACGTTCGGGCTGGTGGGGATCCTCGCCGTCGTGTTCGCCGAGTCCGGCCTGCTGATCGGTTTCTTCCTGCCGGGCGACTCGCTGCTGTTCACCGCCGGACTGCTGGTCGCCGGCGGCACCTACCTGCACCAGCCGCTG
>KL571457.1:0-439 GCA_000715855.1 Actinoplanes liguriensis
GAGCAGGGCGACCGGGTCACCGCCGATGCCGACGTTGCCGTCAGCGAGCAGCAGGTGCTCCCACCGCCCGTGCCCGGGCAACGGCCCGAACACGTCCCGTCGCAGCGCCAGGGCGCCGCGCGCACGGGCCATCCGGACCGCGGCGGCGCTCACGTCGATGCCCAGCGCCGACCGGCCGCGCCGGAGCAGGGCGCCGACCAGCCGGCCGGGCCCGCAGCCGACGTCCAGGGTCGCCCCGGCACACCGGTCGAGCAGGCCGGAGTCACCGGGCCGGTGGTCGCGGCACCAGTCCGCGGCGTCCACCCGGTGCTCCCGTCCGTCGCCGCCGCGCAGGATCAACGGACTCTCGGCGCCGGTCGCGCCGCGGTACAGTGCCCGATCGAAGGCGTCGAGCGCGGCCCGTTCGTTCGGTGGGCAGACCACGGTCGGCGCGCTCATC
>KL571457.1:715-941 GCA_000715855.1 Actinoplanes liguriensis
ACCATGATCGTCTCCGCGACAATCGCCGGGAACTGCTGACCGGTTCTGCACATTGCCGCGACCGCGACGGCGTCGGCCGCGGTGTCCACGTCCCGCAGGCCGGGCAACATCGTCGGCCGCACCCCGCGCCGGCGGAGAGCGGCGATCGTCCGCTTCGCGGTGGAGGCCGTCGACATCGGCACGGCCGGCAGCACTCCGGCGCCGGCGGGGTCGCTCAGCCCCAGCG
>KL571457.1:1214-4153 GCA_000715855.1 Actinoplanes liguriensis
AGCAGCTCGGCGGTCACCTGCGGGGTGTCCATGCCGATCAGGAGACTGGGCACCCCGGGCAGCGCGGTGTCGGCGAAAGCTTTCGCCAGCCGCTCCCCCAGGCCGTCGCCACGTTGCGGGACGCTTGTCCACCCGCTCGGCGCCGGGTAGGCACCGTCGAGGACCAGCACCCGCCGTACGGCGAAAAGTCTCTTCGCGACATCGAGCGTGTCCGCCAGGGCGGCCGCCGCGATCGCCGCCGCCTCCTCCGGGGTGCACGGCGGGCAGAGCCGCGTCTTCACCCGGCCCGGGACCGGGGCCTTCGCCATCACCAGGAGCTGGATCATCGGGCCAGCACCGCCCGCATGTCGGCGACCGCGCGCAGCGTGCCGCGGACCGTGCCGGTCACCTTCGAACGGGTTCCGGCAGCCCGCGGGTGGTAGGCGACGTCGAGCTCGGCGATCCGCCAGTCGTCGCGGGCCGCGGCCAGCAGCAGTTCCAGCGGGTAGCCGAAACGACGGTCGCGCAGCCCCAGCCCGAGCAGGGCGTCCCGGCGCGCGGCCCGGATCGGCGCGATGTCGTGCACCGCCACCCCGGTCTCGCGGCGGATCCGGCGGGCCAGGACCGCGTTGCCGAGCCGGGCGTGCAGCGGCCAGGCGCCCACACCCGTCGGCCGGCGCCGTCCACACGCGAGGTCGACGTCGCCGGCCCGGACCGGGTCGGCGAGCCGCGGCAACTGGGCCGGGTCGAACGAGCCGTCGGCGTCCATCACGCACACCACGCCGTCCACCGGATCGGCGGCGAGCAGCCCGGCGTGCACCGCCGCGCCGTATCCGCGCTGCGCCACCTCGACCACGTGGGCGCCGAACGACCGCGCCACCTCGGGCGAGCCGTCGGTCGAGCCGTTGTCGGCGACAATCGCCCGATAGCCGGCCGGCATCCGGGCCAGCAGCTCCGGCAACGCCGCGGCCTCGTTCAGGCAGGGCAACACCACATCTGTCATGAACCGCAAGTTAGCGCTGGTCAGAGCGGGTAAATCTTACGAAGTGCGGACGCCGGCGGTAGGTTCTTACGAACCGCTGACGGATTGGCGCGGGCCGCTGTGCCGGCGCTCCGGCCGCCCTACCGTCACCGTCGTGACGCATCTTCTCGTGACCGGCGGCGCCGGTTTCATCGGCTCGCACCTGACCGCCGCGCTACTGGCGGCCGACCATGACGTGTCCGTGCTGGACAGTGCGCATCCGGCGGCGCACACCGGGCCGGTGCGGGTGCCGGACGGGGTGCGCCTGCACCGGGCCGACGTGCGGGACGCGGACGCGGTCCGGGCGGCGCTGCGCGGGGTGGACGCGGTGCTGCACCAGGCGGCGCTGGTGGGCCTCGGCGCCGGGCCTGGCGACCTGCCGGAGTACGTCGGCTGCAACGACCTGGGCACCGCGGTGCTTCTCGCCGCGATGACCGACGCCGGGGTGAAGCGGCTGGTTCTGGCGAGCTCGATGGTGGTCTACGGCGAGGGCGCCTACCGGTGTGACCGGCACGGCCCGGTGCGCCCGGCGCCGCGCGCGCCCGGCGACCTGGAGTCGGGACGGTTCGAGCCGCCCTGCCCGGAGTGCGGGCGGCCGCTCGGCACCGAGCTCGTCGGGGAGGACGCGCCGCTCGACCCGCGCAGCGTGTACGCGGCGACAAAAGTCGCCCAGGAGCATCTGGCCGCGATCTGGGCGCGCGAGTGCGGGGCGAGCGTGGCGGCGCTGCGGTACCACAACGTGTACGGGCCGGGGATGCCGCGCGACACGCCGTACAGCGGCTGTCTCTTATACACACCAGGCCCGGGTTCCGTGCCTACAACATCGCGTCCGGGCGGCCGATCACGATCGGCGAGGTGGCCGGGACGCTCGCCGGCACGGTCGGTGGCCCCGCGCCGGTGGTGACCGGCCGGTTCCGGCTCGGCGACGTGCGACACGTGGTGGCCTCCCCCGCGCGGGCCGCGGCGGAGCTGGGGTTCCGCGCCGCGGTGACGCCTGCGGCCGGGTTGGAGGAGTTCGCGTGCGCACCGCTGCGCGGCTGATCCCCGGCACCCGGCTCACCGCCGACCGCTGGGCCGCCGTGGCGGCGCTCACGCTGGTCGGGGCCGCGGCCCTGGTCGGGGCGGCACTCGGCTGGGCGGGGCATCCGGTGCACGCGCCGGCCGCCCCCCTGTTCGGGCACGTGATGCCGCACGTGGGCGCGCTGGTCGACGGCTGGCAGCGGGGTGTGGCCGGGCGGCTGACGACACCGTTCGAGTACCTGAGCGAGGTGCCGGGAGTGACCGACGTCCGCGCGATGCTGCGCGGTTTCACCGATCACATCCTGCTCGGCTCGCCGGACAACTGGACGACGCACGTGTCCGGGCACCCACCAGGCGTGCTGCTGGTCTTCGTCGGGCTGGACCGGCTCGGGCTGCACGGCGGTGGCTGGGCCGGCGTGTTCTGCATCCTGGTCGGTGGCGTGGCGACGGCGGCGGTCGCGGTGACGCTGCGGGCCCTCGGCGACGAGGCGGCGGCCCGGGCGGCGCTGCCGTTCCTGGTGCTGTTCCCAGGCGCGGTGTGGGTGGGAGTTTCCGCCGACGGCATGTTCATGGGGGTGGCGGCGACGTCGCTGGCGCTGCTCGCGGTCGGGTTGTCACGTCCGTCCTGGTGGTGCTCGGTGCTCGGCGGGGCCGGGCTGGCGGCGTGCGCGTACCTGTCGTACGGGCTGGTCCTGCTCGCTTTACCGGCGGCGGCGGTGGTCGTCGCGGCACGGTCGCGGCGGCCGTTGATGCTCGGTTTCGCCCTGGCCGGGGCGGGTGCGGTAGTGGCCACGATGAGCGGGCTCGGGTTCGATTGGTGGGAGGGGTATCGGCTGGTCAAGGTGCGTTATTACCAAGGGCTGGCCAGTGCCCGGCCGTACGGCTACTGGGTGTGGGGACTGTCTCTTATACACATCTC
>KL571457.1:4356-5508 GCA_000715855.1 Actinoplanes liguriensis
CGCCTTCCAGCCGCCATGCGCCCTCCAACAGCCGAGCGCCTTCCAGCGGCAATGCGCCTCCCAACAGCCGTGCGCCCTCGAACAACCGAGCAACTTTCAGCAGCTGAGCGCCCTCCAACAGCCGAGCGTCTTCCAACGGTCCGCACACCGGCGGTGCTGCTGTGCATGGGCGCCGTTGCCGCGGTGCTGGCCGCCGACCTGTCCGGGCTGAGCAAGGCAGAGGTGGAGCGCATCTGGCTACCGTTCGCGATCTGGCTGCCGGCCGCCGCCTCGCTGTTGCCCGAGCAGGACCGGCGGTGGTGGCTGTGGGTGCAGGCCGGGACCGCGTTGGTGGTGAATCATTTCGTCGTCACCAGTTGGTGAACCGGCGACATTCACCGACGTGGACGGCAGGATCTCACTCAAGGTGTCTCCGCAGGAAGTCGATGATCTCGGTGCGGGCCGCGCGGGCCTGCGGGACGAGGTGCGGCAGGCTGAGGAACGCGTGCGGTGCGCCGGGATGTTCGGTGACGGTCGCGGCGGTGCCCGCTTCGCGGAGCCGCTCGGCGTAGGTACGCCCCTGATCGGCGACCGGATCGTCGGTAGGCACCACCACGAGCGCAGGCGCGAGGCGGGCGAGGTCATCGGCGTACAGCGGCGAAATATTCCTTTGATCGGAAACAGCCATCCGGCGGAAGAAAGCTATTTGCGGCACGGTCAGCATCGGGCTGTCGGCATGTTCCTTCATGGAGGGATGGTCGAAGGCGGCATCCGTCAGATCGACGCACGGGTTGACCAGCACCTGCGCGCGCAGCCGCAAGCCGGAGTCCCGCGCCCGGATCGCGGCCGTCGCGGCGACCAGAGCACCGGCGCTCTCCCCGAAGACCGCCACCCGTTCCGGGTCGATTCCCCATTCCGCGGTACGTCGTAGCACCTCCCACCCGTCGTCGACCGCCGCCGAGAGCGGAACCGTGGGGCTGACCAGGCGATGCTCGACCGACACGACGACGGCCGGCACCCGAGCCGCGACATGGCTGTTGATCCAGTCGCATTGCGCCGCCGTCCCGACGAACCCGCCGCCGTGGATGTGCACCACCAGCGGAAGACCGTCCGTCCCGTCGGGGCGGTTCCGGCGGTAATTTTCGCCGGGCGGCCCGTTCGTCGGCGCCGGCC
>KL571457.1:5669-8939 GCA_000715855.1 Actinoplanes liguriensis
CCGATACACCCGCACCGGCAGCGACCGGTCCGGCAGCGCGAGCCGCTCCCAGCCGATCGTGACGTTCCGAGCCGGAAAACCGCTGATCAGCCGGGCCAGAGGCGCGGACCTGCGACGGTTCTCCGCCTGCTGAAAGGCCTCCAGATCCGATTCGGACATCGCCGCCCAGTCCGGTTCTCTGCGCAGTTTCCGCAGCAGCCGCACGCTCATGCACCCTCCTTGATCGAGTTACGATACTTCCGGTATCGATACTAGGAGTAGCATAACTCGATAAGGTGTGGCCATGCCCCGACCACCTGGCCGACCCCGCTCCGGAATCGACGACACGGTTTTCGCCGCGACGCTCGAGACCATCGACTCGCTCGGCTATACGCGGGCCACCGTGGATCGCATCGCCGCCGCGGCCGGTATCGCGAAGACGACGATCTACCGGCGATGGCCCACCAAGGGCGCCCTGATCACGTCGTGTCTGGTCGACGCGTTCGGACCGGCCCCGCTGACCGGCGCCGACCGTTCGGAGGTGCTTTCCGCCGCGATCCGCTGGATCGCGGCGAAGATCGGCGAGCCAGGAATCGGCGCCGCGTTCGCCGGCGTCTTCACCGACGCGGTCAACGATCCGGAGCTTCGCCAGATCCTGTCGACTCAGTTGCAGGACCCCTATCGCCTGGCGCTCGAGCAAGTCCTGAACGAGCCGGAACAGCGGGTGCTTTTCTTCATCGACGTGGTGGTCGGCACTTTGTTGCACCGACTCGGAATGACCGGCCGCCCCATGGTGACCACAGACGTGGAAGCCCTGGTAACCATGGTCGTGGCCACCCTGAACGAGTCGCCCGCCCAGCAGTCCCCGACCTCCGCCGTGCCCGCTCGCCGCTCGTAGGCAGCGCCGATCTCGGGCAGTCCGTCATCCCCACGCCCGCCACCCACGTGACGGGATCTGGCCGCGGTGCCCTTTGCCTCCACCGTCGCAGGGCGTGCCGGAGACTCAGCTCCGCCAGAGGCGCTGGCCGACTCCCCGTCGCCGGACGCGCTGGAGGTTCAACTCCACAAGAACCGCTGGACGAATCGCACTCGCCGGGCGTGCCGGAGGTTCAGCTTCGCCAGGTGTGCCGAGGCTCGGCTTCGCCCGGTGCACTGCGGGTTCAGCCTCGCCGGGTGCACTGCGGGTTCAGCTTCGCCAGGTGTGCTGCGGGTTCAGCTTCGCCAGGTGTGCTGGGGGCTGTAGCCCAGAAGGCGGCGGGCCTTCTCGATGGAGAGCAGCGTCTCGTGGTCACCGAGCTCGCGAGTGACCGGGATGTCCGGGAAGTACTCCGCGGCCAGGTCCGCCGTGCGGCGGTTCATCACCGTGTCGGCGTTGGCGATCACGAAGATCTCCACGCCCGGGCGGTCGTAGGCGAGGGCGAGCCGCACCGCCTGGGCACCGTCCCGGCCGTCGATGTAGCCCCACAGGTTCCAGATCCGCTGGCGCGGGTCGGCGTCGAACGACGGGAAGGCCTCGTAGTCGGACGGCTCCATCACGTTGGAGAATCGCAACCCGACCATGGTCAGCGACGGATTCCACCGGCAGAACTGGGCCGCCATCTGCTCGTCGAGGTGCTTCGCCAGGGAGTACGACGTCTCCGGCCGCGCCGCGTACTCCTCGTCGACCGGCAGATACGGCGGCGGCGTGTCGAACGGCAACCCGAGCAACGTCTCGCTCGACGCCCACACCACCCGCTCGATGCCGGCGGCCCGCGCGGCGGAGAACACGTTGTAGCTCGCCGTGATGTTGTTGGCGAAAGTCGCCGCGTTCGGCACCACACCCGGACCGGGGATCGCGGCGAGGTGCACCACGGCGTCGATGCCGGTGTAGCGGCTGTCGATCGCCGTCAACGCCTCGACGACCTGGCCGTAATCGGTCAGATCGACCCGGATGAACGGGCACACCGGCTCGCGCGGCGCGACCAGGTCGAGGTTCACCACCTCGTACCCGTGGTCGGAAAGCTCCTTCACCACGAAGCGGCCCAGTTTGCCGCTCCCGCCGGTCACCGCGATGCGCGCCATGTCAGTTCCCCACGTTCATGATCGGATCTTCAGGCTACGCCAGAGCCCACCCGCGACCAGCAGCGGAACCGTGAGCAGACCGAGGCAGGCGAAGGCGACCGGCAGCGACCACCACTGGTGCAGCAGCGACACCAGCAACGGGCTGGCGACGAATCCGCCGTAGGAAATTGTCGTCACCCGGGCCACCAGGGAGCCGTCGGTGTCACGGCCGGCGGCGTATTCGAGCATCGCCGGGATGACCGGGCCGAACGCGAGCCCGGCCAGCGCGAAACAAACCAACGACGCCGCGGCGGAGGAAACTGTCGCCGCGAGGGCCACCCCGATGCCGCCACCGATCGCGCCGATCGCCATGACCGGGCGCAGGGAGACGCCGGAACGTCCCTGCGCGATCAGCCGGCCGGCGGTCAGCGCGAGGTAGTAGACCGCCAGGCCGCTGCTGGCGATCACCGGCGTCGCGTGGCGATAGTCCTCGAGCAGCACCGCCGACCACTGCTCGACGCCGTTCTCGACGATCAGCAGGCAGGCGCCGAGCAGCCCCAGCCAGAGCCCGGCTCTGCGCACGCCACCCGTCGGCGGGACCTCCGGCTCAAGCTGGTCGCCGAGCGTCACCAGCAGTGCGGCCGCGCCACCCAGCAGGAACACCAGAACCGCGGTGACCAGCAGGATCGCGACCACTCCGGCGCCGAGTTGCCGCGCGAGCCCGGCAACGGGCGCCGAGACCACGACCGCGACCGGGAACGCCGCGTGCACCGATTGGTACGGCCGTTTCCCGGTCCGCGCGACGGCCATGTTGAGGCAGACGTCGAGCGCGCCGCTCGTCATGCCCACCACCGCCAGCGCCGCCGCGAGCTGCCCGGACGTCGTCGGTACCGCGAGTGCCGCGACGGCCGCCGCGAAGGCCACGACCGAGATGCCGAGAAGGAGCTTTTCGCGGCGGCGAGCGAGCCGCCCGGCGAAAAGCATCGCCGGAATCGCACCGATCGGAATGGCTACCAACGCCAGCCCGAGGTCCGCGACGGTGCCGCCGATCCGCTCCTGCACCGCGGGGAGCTGACCACCCCAGACGCCCCAGAACACTCCCCAGACGGCGCTGACCGCGATCAGCGAGGCGGCGGGTCTCACCGGCTCGCGGTGATCGAGGCGCGCAGGCGACGAACAGCCTCGGCCCGAACGCCGGCCGTGGCCGGGGAACCGGTCGTTGTGGCGGAGCCGGGCTCGGCGGCGGAGCCG
>KL571457.1:9090-9468 GCA_000715855.1 Actinoplanes liguriensis
TCGGCGGCGGAGCCGGGCTCGGCGGCGGCTCGGACCGGTGCCTGGCGGGGCATGCGCGCCGTCGCCGCCCGGATCTCGGCGATCAGCGACGGGCCCCACGAGCCACCGACGACAATTTCCTTCGGGTCGGCGAGGGCGATGACGGCGGCGATCACGCCGCTGACGGCGGTGCCGATGATTTCCCGTACGCCGGTGGAGCTTTCCTTCAGCCGCGGGACGTCGATCGCGGTCGTGCCGGGTTTCCGCAGCTCCAACTCGCCGAAGACGTCGATGAACGGGATCGCACGCCCTCGGGGTCCCACGGTCAGCAGGTGCGAGATCTCTCCGGTCAGCCCGCTGGCCCCGCGCCGGATCGTGCCGTCTCTTATACACATCTCT
>KL571457.1:9690-12700 GCA_000715855.1 Actinoplanes liguriensis
ATGTGTATAAGAGACAGCAGGTAGGCGAAGTCGCGCTGCCCCTCCGCGGCGGCCGCCCAGTTCACGTCGTTGTCGACGATGACCGGGCCATCGACGTACGCGGAAATAATCTCCACCGGATCGAGCTCACCCACGAGGAACGGCGAGTCCGGCAACTGGACCAGACGGCCGGTCGCCCGGTCGACCGGGTCGGCGGCGCTGACCACCGCCACGCGGATCGGCTGTGTGACGCCGGTCCGCACGTCGGCCACCGCCTCCGCGAGAGCGGCCCCGACCCGGCTCGGCTCGGCCTGCCTGGTCACGGACGCGACGCCGTCGCCGTAAACGTTGAAGATTTCCGCCACGATGCCCTCCGGCGCGATCGTGACGGCGAGCGCCCCACCGGCCGCCGGCGAGAGCGCGTAGTACGACCCGACCCGCCCGCGACCACGACCGCCCTGGGTCCGCTCGCCGGTGTCGGTGACCAGGCCGCGATCGACCAGCCGGCGCACGCTCTCGCCGGCCGTCGGCTTGGAGATGCCGATCTCCGCGGCCAGCTCCGCCCTGGTCAGCCGCCGGTGCTGGATCAGCGCGCGGAGCACACGCTCGTCGGTGAGGGCACGAACGAGATCCTGCGACGGCACGCGAGCCGGGTCCCGTGGCGGCTTGGCGGAATCCACGTGCCGATTCTAGTCAGGGGCCTTGCCTTGAAAACGGCCGCGGCCCTATCGTCGTACAAGTAAAGGCATTTGACTTGAAAGGATCCGCCATGGAACTCCCCCACTGGGAAGAGACGCCGACCGATCTGCGAGCCGCCACGCGTGAGGTCAAGACCGCGCTGCGGAACCGGATCACCGCCTCCGGCCGTACCGTGGAGGAAGTTTTCGCCGTCGTCGAGCAGCGTGTGCAGTCCGCGGTCGACGACATCACCGCCACCCGCCGCCGCGGCGAAGAGATCTGGCCGGTGATCGACTACGCGGACATCGAAGCGGGGAAAGTCTCCACCGCGCAGCTGGCCCTGCTGAAGCGGCGCGGCTGCCTGATCGTTCGCGGTCACTTCGAGCGCGACCAGGCCCTGCAATGGGACGCCGGGATCGTCGACTACGTCGAGGGCAACCGGTTCTTCGAGAACTACCGCGGGCCCGGTGACGACTTCTTCGGCAGCGTCGGCTCGAAGCCCGAGATCTACCCGATCTACTGGTCCCCGGCGCAGATGCAGGCACGGCAGAGCGAGCGGATGGCAACCGTCCAGGCTTTCCTGAACGCACAGTGGAAGCACGAGTCCGAAGGTGTTCAGTGGTTCGACCCGAACCGCGACTCGCTGTACCCGGATCGGATCCGCCGCCGCCCGGAGGGTGCGGACTCGGCCGGCCTGGGCGCCCATCTCGACCCAGGCACCCTCGACCTCTGGATGACCAAGGACTACCAGCAGGCGTTCCGTCACCTCTTCGACGGCACCGCCGAGCAGTACGACCCGTGGGACGCCGCGCACCGCACCACCGGCCCGCAGTATCCGGGCTCGACCATGTGCTCGGCGTTCCGCACGTTCCAGGGGTGGACCGCGTTGTCCGACATGGATCACGACCAGGGCGTGCTGCACACCGTCCCGATCCCCGAGGCGATGGCGTACCTGATGCTGCGCCCGCTGCTGCCCGACGTGCCGGACGACGACATGTGCGGCGTGACCGTCAATCAGGTCTTCCCGGCCGGCCACAAGTGGCACGCCCCGCTGATGGAGGCGCTCTCCGGCATCCCGGACGTCAGAGCCGGCGATTCCGTGTGGTGGCACTGCGACATGATCCACAGCGTCGCGCCCGTCGAGGCGCAGCGGGGCTGGGGAAACGTTATGTACATCCCGGCCGCGCCGTGGTGCGCGCGCAACGAGCGGTACGCGGAGTCGGTACGGAAGGCGTTTCTGCCGGGCGAAAGCCCGAGTGACTTCCCGGCGGAGCACTACGAGCGCGACTGGCCGAATCGCTTCGCGCCCGAGGACCTGAACGACATCGGCCGCCGCGGTCTGGGCTTGGACTGAAAATTACGTTCGGCGCCCGACGAGCTCCCCCACCTCGGTGCGGGAGGACACGCCCAGTTTGCGCAGGATGTTGGAGACGTGCACGGCGGCGGTCTTCGGCGAGATGTAGAGACGCCGGGCCAGCTCGGTGTTGGTCAGACCGTCGCTGATCAGCACCGCCACCTCACGTTCGCGGGGCGTCAGCGCGGCCGGTCCGGTGACCGCGGGGGCCGCGTCGGCGGGAGCCATGCCCAACTGCGCGCGAACCTGCTCGAGCTGGGCCACCCGCCAGCCGCTCCATTCGCCGAGCAGGGACGCGGCCACCTCCGCCTGAGCGGTCGCCTCCGCCCGGCGATCGGCGGCGAGCAGGCAACGGGCGGCGCCGATGCGTACCGTGCCGCGGGTCGCCGGCCCCAGGATGTGCGAGTCGACGATGGACAGGTAGCCGGTCAGCGCCGCGGCATGCCGGCCGTGCGCCTCCGCGAGCTGCGCGTCGACAAGCGTCCGGTAGTCGTCCCAGACGTCGCCCTCGTTGAGCAACTCGGCGGCGAGCGCGTCGAGCCGGGGCGCCGGCAGGCCGATCTCCAACGCGGCGGAGAGCAGGTCGTGGGCCTGTTCACCGCTGCGCCACGGCTGGCAGGCCAGGGCTTCGACCAGCTCGTTCAGGCTCTGTTCGGCGCGGGGCAGATCACCGCGGCGGCAGGCGAGGTGGAACGCGAGACCCGGAATCACCGTCGGCGGGTTGTCGGGCACCGTCGCCAGGGCGGTGATGATCTGCTCGACCCGGTCCAGCTCGCCGGCCTCCAGGTAGAGCCCCGCGAGGAACACGCCGTGGTAGTCGGCCCACCGCCCCCGCCGCTGATAGCCGCGGTCCTGTTCACGCCCCTCTTCCAGGGCGGCGATCGCGGCGCGCAGGTCGCCGGCCTGCAGCGCCAGCCGGGCACGGCCCTGGAAGTACGAGGCCACCGCCAGCGATTCGAAGCCGGCCCGTTCCGCGTCGACGCCTGTCTCTTATACACA
>KL571457.1:12843-17606 GCA_000715855.1 Actinoplanes liguriensis
ACTCCAGCGTCTCGGCATATTCGGCGGGCGAGGTGGGCGGCACCCCGTTCACGAGCCGGTTGAGCGCGCGGGCGGCCAGCACCCATTCACCGGCGGTCTCGGCCTCACCCACCAGGTCGGAAAGAATCTTTTGTCCTTCGGCGGCGGTGTGCGGGCGCTCGCTGAGGATGGAGCCTTTCTCCAGCAGCGCGCCGAGGCGTACCGCCGGCATGTTTATTTCTTCCGCCAGCGCCAGCGCCCGGTCGGCCCAGATCAGCGCGGTGTCGAAGTCGTCGCGCAGATAGCCCGACTGGGCGATCGCGGTCATCGCCCGGGCCTGACCGGCGCCCGGCGGAAGCTGCTCGATGAGCGTCTCGATGTCGTGCGTCAGCGCGCCCATCTCACCGGTCTCCCGCGATTCCCACGCGCAGCGGACCAGCAGGTACAGCGACTCGGCCCGGTCCGTCGCGTCGACCGCCAGGTCCCGCCAGCGGCGCCCGTACCGCAGGGCGTCGTCGAGCAACCCCGCCAGCCAGGCGGCCCGGGCGCCGGCACCGAGCAGTTCGGCGTCGTCGGGCGCCTCCTCCAGACCCATTTCGGCCAATTGCAACGCCTGGTAGGCGGAGCCGATCGACAGGTACAGCGCCGCGCCGCTGCGGGCCGCGGCGATCAGGTCGTCGTAGCGCCCGGCCCCGCGCGCGTGGTGCGCCACCATCGCCGGGTCCGACGCGCCGCTGTTCAGCAGCACGTCCAGGGCCGCCTCGTGCAGGCGGCGACGCTGCCGGCCGAGCATCTGCGCGGCGATCGCCTCCCGCACCAGCGCATGCCGGAAGGCGAACTCGTCCTCGCCGGACTCGACCAGCACTCCCCGCGTGACCAGGTCGCGCAGCACCGCGATCAGCTCGTTCTCGGCGGCGCCGGTCACCTCGGCGAGCAGGTCGAACGGGATGCGGTGACCGAGCACGGTGGCTGCCTCGACGATCCGGTGACTGACCGGATCGAGGTCGTCGACCTGGCGGCGCAACACGTCGGCGAGACTCCACGGCAGCGGCTGCTCGACCAGTTCCTCCAGATCAAAACCGGGCAGCGCGCGTAACAACTCCTCCAGGAAGAACGGATTGCCGCCGGTGCGATGGTGCAGCGCGGTCGCGGCACGCAAGGGGGCGGGGGCGCCGGTCGCGGCCGCGAGCAGGGCCGCGGTCTGCGCGGGGCTCAGGCGATTCAGCCGTACGTGGGTGACCGCGTGCCGCCGTTCGAGCTGGGCAAGGAGCCCCGCGACAGGCCGGCGGCGGGTCACCTCGTCGGGCCGGTACGTGCCGATCAGCAGTCGTGGGCCGTGCTGGTCGGCGATGCGTTCGAACAGGGCAGCGCTCTCCGAGTCGGCCCAGTGCAGATCCTCGAAGACGATGACCGCGGGCGCGTCGCCGATCAGATCGTTCACGATGGCCAGGCCGGTGTGCAGCCGTTCGACCGGGCTGCGCCTGGGGTCGGCGAGGGCGGAAAGTTGCCCCTCGTCGACCTCGGGACGGTTGTCGATGGCGTCGAGGAGCACCTCGTAGGGCCGGGACAGCGAACCGGGCTCGGCCTGACCGACCAGCACCACCGTGCCGGCGGGAATTGTCGCCAGCAGCTCGTGCACCAGCCGCGTCTTCCCGATCCCGGGCTCGCCCGCGATGATCGCCACCGCGGGCTCTCGCAGGGCGGCGAGCCGCGCCAAGCGGCGCAGCTCGCCGTCCCGTCCGATCATCACCGGACTGGCACTGCCGCGGACGATTCGCACGTGGCCAGGGTACCGGTGGGCTGTCCGCGCACCGCCTCCGCTTTCCGTCCTCGGCGGGCCTGCCGGGCACGCCGGGCGCCGGCCAGCAGCCGCTCCTTCTCCGCCTCCGCGATCAGGTCGCGGTGGCGCTCGTTCGCCAGGGTCAGCATCAGGTCCGGGTGCATCATCATGGTCTGGCTCCTCGTCGCTCGGTGATGTACCAATCATCGATCGGCGGGGCCTGCGCCACATCAGACACTGTTGCGTATATCCGCTGCTCAGGACGCACTAGGTACGGCCCTAGGACGTCCCTAGGCATACCTAGGCGAAGACACTTTCCTTCGCCGTGCGGGTACGCATCAGGGCCCAGGCGACGAGGGCGGCGGCCATCGCGGTCAGGACCAGGCCGGCGATCGTGACCGCCTGCTCGAACTGCGCCGACTGGTGCGCGGTCCACGACGGCGCCGCGATGGTGCCGGTGAACATTGCCGCCAGGATGGTGCCGGTCACCGCGATGCCAGCACCGGAGGTCACCTCCGACGACGTGTCGACCAGGGCGGCGCCGATGGTGGTGCGGTTGCTCGGCAGGCCCTGCAGCACGTTCACGGCGGCGACCGCGCCGATCACCCGGAGGCCGCCGGCCACCAGGACCAGCGCGAGCGCGACCCACACGTACCCGTACCGGCCCAGCACGCCGTAGACCGCGAGGCCGGAGACGATGGCGACCGCGCTGAGCCATGCGGCACGGTCGAGGCCCGCCCGCTGCACGAACGGGTTCACGAACGCGCCACCGGCAATGAGCACCACGACCTGCGGGAGCAGTCCGATGGCGGCGCGGGCCGGCGTCCAGCCCCAGTCGAGCTGCAGTTGCAGCGTCACCAGGTAGCCGAGACCGGCGATGGCCAGGCCCGCTGCGGCCTTGTAGGCGAGCCCGCTGGAGACGAGCGGCCGCGCGACGAGCTCCAGGTCGAGCAGCGGGTGCTCGGCGGCGCGCTCACGCCTGACGAAGGAAATCGCCGCCACCACAGCGGCGACGGTTATCGTCCACGGCAGCCAGGACCCGGCGCCCTCGTTCAGGAACAGCGTCGGGGCGATCAGCGCGAGCACGATCGTCGTCGTCCCGAGGACCGCGCCGAGCACGTCGACCGGGTCGCGGTGCAGGTCGGCCGGGGCATCCGCCTCGATGCCGAATCGGATACACACCATTGCCAGTACGGCGACCGGCACGTTCGCCAGCAGCAGCACCTGCCATGGCGCGACGGCGAGCACCAGGCCGCCGCTCGTCGGGCCGACCGCGAGCCCGACCAGGCCGATCGTCGAGATGAACGTCATCGCGCGGACGCGCAGGCCGTCGTCGTCGAAGAGCCGGAAGGCCAGCGCCATCGAGCCGGGAGTCGTCATCGCCGCGGCGACGCCCATCAGCGCGCGGACGGCGATCAGCTGTCCGGCGGTGGTGACGACAGCGGTCGCCAGGCCGGCCAGGGCGAGCAGTGCCAGACCGATCAGCATGATCCGGCGGCGGCCGTAACGGTCGGCGATCGCTCCGAAGATCAGCATCAGGCCGCCGAATACGACCGCATACGCCCCGGTCACCCACTGCAGGGCGACGGTCGAGGCGTGCAGTTCGCGGCCGATCGTGGGCAGCGCGACGTTGAGGATCGAGTTGTCGAGCATCTCGAAGAGGAAGACGGCCGACAGGCCGGCCAGGGCCACCCCGGCGGCCCGCAGTGACTGGGCGCTCATCGGCGCTCCTTTCGCGAGGTCAGTAGATACGAACACCGTTCTACTCCGGTACGGCGTTCGTATCAATGCGAACGGCGTTCCGAGTGAACTAGAACACCGTTCGTCGGATCCGCTAGACTGTGCATATGTCACCGACTCCGCAGGAACGGCGTGCCGCGCGGCACCAGACCGGCGCCGGATCAGACACGCCCGCGGTCCGGCGCGGCCCGTCCGGCGGGCGCAAGAAGCCGATCACGGTCGACGCGATCGTCAGCACCGCGTTCGCGATCGTGGAGTCGGAGGGCTACGAGGCCCTGACCATGCGCCGGCTCGCGGTCGCGCTGGAGACCGGTCCGTCGTCGCTCTACGCGCACGTCGTCAACAAGGAAGACCTGGATGAGCTGCTCATCGGGCGGCTCAGCGCGGAGATCGACCTGCCCACGCCGGACCCGGCGCGGTGGCGGGAGCAGCTCATCGGCGTCTGCACCCAGCTACGTGATCAATATCTGCGGTATCCGGGCATTTCGCAGGCCGCCTTCGCCGCCGCGCCGTCGAATCTCGACACCCTGCGGGTCAGCGAGGGATTGCTCGCCATCGTCCTCGCCGGCGGCGTCGAGCCCCAGGTCGCCGCATGGGCGGTCGACTCGCTGACGCTCTACGTCAACGCGCACAGCCTCGAGGTCTCGGTGGCGAACAGCCGGCTGAAACGCAACGACGACGACTGGGTCGTCGGGCGCGACGAGATGCTCCGGCGCTTCGCCGCCCTGCCGGAAACCTTCCCCCAGACCAAGCGGTACGCGTCGGAGCTCACCGCGGGCACCACCGCCGACCGTTTCCACTTCACGATCAACCTGATGATCAACGGGCTCCCCGGCGCCCACCAGGAGGGGCAGACGCCGCCCAGCTGAAGGATTCCTTCACCCAGGAGCGACGACTCACGCGGCAGGAACTTTTCTTCGGCAGGCCCAGGAGCCCGGCACGTCACCACGGCGCGCTGCGGTCCCGGCGGCGTGATGAGCGGCGCTCCTCAAACACTTACTGAAACGTTTCATGAGCGGTATTGTCCGGCACGACGCAGGGTGGGCCGCTGAAAGGCCTGGAGACGAGGGCGTAGCGGCTTCGCCCGCGCAGGACTCGAGTCACCGCGTGTGCGGGTGGAAACTTCCTGCGCGCCGCCGGGCCGGACAACCGGGGACACCGCGTGGCCCGGCCACCACCAACGTGACCGGGCCACCGAGCGCAAACTTCCACCGGCCTGGGCCGGCTTCACTTCATCGGGCGCCGTAGCGCCTGTTCGTCAGGC
>KL571458.1:0-573 GCA_000715855.1 Actinoplanes liguriensis
AGCCGCTGCCCGAGGCTGCGCATGTTCAGGCCGTCGAGGCCCTGCTCGTCGAGCAGGTCGATGGCGGCGCGGACGATCTGGCCGGCGGTGAGGGTGTTGCGGGGCATGGCGGAATCCTACTTGAACTTTGTTCAAGGGCGGACTAACTTGAACTTAGTTCAAGCGAAGCGGAGGATCCCGTGTTCCAGCAGAAGCTCACCGAGATCGCCGAGAAGCACGGCATGCCCGGGATGGCCGCCGGCATCCTCACCGGGGATCAGCGCCGCTACGCCGCGCACGGTGTCACCAGCCTCGCCGACCCGCGGCCGGTCGACGAGCACACGCCCTTCCACCTGGCGTCGGTCACCAAGACGTTCACCGCCACGGCGGCGGTCCGGCTGGCCGCCGCGGGCCGGCTCGACCTCGACGCCCCGGTCCGCGCCCACGTTCCGGAGCTGCGGCTCGCCGACCCGCGCAGCACTGCCACGATCACCGCGCGGCAGCTGCTCAACCACACCGCGGGTCTGGAGTGGAATCTGATCGACGAGCCCAGCGGCACCCTCGAAGGGTTCGTGGCCTGTCTCTTATACACAT
>KL571458.1:802-1849 GCA_000715855.1 Actinoplanes liguriensis
GTACAACCTGCTCGGGCTGGTGCTCGAGCGGGCGGCCGGCATGCCGTACGAGAGGGTGGTCGCTGATCTCGCACTGGCGCCCGCCGGTCTGCAACGGACCGGTTTCGGGCTCGACCAGACCGTCGGGCACAACCCGGACAGCGGTGGGGAACTGCGGGCCGCCGCGCCGGTCGGCACGCGCGCCAACAACCCCGGCGGCGGCCTGGCATCCACCGTCGACGACCTGCTCCGCTGGGCCTGGCACCACCTGGATTCGGCCGACCTGCGGGTGATGGCCGAGCCGACGGTGACGTTGCGGGCCAGCTCGCTCGGCGACGCATTCGGCATCTGCTGGTTCGTCCGCGACGTCGGCGGAGTGACCACGATCGGGCACGGCGGCTCCGGCAACGGGCAGTTCGCCGACCTGCTGATCGTGCCGGAGCGCGACTTCGCGGTGGTCAGCCTGGCCAACGCCGGCCCCGGCGGCCACCCCGCCAATCAGGCCGTGCTCGAGTGGGCGTTGTCGGACATGCTCGGGTTGCGGGAGCGCGAGGTCACCCCGCTGGCCGACGACCCGGCCCGGGCCCGCGAGGCCGCCGGGCGCTACGAGCTGGACGCGATGGAGCTGCACATCGCCACCGACGGGACCGGGCTCACCCTGGCGGTGGGGATCAAGCCGGCCATCCGGGCGGCGTCGGAGACGGAGATGCCGCCGGACTACGAGGCGGCCGCACTGGGCCTGCTCCCGGACGACGAATATGTGATCACCGAGGGTGGCCTGGCCGGTCAGCGTGGCTACTTCACCCGGGACGCGGCGGGCGCGATCATCGGCGCCGACCTGGCCGGCCGCCTGTTCCGGCGGGTCCCGGCCTAGGAACGGACAACGTACATCCGGGCCCGAAGTTCGTTCTGCCCGAAAAGCCGACACCTCTGAACGACACACCTGTGCCCACGTCCTGTGCGGTGCGGCGGTCAACAGCGACGCCGCACCACACAGGGGAGACACATGGAGACCAGGAGCAGACGTACGTTCCTCGGCATGACCGGGGCCGCCGCGGCGGGCGTCAC
>KL571458.1:2101-3191 GCA_000715855.1 Actinoplanes liguriensis
AGATGTGTATAAGAGACAGGTTCCGGCCGCCCGGCCGATGCCGGCCACCGGGACCAACGGCGGCGCCCTCACCCCGTTCAAGGACGCGCTCCGGATCCCGCCGGTGCTGCGCCCGCACGCCTCCGGCATCACCGAGATCGCGTCGGTCCGGGCGAAGGTCCGCCTGCACTCCGAGCTGCCGGAGACGACGATGTGGACCTACGCTGGCCACTACCCCGGACCCACGATCGAGGTCCGCAAGGGTGAGCGGACCCGGATCGCGTGGACCAACCGGCTCAAGGGCACCATCCCGGTCAGGGGCGTCTGGTGCCTGCCGGTCGGCGCGGCGCCCGGCCTCGAGGCCTACAACACTCCCGGCTCGGCCGGCACGCGGCTGCGCAAGGAGGTCGCCAACCTGACCGCGTGGACCAGCACCCACCTGCACGGCACCCAGCAGCACGCGATCAGCGACGGCGGCCCCGACCTCGGTGTGACACCCGGCGGCACCCAGCCGGCCGAATACCCCAACCGGGTGAACGCGGCGCACTACTTCTACCACGACCACGCCATGCCGGTGACCGCGCTCAACGTCTACGCGGGACTGATGGGCCACTACCTCGTGCGCGACCCCGCGGAGGACAAGCTCGGCCTGCCGAACGGCAGATACGAGATCCCGCTGGCGCTGGCCGACGTCAACTTCGACACCGACGCGCAGGGCCGGCTCACCGGGCAATTGCTGGCCAAGCGGATCTCGGGGCTGCAGCTCGACCAGATCACCGAGGAGGCGATTCCGCCGAGTGTGGCGTTCCTCGGGCCGTACACCATGGTCAACGGTGTCGTCTGGCCGCACCTGGACGTCGAGGCACGCGCGTACCGGTTCCGGATCGTCAACACGGCGCTGGCTCGTACGTACCGAATCGTGGTTGTCGATGATGTGAGCGGCAATCCGGTTCCCGGCGCTCTCCGGCTCATCGGCACCGACCTGGGCCTTCTCGACCGGCCGCAGAGCATCGACGCGCTGAGCCTGAGCCCGGCCGAGCGCGCTGACGTCGTCATCGACTTCGCCGCCCACCCCGGCAGGCGCCTGCGTCTGGTCAACACGGTGGCGGGC
>KL571458.1:3387-3841 GCA_000715855.1 Actinoplanes liguriensis
GGCCGGCACCCCCGTCCCGCCGGCCGCGATCGTGCACCCGCAGATCATGCAGTTCCGGGTGGGCGCTCGCCGGGCAGCCACGTACCGGCCGCCCGCGGTCCTGTCGCCCACTTTCCGGCGGCTGACCGAGGACCGGGTGCCGGAGAACACCCCGGAACGGTTCGCGCTGACCACCGTCGTGTCCGGCATGCCGGTGCTGTGGGAGCTCGAAGAGGTGCCCGGCGAAACCCAGCCGGGCAGCGGCATCGTGCAGATCCGGATGCCGTCCGGCCTGCGGACGCTGCGCCGCACCGGTGCCCGGTTCGAGGACACCACCACCTTCTTCGCCGCGGCCGGCAACTGGGAGAAGTGGCACTTCATCGGGACCGCCGGGCCGCCGCACCCGATGCACATCCACGCGATGAACTTCCAGATCATCGATCGGCGCGCGGTCGACGCTGTCTCTTATACACAT
>KL571458.1:4128-5025 GCA_000715855.1 Actinoplanes liguriensis
CCGGCCGGTACATGTACCACTGCCACCTGCTCGACCACGAGGACGAGGGCATGATGCGCCCGCTGGTCATCCTGCCGGCGCCGGCGCTGGAACTGCACCTGCGGATGGCCGGCATGCACGCCGGCATGGCCGGCCACCAGCACTGAGGGGATCTTCATGCTCAACGTCACTGTCCATCCGCAGCCCACCGCCGCCGAGCAGCGGGAGCTGCGAGCGCCGATCATCCACGCCGGCGTGGCGCCGGTGCGCTCACTGTCCGCCGGCATCGTCCGGATGGCCGGCGGTGGCCACGCCCGGCCGCATACGCATGCCCGCTCGGAGACGATCATCCACGTCGTCTCGGGCTACTCGGCCACGCTGGCCGGCGAGCGGCTCGAGCAACTCGTCGTGCACGCCCCGGGCTCGGTGCTCTACATCGCGCCGGGCATCCCCCACCTGGCGGTGAACCTGTCCACCGAGCACGAGGTCGCCGCCCTCGAGACGCGCACCAAGCCCTGCTTCGACGACGTCGTGCCGCTGCCGGAACTCGACGACCTCGCCCGGTCGCGGATTGCGGAGATCCGGCGCTCGTAGAGGCCGGCGAGTTCGACGACCTGCTCACCACCCCGACGACCGCGACACTGACCACCCCGGCCGGCTGAAGGGATGACCACCATGCGATCGGACGCGAGCCGGGCAGCGCCACCGTCCGGCTGTTGCCGGCCCGCGTCATCGCCAAGCTCAGCTGAGGACGGCTCCGCCGATTTTGCGGGCGCGCTTCGCCGCGTACATCGCGGCGTCCGCGTCCCGCAGCAGCACGTCCGCGTCGTAGCCGCTGCCCGCCGCCATGCCCACCCCGACGCTGCCACCCGTGCGCAGCCGTACCGGACCGTCCGGTCCGTCCACCACGAACGGCTC
>KL571458.1:5219-6484 GCA_000715855.1 Actinoplanes liguriensis
TGTGTATAAGAGACAGCGCCGGAACCGCGCGGCCACCCCGCTCTCCCCCTCGCTGATCACCACGAACTCGTCACCGCCGAGCCGCGCACAGCTGCCGCCCGCACCGATCGCGGCGCTGAGCCGGTTCGCGACCTGAACGAGCAGCCGATCCCCCACCTCATGCCCGTACGTGTCGTTGACCGCCTTGAACCCGTCAAGGTCGATGAAGAGCACGGTCAGATCGGTGCCCCCGGCACGGCAGCGTTCCACGGCCGCCGCGAGCCGCTGCCGGAACAACGCCCGGTTCGGCAGCCCGGTCAGCGCATCCGTCTCGGCCTGGCAGCGGATGCGCTCGAACAGCAGCGCCTTCTCCATCGCCAGCCCACCGACATCGGCGAGGTGCTGCAGGAAGCTGTGCGCCCCGCTTCCCGGCGCCGGCGCCCCGGTCACCACGAGCATGCCGACGCGCGACTGCTCGCCGTCTGATTCAACCCCTTGCGCCGTACGCGATATCGCCGCGCTCGTGACCGGCACATGCGCGACGGCAGCGGCGGCCACCCGGCGGGCCACCTCGTCCGGCTCCTGGCACTGCGCCAGATCGGCGGCCACCTCGTGCAGCAGTTGCGAGTACCGCAGCTGCTCCTGGGTGCGCTGGTAGAGCCGCCCGTTGTCGACGGCGAGCGCGATCCGGCTCATCACGGCGGTCAGCTCCTGCACGTCGGCGTTGTCGAACGCCAGGTCGGCGCGGCGCACCAGCAGCAGGTACCCGGGCTGGTCGTCACGCACGGAGAGCAGCCCCCAGGTCAGATGCTCGGGCCCGTACGTGCGAAGCCATGCCGGAATCTCGAAAGTCGCGGCAGCCCCGGCGACCACCGGGGAGGCAGGCGTCGGCCGGTGCTCGCCGCGCAGCGGCGCGCACACCGTGGCCGGGCCCGGCCCGAGACCCCAGGACGCGACCAGGTGCCACTGCCCGGCATCGGACGGGGACGGCGTGAGCACCACCGCGACGTCCGCGCCGAACAGCTCCGCCACCTCGCACACCGCCCGGTCGAACACCTCGGACACGTCGACGACCTGCCCCAGCGCGGTGACCAGCTGCGACAGCCGGGTGGCACGGGCCAGCGCCCGCACCGAGGCGACCCGTTCCTCGACCAGCGCCGTGCGCAGGCGCACCACCTCGCCGGCCAGATCGTCCATGTCGGCCTGGGCAATGAGCTGCATCGGGGACTCCATCGGCGGATTCACAGGGCGAGGGTGACGACGGTGGCGTTGTGGAAGCCGGTCGA
>KL571458.1:6797-7238 GCA_000715855.1 Actinoplanes liguriensis
GGCGGCCGCCAGCAGATCCCGGTGGTCGCCGGCCATCACCTGCACCACGGAGTGCTCACTGACGTGTCCGAACATGACCAGGCCGCCGTCGGCGGTGCGGTCCAGGATGTGCCGGCCGTCGAAGCGGCCCAGCGCGTCGGCCAGCCCCAGCGGACGGCCGAGCGCGGATCGCGCGAACGGCTCGTCCCCCGACGGCATGCCGGCGCGCAGCTGCGACAGGTAGACGTCCACGGCGGGCCGCCCGTCCAGCTCATGGACGATGTTGTGGTCGGCGCGGGTCACGATCATCGGGTCGCCGATCGGATGCCAGCCGTGCGCGGTGCCGATGCCGAGCGGGCGCGGCGAGTTGATCCAGACGGCGATCAGGCCGTTGGAGGTGACCCGGCCCTCGGCGTACTGGTAGGTGGCCACCATCGACACGTCCTCGGCCTGTCTCTTATA
>KL571458.1:7454-7918 GCA_000715855.1 Actinoplanes liguriensis
CCCGCCGATCAGCGGCACGGTCGCGCCGGTGACCGTGTAGCAGCCGCGCACGACCGCGCGCTGATCACCGGCCAGCCCGTCGGAGAGCACCATCAGCACCGCGTGCTCGCCGGGACCACCGGCCCGTTCCCGGGCGGCCGCCGCCGCGGACTGTGCCGCCGCGAAGATGTCGCCGCTGATGCCGTCGCGGGCCGCGATGCCGAACGTGAGCCCACCGGCGGGCACGTGGACGGCGACCGCGCCGCAGAGCAGATTGTCGTCGGAGGTGAAGCTGCGGTACGAGGTGCAGCCCACCACCTGGGCCGGCTCAGCGGCGCGCGCCGCCTCGGCGAAGAACCGGTGCGGATCCAGGTGGATCGTCGGAAACACCAGCACCAGGTCGCCGGGGCCGGGCCGGCGACCGTCGAGGGCCGCCCGGACACATTCCCGCGCCGCCACCTCGGCGTCGGCGGCCCGGCTGCTGT
>KL571458.1:8221-10339 GCA_000715855.1 Actinoplanes liguriensis
TGTCCGCAGGACCTATCGGCATCGTCGCCGCGCTCCCCCACCCCCACGCCGGTGCTGTTCGGTTGCCGGGCGCCTAAGGCTGGTGAGATCCGGCAAATCCGGTTGCCCGCCCGTCGAGGTCCGTGACACGGTGCGGGGCCCACGACTGGTCGAGGTTCAGGTCACGATCTACTTCTACGGCGCTGACGAGGTCCCGTACGGCTGCTTCTCCAACTTCTCCGCCCACGGGTTCGACCTCGACGGCTGCCGGTGGCCCACGACCGAGCACTACTTCCAGGCTCAGAAGTTCGCCGGAACCCGCCATGCCGACGTCGTCCGCCGGGCGCCTGATCCGCTGCGCGCCGCCGAGCTGGGCCGGGACCGGGGCCGGCCGCTGCGCCGTGACTGGGAGCGGGTCAAGGACGACGTGATGCGCCGGGCGGTGCTGGCCAAGTTCCAGGCCCACGCCGACATCCGTGCCGTGCTGCTCGACACCGGCGAGGAGGCGATCGTCGAGGACACCGGCACCGACCACTACTGGGGCCGGGGGCGGACCGGCACCGGAAAGAACATGCTCGGCCGGATCCTGATGCGCACCCGCACCCAGCTGCGCGCGGACGCGGTCCTCGACGAGGGTGCGCGGGGCCGCCGGTGACCCTGCGGCGTGGCCTGTCGAGGCATCCAGGCCCAGAAACGGTACGCCGGGCGTGGTTGCGAGCTCCTGCCAAGATCACACGGTGGAGTGGAGTTCCCGGCGCCTGCGCGCGGCTGCGATGGTGTTCGGATGGTCGGCGATGGTCGCGGCGGCCGCAACAGGGGCATTTGTGCTCGTGAACGGTATGCAGAGTCTGGGTGTCTGCGAGCGGGTCGACAACGCACTGCAGGCAGCGGTGATGGCGACGCTGGTCTGGGTTCTCGGATTTGTGATCATTCCGGTCGTCGCGCTCGTCAAGTTCCGGGGTGCACGGATTTCTGCCCTTGCCGGCTGGGTCGCGGGCTTACTGCCGATGCTTTTACTGATCATGGCCTTGCGGTTCTACGTGCAGTCCCTCCCGCCGGGCTGCTCGGGGTAGATGGGGTGAAAGTCAGCGGCCGTCGGCGGAGCTGGCGGCGGACACATCGGCGCCCGCGTGGGTGCGACGTTGCTGGCCGTGATATCCATGCCAGTCGATGATGAGCAGGGTGGCGTCGTCCTCCAGAGTCGGCCCGGCGACAGCCAGGACTTTGTCGGCCAGGGCGCGCGCCGCTTCGCGGGGGTGCAGGCCGGCGAGCGACCGGAGCCGGCCCGGAAGGTCGAGAGCGGCGGCTCTGCGTTCGTGCATGCCGTCCGTGACGACGACCAGCCGGTCACCGGGTTCCAAGGTCACCGCACCGGCGCGGAACTTGCGGTCGGGGAACATGCCGAGACCGAGGTTGCCGGGCAGTCTGAGCTCGTTGTGATGGCCTCGGCGGATCAGGATCGGCGCCACGTGCCCGGCGTTGAGCAGCTCACACCGGCCGGTGGCGAGGTCCAGCCGTCCGAGGACGGCGGTGATGAACGCGCCGCGGACCGGGGCGTGCTGGGCGACCGCGGCGCCGGCCCGGTCGGCCTGCTCGGTGAGGCTGTGCCCGGCCCGGCGGGAGTTGCGCAGGCTGCCCACACCGAGGGTGGCGATGAGTGCGCTGGTCACACCGTGACCCATGGCGTCGGTGACACTGAAGTGCAGGGTGTCGCGGGCCAGGCTGTAGTCGAAGGTGTCACCGCCGATGCTCGCCGACGGCTCCAGCCAGCCGGACAGGGTGAACGAGCCCCCTTCGCAGGTGAAGGCGCTCGGGAGCAGCCGGCGCTGGATCTCGGCGGACAGGCTGAACGGCGTCGTGCGCTGTCCCCACTCGAACAGGTCGGTGTGGCGGCGGTTGGCGATCACCACGAACGCGAGCGCGTGTGCGGTCCGCGCGATCTCCGCGAGCGTCTGCGGTGCGGGCTCGTTGGGAACGACGATCTCCAGCAGGCCGATGACTTCGCCGCGCTCGGTGACCGGCGCCAGCACCGTCCACTCCGGGTCACCGCCGGTCACCTGCACCGTCTGCGTGCGCAGCGCCTCCTCCTGGGGACCGCCGTCGAACGGCAGCACGGTCGCGACCTCACCGCCGTCGCGG
>KL571458.1:10603-12085 GCA_000715855.1 Actinoplanes liguriensis
GGCGTGTAGTGCCGCACCGAGCTCGCGGGTGACGGCCTCGACCGCGTTCACCGGTGTCGCGTCCTCGGCGGCCGCCAGATCCCGTACAGCGCCACCTCGACCGATGGATCCATACCGGCATCATACGGACGTACGAATCGGCCTCAATACCCGGGATTTCTCGCCCTTCGGTGGCACCGCCGGGACCGAAACCGTGACCACCCTGCGCGACCTAGATCAGCGCGCTTGGAGCGCGGATCCAACCGATGTGCGGAGCCGGGTCAGTCAGTCACAGCAGGCCGTGCTCGCGTAGCCGGGCGAGCCTGTCCGGCGGCAGGCAGTCGGCCAGGTTCCGCTCCAGGTCGACCAGTTCCAGGTCGACCGGGTACACCACGAAGTCCTCGGTGACATGCAGCGTGTCCGACCAGTCGCGGAGGTTGAGCCGGGCCGCCACCGCGCACAACAGCCGCCGGCCCACCTCCGATCCGGTGCCGGCATCCAGGTCGCCGGCATCGAGCAGGGCGAGCTCCTGTCGTACCAGCCGCACGGACTCCACGTCGTCGAGATCGACATCGGCACCGGCCTCGAAGTCTTCCGGCGACCATGCCGCCCGCGCATCGATCGCCGCCAGGGCGGCGCGCTCGTCTTCAGCGGCCCCGCGGACTTCGAAGGACAGCGCGTCCGATCGGAAGTAGCTCAGCGCGACGCAAGCGGCCGGGGCGTCCACCCCCAGGCGTGCCACAGCGTCCGGGATCAGGGCGAGGAATGCTTCCTCGATGGTCCGGCACGCCGCTTCGAGGTCGAATCCGGGCGGCGGCCGCTCATAGCGCACCTCGGAGCGACGGCCCACCACCTCCACCAGGCGGACCAGGCCGCGGTCGTCGTGCTCCGCCGTCAGCACCGCAGTCGCCCGGCCGTTGTGCTCGATCTCGACGCGGCCGATCAGTCCACCGGTGTATTCGTACGACTCCCGCCCCGAGCCGCCCCGCGCCACCGTGTCGGCCGAGCGCATCAACCCGTCTGCGAAGCGGTACTCGTGCAGGTAGACGGGTCCGTCCGTATCGAAGTGCGCCGCCTCGGCCAGGTCGCCGTCGTGGCTGATGAACGTCTCGTGGTACAGGCGGCCGTTGAGAAAGCCGCTGTACTCCTCGACCACCACCGCGCGGCCCTCGGCGTCGAACCCGATGCGCAGAACATTCCGATCCACCGGAGGTCTGGCGGCCAACCGGCGGCCGGCCTTGAGCAGGGTCCGTTCGAAGTGCAACGGACGAAGATCAAGGCCCGGCCAGGTGTACCAGTCCCAGCGCCTGACGAGCGTGGTCGCCGTTCCCTTCCGGGAGTCGTACTCGCCGGCGAGCCGGCCGAACCGCGCTGCAAGATCGGGCACGTCCGGGATGCTACAACGGCCGAGACGAGCCGCGACGTCGCTCAGACCGCGACCCGTGCCGCCGACATCGCGGCGAGTATCCAGAGCGTCGCCAGCACCGCGCAGCACACCACGGG
>KL571458.1:12288-12853 GCA_000715855.1 Actinoplanes liguriensis
CGGCCGCTCCTGATACTGGGTCGGTGGATCGAGAGTTGCCCGAGCGGGCCGCGGCGCTCATCGAGTCGGCGGGGTACGGCGACGGCGACCGGGTCGTGGTCGGCCTGCGGCACGGGGACGCGCCGCCGGTGTACGTGAGCCACGGCGAGCCGTTCACCACGGCCTGCGTCGCGTCGGTGTCGAAGCAGATCACGGCCGCGTGCGTGGCACTGCTCGTACGGCAGCAGAAGCTCGACGTCGAGACGGCGCTGGCCACCTGGATCCCCGAGCTTCCGGCGTGGGCGGCCACCGTCCGTGTGCGGCACCTGATTCACCACACCGGCGGGCTGCCCGAGGCCGGCGAGTTCTTCGCGCTCAAGAGGGCCGGGCGGGACCGGACCGTCGCCGGCATGCTGGCCGAGCTGGGCGGGCACGAGAGCCTGGAGAGCACGCCGGGAACCACGTTCAGCTACCGCAACCCCGGTTACACCTGCCTCTCGGTCATCGTCGAACGTGTCGCCGGCGTGCCGTTCCCCGACTTCGCGCGCTCGCGTCTGTTCGAGCCTGTCTCTTATACACATCTCTG
>KL571458.1:13073-17818 GCA_000715855.1 Actinoplanes liguriensis
GGCTACTGGCCGGGCCCGGATCCTTTCCCGCCCGGCACCACCCCGACCGAGCTGGGCTCCCCCGCGCCGCTGTCGCTCGGCGACTGCGGCGTCTGGTCGACGGCGGCGGACCTGATGCGCTGGAACGAGGCGCTGGCGAACGACGAGCTGGGCGTTTCCGGCCTGTTGCACACGGCCGGCCGGCTCGACGACGGCACACCCATCCCGTACGGCTGGGGTATCGACGTCCTGACCCGGTCCGGTTTCCCGCTCCACCGCCACGGCGGCTTGTGGGCGGGCCTGAGCGCCCAGATCGCCCGGTTGCCCGAGCAGCGTGCCGGCATGGTGGTGATCGCGCTGGACCATACCGAGGCCCGCACCCAGAGGCTGGCCGACAGTCTTGTCGACGAACTGGTCACCCGCTGAGAGAGTCAGCCGTGGCTTCGGTGGTAGAGCGGTGAAGGCACCGCGCATGTGTGAATTTCGACTTTCATCGGCGGATCAGTTCTCTGCCAGCCAGTCGTAGATCGCGACGAGTTCAGCCTCGTTCAGCAGGTGGCCGCCGTGGAGCTCGTGGAGTTGGGCATCGGGGATGACAGACAGCAGGTACTCGTGGTGGGCGCGTGAGGCCAGGACGTCGGCGGGCCCGTACCAGACGCTGGTGCGTGTGGTGAGTTCCGACAACTCAAAACCCCACGGCTTGGTAAAGGCAATGGAGTCGTCGATCCATCCATCGATGCCGTGACGGTAGCTCAGACTCATGCGGTCGTGATAGCCGTCTTCCGCGCGGCGCGCCGCGAGCGCATGGCGGTCGACCTCGGGCAGCTGGTAGTCGTCGGAGACTTCGAGACCGCCGGCCTCGATCTCAGCCATCGCCTCGGCTGCCAGCCGTTCCACCATGGGGCGGTAGGCGCGCTCGCCCCGCGCGGCGGCCCGGAACTCTGCGACGTTGGCCGGTGACATCTCGGCGTACCAGTCCAGGCCGGGTGCATCATAGGGAGCCAGACCGACGACGCTCGCGCACGCGGTGACGCGATCCGGCAGCCGCGCCGCGATGGCCAATGCGTGCGGCGCTCCGCCCGAGCCACCCCAGACCGCGAATCGATCCCAGCCCACCGCCATCCACCACGGTGGACACGTCCGCGACGACATCCACCACTCGCCGGTCCGGCCGGCGAGTAGACGTCCCGTAACCAGGACGGTCGATCACCAGCAGCTCGAACCCGGCCGCTCGTGCCGCATCGACGAGCCCGGGGGAAAGCCGTCGGGTTCCCGGCGTGCCGTACTGAAACAGAGCATGGCGGCTTCCTCCACGGTTGTAGAGGCAGTAGTCGACCCGTCTGTCACCCACCAACACATAGGCATCCATATCGTCGGGCATGGCGTCAGTCTCGCAGCCTCCGATCGAGTGTCAACGGCGCGATGGCCCTGCACTACCGCCGCGCGCTGAGCCCTCCTCGCGCATCGGCTTAAGATCACGAGCCGTGACAGAACAGCGGGCCGCGCACCCAGGAACCCGGGCGGTGGCCGTCGCCGCCGCTGTCGTGCTGATCGCCGTCGTCGGGGTGTTGACCTGGCGGAACACGCCGACGGAGCAGCCCGCGGCCGCCGTGTCGCCGGCGCCGATCCCCGCTCGGCCCTCCACCCTGTACGCCTCGGACGGCTCGACGCTGATCGCCCGCTTCGACACGAGCGATCCGCACCAGACCTGCCTTGGGGTGGCGGACAACAGCTGGGGCTTCTACTGCGACTACCTGGTGTCGTGGTGGGCGCAGCAGCCCGCTTTCGGTGTCGTCCCCAAGCTACGCCTGGCCGCGCTGCACACCGGCGGCTACCGGATCGTCGGCTCGCTGGACGCCGCGTTGCAGAGCGCCGCCGCGCAGCGCACCAGGACCCTGGTGCCGATCACCGCCACCGGCAAGGTCTTCTCCCTGGTCAGCGTCCAGCCGGGCACCGGCCTGATCCGCACCATGGCTGTCAATCGCACTTTCGGCACGGGCGTCCAGCCCAGCACCGCCATGGGCGACGGGGGCACCCCCTACGTCGCCAACCAGCGCGAGGTCACGTACGGCGTGAGGACCACGGCGCCACTGGCCACCGGCGGCGACGGCCTGAGAGGATTCCCCGGCGCGCAGACGTTCGAGCTGTTCACGATCGCCGCCGCGCTCGAACAGCGCATCCCGCTCGGCCACACGATCAACACCGAACAGAAATACATTTCGCAGTACGTCATCGGGCCCGCCGTCCCCAACTGCGACCAGCGGTGGTGTCCGCAGAACGTGGGCGATCCGGCGTACCTGTCCGGCAAGCGTGACATGTGGCAGGCCTTGGCCCACTCGGTGACCACCTACTTCGTGCCGCTCCAGGAGCGCGTCGGCGCGGACCGGGTGGCCGGCCTGGCCCGGCGTCTCGGCATCACGTTGTCCAAGGACGAGACAGCGCGCCTCGACACGTACGGCACCGGCGCGAGTTTGGGCTTCTACACCGTGGGCGTCTCGGAAACCGATGCGCTGGACCTGGCCACCGCATACGCGACGCTCGCCGCCGACGGCACCCACTGCGACCCGCTCCCGGTCCAGCAGGTCACCGACGCGTCCGGGCAGCCCGTCGCCGGAGTCGAGGCGCACTGCGAGCAGGTCGTGCAGCCGGACGTCGCGCGGGCGGCCATGGACGCGGCACGCTGCCCGGTCGGTGACCGCTCCGCGTTCGGCGAGCGCTGCGGCGCGGGCACGGTTCCCGCCGGTTCGGTCCGGTCCGTCGTGGGCCGCCCGGTGGCCGGCCAGTTCGGTGTCGCCGACGGCCGGCTCGACCTGGCCCTGGCGGTGGCGAGTCCGCAACTGGTCACCTCGGGCATGCTGGGCTTCGGCACGGGCCGTCGGCAACCGGTCAGCGCCACCACCCAGGCGAGAATGATCCGTTCCGTGGCCGAGGTCGAACAGGCCGGCCTGGCTTCTCAGCCGGTCAAGGACTTCACCGCACCGCCGGAGAAACTGGCCGCAAGCGACTGATGCGTCCGAACCCGTTGCCGAAGACCTGTCCTGGACAACGAGTTTCGCCACACGGTCAGCCGGAAACGGCCGGGTGTCAGAACGACAGCATCCCGCTGACGAGCGCCTGCCATGTCATCGGCCCGACGATGCCGTCGACGCTCATGGCCGGCACGTCCGCGTGGATCGCGGACTGAAAACCGCGTACGGCGGAATCGGTCTTGGGTCCGAAGATCCCGTCGACCGGCAGCGCCTTGGACGGGTCGCCGGACAGGTCACGGAACCGGAACTCCTCCTGGACTCCCCGCACGGCGTCGCCCTCGTCATCCCGGCGCACCTCGATGATCAGAGCGCTCCAGGTGGCCGGGCCCACGATGCCGTCCACCGCCAGCTGCTTCTGACGCTGGAAGTCACGAACCGCGGCGTCGGTTCGCGTCCCGAAGCTCCCGTCGACCGTGACCGCGTGGCCCCGCGCGGACAGCAGATATTGGAGCGTGGGTACCGGGTGCTCCTTGGCGCCCTGCCGGATCTGCGGCCAGGGACTCAGTGTGCCCGCCATGTCGTTCCCCTCTCCTCGACGTTGAGGCGTGTCACCTCACCGTCACACCCGCCGGGGCCGAAGGACAGAGCGGAGCGTCGCACCCCACCGGAATGGCACACCCGCCGGTGCGGTCAGCGGCGGACGACGCGGGCCACGAGGCCGTTCATCGCCACGTCGGCGACGGACGGGCGCGGCTGGGGCGCCGCCTCCGGCCACCATTGGGAGATCGAGGTGACCGGGCCGACGAGTCGCAGGTCGGGGCGGGCGAACAGCGCGGCCAGCTCGGCCCCGGAACGCACCCGCGCCCGGCTGGCGTCGGCCCGGCCGATCTTGGCGGCCTGCTCGGCGGTCACGTGTTCCGCCGTGCCGTGGGAGACGACGACCAGGCTGCCGTCCGGGAGGGCGTCGACCAGGGTGTCGACGATGGCGCGCGGGTTCTCCTCGTCCTTGATGAAATGCAGCACGGCGAGCAGCATCAGGGCCACCGGCTCGGTGAAGTCCAGTGCGGCGACGGTGTCCGCGTGGTGCAGGATCTTGCCGGGCTCGCGCAGGTCGGCATCGATGTAGGCGGTCCGGCCCTGCGGGGTGCCGGTCAGCAGGGCGCGGGCGTGGGTGAGCACGAGCGGGTCGTTGTCCACGTAGACGATCCGGGCCGCCGGATCGGTCTGCTGCGCGACCTGGTGGGTGTTGGGGCTGGTCGGGATGCCGGTGCCGATGTCCAGGAACTGCCGGATCCCGAGCTCCTGGGCGGCGAAGCGCACGCTGCGGTGCAGGAACCACCGGTTCTCCTGCGCGAGGAGCCGAACGGTGGGGAACTGCCTCTCGATCGCGTCCGCCGCATCCCGATCGACCTGGAAGTTGTCCTTGCCGCCGAGCCAGTAGTCGTAGCGCCGCGCCGGGTGGGGCGTCGTCCCATCCACTGTGAACGGTGCGTCTTCGCTGCTCACCACGGCTCCTTCACGGAAAACTCGCAAATGCCGGGCTCATGGTAGCGAAGAACGGCGGCCGGACCGCCCTCCGACGCTGACGCGAATAAATCTCGTCATACACATTGTGATCTGAGCCACCTCAGCCCTACCATCCAGTAGCATCGATGGGAACACCGCGGGGTTTCGCATTCTTCGGAGCATTCGTCCTGCTCATCCACCAGGAGAAGACATGCGCGTCACCACCAGCTCCACCGGCCGCGTCCGACGACGCCTGGGCGCGGCGGTCGCAGCCACCGCGCTCACCGTCAG
>KL571458.1:18052-18546 GCA_000715855.1 Actinoplanes liguriensis
GGCCCGGCGCACGGCGCGGCCACCGCCGCCCTGCGCGAGGTCATGTTCGTCGGCAACAACTGGGAGGGCACCGCCGACGTCATCAACTCCCGCGGCGACTTCGCCAAGATCGGGCGGGTCAACGTCGTGCCCGACAAGGACCAGCGCCTCACCGAGATCTACCTCAACCCGATCAAGCTCATCTACTTCCTCGGCATCCGCTCCGGGCCGGGCGAGGGCCACGACCAGCTCGTCGACGACCTGTACTCCACGCCGGACGGCACCGCGCTGGTCGCCTCACGGCCCAGCTTCGCCGACGTGGTCTCGATCGACCTCGCCACCGGAAAGCTCAAGTGGCGGTTCCCGGTCTCCGGCTACCGCGCCGATCACATGGCGGTCTCCCCCGACGGCACCAAGGTCGCGGTCTCCGCCTCGACCGCCAACACCGTGCACGTGCTCGACATCAACACCGGCGCTCAGCTCGGCTCGTTCGCCACCGGCGACAAGCCGCACGA
>KL571458.1:18810-19614 GCA_000715855.1 Actinoplanes liguriensis
GTCTACACCGACGGCGGCCGGTACCTGTGGAACATGTCCATCGGCAACGTGGAGACCGACCTGGACAGCCCGGCGCTGGACTGGACCAAGGGCGACCGGCACATCACCGTGGTCGACACCAGCAACTACCGGGTGGTCAAGACGATCGACATGCGGGCACGGCTCAACGCCTTCGGCCGAAACGACCTGTCCAATGCCGTACGTCCGGCGGTCTTCAGCCCGGACTTCGGCAAGCTCTATTTCCAGGTGTCGTTCTTCAACGGCCTCGTCGAGTACGACGTCGCCACCGACAAGGTCACCCGGGTCAAGACCTTGCCGAAGAACCCGGCCACCAGCGACGACCGCACCACCTACGTCAACGACTCGCGCCACCACGGGCTGTCCATGAGCCCCGACGGCAGCAAGCTGTGCGTCGCCGGGACGATGGACGACTACACCACCGTCGTGGACCGGGCCAGCCTGCAGGAGGGGCCGCTGGTGCCGGCGTCCAAGCCGTACTGGGCCACGGTCAGCGGCGACGGGCGGGACTGCGTGATCTCCGAGAGCGGCGCCGACCAGATCACCGCCATCGACTTCGCCACCGGGCAGAAGGTCGTCTCGGTGCCGGTCGGCGATCACCCGCAGCGGGTCCGCCTCGCTCACGTCCCGGCCGGCTGGACCAGCCCGGCCGGCTGAGGCCGTCCACCCAGGTCGCGACGACGCGGATCGACACGTCGTCGCGACCGATCACCTTTCGCGGATCCGTGGACACGATGCCAGCCGTCACACCGCCGGCGCCTGTGTCACTGTCTCTTATACACATCT
>KL571458.1:19807-20564 GCA_000715855.1 Actinoplanes liguriensis
GGGCGCAGCGTCACCAGCAGCAGGCCGGCCGAGAGCGCCAGCACCGCTTCGGCGGCGGTGCTGGCCGGCGCCGAGGTGGTGGCGGCTTGCGAGACGCGCAGGAAGACCACGGTGAGCACGGCGACGCCGAGGGTCTGGCCCAGCTGCTGAACGGCGTTGAGCAGCCCGGCCGCCGAGCCGGCCTGCTGACGGTCGACCTGGGCCAGGGCCACGCCGAAGAACACCCGGGTGAACAGCCCGACGCCGACTCCGGTCACCGCCAGCGCACCCGGCAGCAGCACGGGATAGTGCGAGCCACCCAGGTCGTAGGCCAGCGCCGCGCAGGCCAGCCCGAGCAGTTCGACGACCAGCCCCAGACGCAGCAGCCGGCCACCCAGCCGGGGCAGCAGCCAGCGGCCGGCCAGGTAGTTGGCCACGGCCATCCCGACCGGCCACGGCACCATCGTCGCGGCGGCGGTGAGCACACCGGCTCCGGACCCGACCTGCAATTGGAGTACGACGATCAGGGTCAGCCCCGTACCGACCGCGAAGAAGAGCGCGGAGACCAGGAGCGCAACCGTGAACGTCGCATGACCGAACAGGCTGGTCTCCACCAGCGTCGCCCGCCCGCGCCGCCCGCGGATCCGCTGGTGCACCGCGAATGCGGCGAGCAGCACCGCCCCCACCGCCAGCAACACCCACGTCGCGGAGCTCACGACCGGGATGACGACGGCGGCGGTGCCGGCGGCGACCAGCAGGGTGCCGGCCCCGTCGAGCC
>KL571458.1:20774-23113 GCA_000715855.1 Actinoplanes liguriensis
CCCCGTCGAGCCGCGGCGGCAGCGGGGCCCGGTCCTCGGGCAGCCAGCGGCTCAAGGACAGGCAGGCGGCCACGACCGGCAGGTTGATCAGGAAGACCGTCCGCCAGGACAGGCCGAAGAGGTCGGCGTGGGTCAGCAGGCCACCGACGGCAGGGCCGGTCGCCGCGGCCAGGCCCATGACCGGGCCGATGGTGCCCAGCGCCCGGCCGACGTCGGGACCGCTGAACATGGCCTTGACCAGACCGATGGTTTGCGGAACGACCAGGGCACACGCCGCTCCGGCCAGCACCCGGCCCCCGATCAGCAGGCCGCCCGTGGGCGCGGCGGCACAGCCGAGGGACGCGGCCGCGAACCCCCCGGCCGTACCGGTCGCCGAGTCGTGCTCCGCTGATCAGCAGGACCGCGAAGGCCAGGGTGTAAGCGCCGCTGTACCACGCGACGTCGCTCAGCGGTCCGCCGAGCGACGCGTGCATGGTCGGACTGGCCACCTGTGCGACCGTCGAGTCGAGGATGTCGATCGCCTCGGCCAGCAGCAGTCCGGTCATCGCGATCCACGCGTGCCGGGTGTCTGTCGTCAGTGCTGTACCTGACATGTACGTCTCCTCCAAGGGCGCGGTAGCCCTCAGCAAACGTCGGGACGCACGCTCGTTACAGTCGCACGACCCGCTGAGCGGGAAACGTTCATGCGATGCTGCCCGCATGCAGGAATCGCTCGCGCTCGACCATCTGGACCGGCAGCTGGTCCATGCCCTGCAGATCGACGGGCGGGTACGGTTCGCCCGGCTGGCGCAGATCCTCGGGGTCAGCGGTCCCACCGTGGCACGCCGGTACGCCCGGCTGCGGCGCGAGGCCGGACTCCGGGTGATCGGGCAACCGGCTCCGCACCGCGTCGGCGGGGCACGATGGTTCCTGCGCCTGACCACGATGCCCTCGGTCGCCGAGCGGGTCGGCCAGGCGCTGGCGCGGCGCGACGACACCTCCTACGTGCAGCTGACCAGCGGTGGCACCGAGATCACCGCGCTCATCGACGCCGCGAACGACGACGGCCCGGCCGGCCTTCTGCTGCAGGACCTTCCGCGGACCGCCGGCATCACCGGGATCAGCGCCCACTACGTGCTGCATCAATACCGTGGCGGCCCCTCCGCCTGGCCCGGACGGCTGGCCGCCCTCGACCCGGATCACCTCCGGGCGCTCACCGTCGAACGCCCGGTGGAGTCGTTCACCGCGAGCCCCGATGACGCCGTCCTGCTGCGGGAGCTCGCCCGCGACGGCCGGGTCAGCGCGGAGGCCGTCGCGGCCACCACCCGGCGATCCCCCAGCAGCGTCAGCCGCCGGATCGCCCAGCTGGTGGCCTCGGGAGCCGTCTACTTCGACGTCGACCTCGATCCGGCCCATCTGGGCGTGCGGGCCCGGGCACTGCTGTGGATGCGCGTCGCTCCGGCACACGCCGACAGCGTCGGGCGCGCCCTGGCCGAGCACGCCGAGCTGGCCTTCGTCGCGGCGACCACCGGCCCGAGCAACCTGATCGCCAGCGCGCTGTGCACCAGCACCGACGCGCTGCACGCCTACCTCGTCGGGCCGCTGGCCGGTCACCCCATCGACCGCCTCGAGACCACGCCCGTCCTGCGCACCATCAAGACCATCGGAACCACGATGGCAACAATTTCGCGGCGTACGTCGTCAGCCCGCAAGCCGTGACGACGACAACCGATCCTTCGGTTTGTCCCGCACGTGGCCGGGCATGCCCAGCCTCCTACGCCCAGGAGGTTTCTCGGATGCCCGCCGCACCGTCCCCACGAGACACCCGGGACCGGACGACGCCCGCCACCGGACGCAACGTGCTCTCCGGAGCGCTGCTCGGCGTCGGCGTCGCCGCCTTCATCGACGAGGTGATCTTCCACCAGCTGCTGCACTGGCACCACTTCTACGACAGGTCGACACCGGCGGCCGGGCTCGTCTCCGACGGCCTGTTCCACGCCTTCAGCTGGTTCGCCACCGTCGCCGCCCTGTTCCTGCTCGCCGACCTGCGACGGCGTGCCGCGTTCAGCGCCTCGCACTGGTGGGGTGGCCTGCTCCTCGGCTCGGGCGGTTTCCAGCTGTACGACGGCACGCTGCAGCACAAGGTGATGCGGCTGCACCAGATCCGCTATGAGGTCGACGTGACGCCCTACGACTGGACGTGGAACGTCATCGCCGTCGTCCTGACCGTCGTCGGCGCGGTGCTGCTGATCCGGGCACGCCGCCGCAGTTCCTGATCATGCACCACACGAGCACCGCCCCGCCCTGGATCTTCGCCGTCGCTCTGGTGACCGTGGCTCTCGCTGTCTCTTATACACATC
>KL571459.1:0-167 GCA_000715855.1 Actinoplanes liguriensis
CAGAGATGTGTATAAGAGACAGGGTGAAGGTCCGCATGTCCGCGAACGGGCTGTCCGAGTCACCGCCGGTGCCGAACGTGGTGCAGTTGAAATCGGGGCACTTCCAGATGCGGGCGAGCAGCCGCTCACCCAGCGGCGAGCGCGGCGACGGCGGAACCGTCTCGCCG
>KL571459.1:425-5169 GCA_000715855.1 Actinoplanes liguriensis
CAGCCGGCCCGGCTCGGCCACCCACGGACGGGTGGCGCGGAACCGGTCCTCCCGGTCGCGGGTGAGCACCGGCAGGCCCAGCATCTCGGCCACCTCGAGCACCCGGTCGTCCATCTGCGGCACGACCTCGACCTTGCCGTCGTCGGCCCAGCGGCGCACCACCATGCGCTCGTTGGACGTCAGATCGGTGTCGGAGAGCAGGCCGCGCGGAGCGATCACGTAGACCGGCACGTTCTCCTCGGCGACGTAGCGCCCGAAGGCGTCGACCAGCAGCCCGAGCCGGACCAGGCTGGCCGGGCGGCCGCCGTCGAGGTCGGCATAACGCACGACCTCCGACAGATCGACCACGGCCCGGGCGAGAGCCGGGTCCGTGGTGAGCCGGGCCTCGATGGCGTCGAGGACCTTGCTGACCTCGAATCTCACGAGTCCTCCCCCTGTCTGAGCAACTTCGGATAGCTCCGGTTCATCATGCCCCGGCCACGATCCGACCGGCTAACCGGGCATTGGGCGGCCGTTTGCCCGTTCCCACGATCGGGAACCTGTGGCATCGACGGTTCTTGACAAGGAAGGACAGCCATGCGGACTTCACGGCTCGCTCTCTCCGTTGCCGCGGTCGCGTTCGCGGTGGCGGGCTGCAACGCGGACGGCACACCGGCGGCCTCGTCGCCGAGCGCCCCCGAGGCATCGGCGGCGGCCCCCTCCGCCAGCGCCGATCCGGCCGCGGTCAAGGCGTTGTCGGACGCTGCGGCCACCCTCGGCACCAGCAGCTTCAAGATGACGATGACGAACGGCAGCGGCTTCCAGCTGACCGCGAACATCGACGCGCCGCACGGCAACGGCAACGCGGACATGACGGCCAAGGGCACCAACACGGCGCTCACCGTCAAGACGCTGCTGTTCGGCCAGGACCTGTACGCGCAGATCCCCGGCATCACGCAGGGGAACACCTGGACCCACGTGGACATGGCCCGCCTGCCGGACGGCGCGAACATCGGCCTCAAGCCCGGCCAGATCGACCCGGCGAACACCGCTTCGCTGCTCAGCTCGACCACCGACGTGACCATGGCCGGGGAGGGCTCCTACGCGGGGACCCTGGACCTGACCAAGGCCGCCGGCGTGGCCGGGATCAGCAAGGTGACCGTCGACGGGTACGGGGCGGACGCCCAGAAGGTCCCGTTCGAGGCCACCCTGGACCCGCAGGACCGGCTCGAGACGCTGACCCTGCGGCTGCCCGCGGTGGACAACCGGGAGGCGGAGCCGCTGGTCGTCAAGTACAGCGACTACGGCCAGACGGTGACCACGGAACGGCCGCCGGCGGGTCAGATCGTCGAGGCGCCGGACAACGTCTACCAGGCGCTCGGCGGTAAGTAAGCAGGTTCTCTAAGCGGCGCCGCGGTCGATCCACAGTGGCCGCGGCGCCGGCTTGTTCTCCTCGATCCACGCGTCGATCCGCGCCCACCAGGCGTAAAGCCAGTCGACCCGCTCCTGCTCGCCGGCCGGCACCTCCTCCGGCGGGACGCTCCAGAACCGCATCACCAGGCGCTTGTCCATCGGCAGCTCGCGCCAGACATCGCCGATCGTGACCATCCGGTCGAGGCCGGTGTGCGCCACGAAGATCACCCCGGCGTCCGGGGCGGCGTCGATCGCGGCGAGCAGGCCGCCCGGCTTCGGCGGCAGCAGGTTGCGCAGGCTCTCCGCCTTGACCGCCATCTCGTCGAGGCCGCTCGCGCGCAGCCGGGCGATCGCCTTGACCTTGCGGCGAGGCGTGAAGTTGCCACCCTCCGGGAAGATCACGAACGCGTCGTTGTCGTCGAGCCCGGTGGCGAGCTCGCCGATCTGATCCTCCAACTTCTCCGTCGCCGTACGCCCCGGGGTGATGAACCTGTTCGGCAGGCGGTTGAGCAGCACGTCGACGGCCGGATCCCACTGCAGCGCGGCCTTCAGCACGATCCGCGGCTCCCGGGCGAACCAGTTGACCAGCGCGTGGATCAGCGTGAACGAGTCGCCCGGACCGGCGTGCCGGCTCACCACGATCTCCGGGCGGCCCGGCTGGGCGGTGTCCGGATCCGTGCCGACCACATCGATGGCGAGATGCAAGGACCAACGAGCAAACCAAAATAGTGTACGGAGGAACCAGCCGGTCACCACGTAATGCGCCCGCTGGAAGCCGGGACCGCGGATCCACCGCCCGCAGCCGGACGCCACCCAGAGCGCCACCAGCACGATCAGGGCGGCCGCGTCCCAGACGAGGTAGACGATCACCAGGAAGACCAGCCGGGGCACCCGCAGCCGGCCCGGGACCAGCGGTGACACGGCGAGCGCGAAGAGCAGCCAGATCGGCAGCGTGGTGAGCAACGTCACGGCGAGCAGGACGACGGCAGGGGCGATCAGCAACCGGCGAACCCAGATCGGGGGAAGGCTCACGGCAACGGGTTCACATTCGCGGCCAGGTAGCGCCGGGAAGCGGTGTAGGCCCGGCTGATCCGCCGGCCGACCCGCGCCATGTCCCGATAGGCCCACGGGGAGTCGTCACCGCCGTCACCACCACCACTGGGCAGGACGTGCACACGGACGCCGTCGGGCAGGGTCGCCATGTCCCGCGCGAAGCGGTGCCGGCGCGCGATCTCGAACGCCACCTGCGCCACCTCCCACGGCCGTCGTGGGACGCTGAGCTGCCGCTCGATCCGGCCCACCTGCAACACGAAGATCAGCCTGGCGCCGAGCCGGACCGCCTCGCTGATCGGGATCGAGTTCACGATCCCACCGTCCACAAAGTGCTCGCCCTCGATCTCCATCGGCGGCAGCAGCCCCGGCACAGCCGACGAGGCGAGCACCGCGTCGACCAGCGGGCCGCTGTCGAACCAGCGCTCGGCCGCCCGCTCGATGCTTGCCGCACAGCAGTGGAACGGCACCTTCAGGCCGGCGAACGTGGCCGTCTCCCCCAGCTCCCCCTCCAGCAGGCGGCGCAGCGGGAGCGGCGAGTGCAGGTGCGTCCGCGCGGCGAAACGGCGAAGCTGACGGCCGATCGAGTCGCCGTAGACCGCCGCCGCCTCGGGCGACGCCCAGAGCCGGACCAGCCGGTCGGTGACGGCCTCGCCGGGCTCGGCCGCGACCAGGGCGCCGTTCACCGCCCCGATCGACGTGCCGACCACCACATCCGGCCGGAAACCGGCCCGGAACAGGGCGCGCAACATGCCCACCTCGACCGCCCCGAGGACACCGCCACCGCCGAGCACGAACGCCACTGGACCGTCGACCATGCGACCCATCGTTCCACGGGCCTTGCCTTGACGCCGGTGTCAAGCCGTACCGTCGGCGGCATGCTGATCGGGGAGCTCGCGGAACTGGCCGGGACGAGCCCGCGCACGTTGCGGTACTACGAGGAGCACGGACTCGTCCGGGCCGGCCGGGACGCCAACGGCTACCGGCAGTACGACGACGGCGAGCTGCGCGTGGTGCACGAGATCCGCACCCTGCTGGCGTCCGGGTTCGGCCTGGACGACATCCGGCCCTTCGTGGCGTGCCTGCGGGCCGGCAACAGTGCCGGTCACGTCTGCCCGGACTCGGTCGCGGTGCTGCGCCGCAAGATCGCCGAGGTGGACGACTACCTGGGCCAGCTCACCGAGGTCCGCGAGCGACTGCACGACCAGCTCAACCAAGCATTGGAGAGCCCATGCCGGAGAGCACGCTGATCACGATCACCGACGACACCTTCGACGAGCTGGTGCTGCGGGCCCGGCAGCCGGTGGTGGTCGACTTCTGGGCCACGTGGTGCCCGCCGTGCGGTCCGATGTCGCGCGTCCTGGCCGAGCTGGCCCCCGAGTTCCAGGGGCGGCTGACCATCGGGACGCTGGACGCCGACGAGAACCCGGTCACCACCCGCAATCACGGGGTGCTGGCCATGCCGACCCTGCTGTTCTTCTCCGGCGGGGTGGTGACCTCGTCGATCGTCGGGGCGCGGCCCAAGTCCGTGCTGCGGGCCGCCCTGGGGAACGCGGTCACGCCCTACGTCAACAGCTAGTCCAACTCGGGCATCGCGACCGGCTGCGGCCTGGGGTGGCAGGCGCCGCACTGCACGGCGTCCTCCACCACCAGCGCCTCGGCCCGGTCACGCACCGCCGATCGGCTGATCTCCAGCACGTACGGCCCGAAGCGCGCATGTTCCACGCACACGCCCCGTCCGCAGAAGCGGCACGTCGCACGCGCCCCCTCGGCGCAGAACCAGCACAGCATCCGCACTCCTAGCCGCTCGGGGTCTCCTCGGTCGCCGGCGAGCTGCTCGGCGCGGTGGTCGGCGTGGTCGTCGTGGCCGTCGGGGTCGGGGACGTCGTCGGCGGGGTCGTGGTCGGCTTGGTGGCCGGCTTGCTCGTCGTCGGCGGCTTCACCGGAGTCCGGCTGGTCGGGACGGTGGTCAGGGACGGCGCCGGGGTGCTGCTGGTGCTCGCCGACGCGGACGCGGACGGGCTCGCGCTGCCCGAGCTGACCGCGGCGCTCGGCGAGTCGCTGAGCGCCGGCACGGGCGAGTCGGACGGGAACGGCTCCTCCGACGGCTCGCCGCCCTCGGTCGTCGCCGGCTGGGGCACCTTGACGCCGTCACCGCAGGTCAGGTCGCCGCCGGTGGGCTTGCTCGCCACCCCGCCGCCGGTGACCGTGCCGTTGGCCACCGTGAGCGCCGTCAGATCGACCGAGAACCACGCCGGGCCCGTGTTCACCACATCGCCCTGGGTCTGTCTCTTATACACAT
>KL571460.1:0-141 GCA_000715855.1 Actinoplanes liguriensis
CCCCGCGCCGCCCGCGGACACAGGACAGGCCACACCGCTCCGACCGTCAGCCGGGGCAGGCGGGCGGGCTCGTGAGCGGCCGGGTGGCCGGGTGGGGGTGGGTCTGGGTTTGGTTTTGGGGTGAGCGGGACCACCCACGGA
>KL571460.1:474-2643 GCA_000715855.1 Actinoplanes liguriensis
TCCCCGCGGGAGCGACGGTCCGGACCACAGCGGAGATAGGACATGAAGATCTTGATTTTGATCTTCAAAAAGGCTGCGCCGCCCCACCAGATGATGGAGCGGCGCGACGGAAAATGCAGGTCAGGCGGGCTGCCGGGACTGCGCGGGGGCGGGCGCCGGGGTGCGACGGGCGACGCCGTCCTGGAGCGCGGCGGCGGCGACCGCGGCAGCGACCGCCGGGGCGACGCGCGGGTCGAGGGGCGACGGGACGATCGCTTCCGGACGGAGGTCGTCGGCGACGATCGCCGCGATGGCGTCGGCGGCGGCAACCTTCATCGCGTCGGTGATGGTCGTGGCCCGGACGTCCAGCGCGCCGCGGAAGATGCCCGGGAACGCGAGGACGTTGTTGATCTGGTTCGGGAAGTCGCTGCGGCCGGTGGCGACGATCGCGGCGTATTTGTGGGCGACCGCCGGCGGAACCTCCGGGGTCGGGTTGGCCAGGGCGAAGATGATCGCGCCCGGGGCCATTCCGGCCAGGGCTTCCTCGGCGATGTTGCCGCCGGAGACGCCGACGAGGACGTCCGCGCCGATCAGCGCCTCGGTGATGCCGCCGGTACGGCCCGAGATGTTGGTGTTCGCGGCGATCTCGGCCTTCGTCGCGGTGAGGTCGGTGCGCTCGCCGTGGATGATGCCCCGCGAGTCGACGACGATCACGTTGGCACCCTGGACACCGGCCGCGATCAGGGTGTTCGTGATGGCGACCCCGGCCGCGCCGGCACCGCTGATGACCACGCGCAGGTCGGCGAAGTCGCGGCCGAGCAGCTTGGCGGCGTTGCGCAGCGCGGCGAGCGTGACGACCGCGGTGCCGTGCTGGTCGTCGTGGAAGACCGGGATGTCGAGCTCGGCGTCGAGGCGCCGCTCGATCTCGAAGCAGCGCGGCGCGCTGATGTCCTCGAGGTTGATCCCGCCGAACGACGGCGCCATCGCCTTGACCGTCGCGATGATGCCCTCGACGTCCTGGGTGTCCAGGCAGATCGGGATCGAGTCGACCCCGCCGAACTGCTTGAACAGGACCGACTTGCCCTCCATGACGGGCATCGCGGCCTTGGGTCCGATGTTGCCCAGCCCGAGCACCGCGGAGCCGTCGGTGACGACGGCGACGGTGTTCGCGGTCCAGGTGTAGTCGGGGTAGAGCGACTCGTCCTCGGCGATGGCCTCACAGACCCGGGCGACGCCCGGGGTGTAGGCCAGGGACAGGTCGTCCCGGCTGGCCAGGGGAATGGTCGCGCTCATCGTCATCTTGCCCCGCCGGTGCAGGTCGAAGACCGGATCGGCGGCGAGGGCAGGATCGAGCTCGAAACTGAAGAAAGACACGGTTGAACTCCACACGGCATCGACATTGATACGTGGCACCTGACACAACCTGGTCGCGAGTATGCGCCAGGAGCCGGTGCGATGCGGGGGTCACCCGGGAAAGCGACCGCAGCGCGGGTGTGCGCTGGGGATACTGGAGACTAACTTAACCGCCCTGGACTGGGGTAGTAGCGGAACAACACTCGCCCGATGACATCTGCCACCCCGTAAGCCCGTGAGTCGTCCTGGACGAACTCGTTGTCACCCTCCAGCCACCAGCCGTCGTCCTGTTCCCGCATCGCCCGCTTAACGACCATCAGGTCCGGGCGGGAACGGAAGCGCGCGACCACGATGTCGCCGGTCCTTACGGCGCCCCCGCGGCGGACGATCAAGGCATCTCCGTGGCGCAGGACGGGCACCATCGACGGACCGTGCACCAATACGGCGAACAGTGGTAAGTGCCACCTCAAGGCATCAAGCCTCCGTCGCGTTAGCCCCGGGATGTAAGGGGTAGTGTCAGGCCTGGATCATCGCAAACTCTATGGAGGAGTCCTGATGCGACTTCCGCGTTTCCTCACCCCGAGCACCGTGGTCAGCGCGCACTGCGACCTGCCGTGCGGCGTCTACGACCCGGCCCAGGCCCGGATCGAGGCCGAGTCGGTCAAGGCCATCGCCGAGAAGTACGCGGCGAACACGGACCCCGAGTTCCGCACCCGGGCGATCCTGATCAAGGAGCAGCGCGCCGAGCTGGTCAAGCACCACCTGTGGGTGCTCTGGACCGACTACTTCAAGGCCCCGCACTTCGAGAAGTACCCGCAGCTGCACCAGCTCTTCAAC
>KL571460.1:2895-4192 GCA_000715855.1 Actinoplanes liguriensis
CCCGCAGCTGCACCAGCTCTTCAACGAGGCCACCAAGCTGGCCGGCGCCGCCGGCGCCAAGGGCTCGGTGGACGTCGCCGTGGCCGACAAACTGCTCGGCAAGATCGAGGAGATCTCCAAGATCTTCTGGGAGACCAAGCAGGCCTGAGTGTCTTCGAGGCCGGTGTGCTCGAGGGCGCACCGGCCTCTGCCATAACTCGCTGTAACCGGTTAGAGTCTCCACCGACAGGAGGAGGTCCGCGGATGACACAGCTGACCCACGTGGAGCCGGAAGTCGGAGACGACGTCGTACTCCTGACGGTTCCGGCCGACGGTGGTTACCTCGGCGTGCTCCGGACGGCCACCGCCGGCCTGGCGGCCCGCCTGCACTTCGCCCTCGACGAGATCGAGGACCTGCGCATCGCCGTCGACGAGGCCTGCGCGATGCTGCTCGCGATCGCGACCCGCGGCGCCGAGCTGGAGTGCCGCTTCGCGGTCACCGACGATGCGCTGACCGTCGAGGTCACCGTCTCGACGGTCCGTGGCGCGCGGCTCCCCTCGGAGTCGTCGTTCGCCTGGAAGGTGCTGACCGCGCTGACGACGTCCGCTTCCGCCGAGGCGAACGGGCAGTATGCGACGATCCGCCTGTTGACCCGCCGGACGGAGTACTGAGCTCCGGCTTCGACCGGCGGGCTTCTGCTCAGGTTTCGGCCGGGCTGCCGGCCGCGATCGCGATGTAGTCGATGTGCCGGGCGGCCGCCAGCCGCGCCGCTTCGGCATCGCGGGCCACCAGATGATCCAGCAGCTCCCGGTGGTCCGCGTCGATCCGCGACCAGTATTCCGGCGGCAGGTGCGAGACCACCTCCTCGCCGTAGGAGGCCTGGTAGAGCGGCCGCCCCACCAGCTCGAACAGCGGATTCCCGGTCGCCTTGGCGAGCGCCCGATGGAATACCGAGTGCGCCGACAGCATGGTGTCGAAGTCGTCGATCGCCGGGTCGAACAGCGCTCCCCGCAATTCGGCGAGATGCGCGTCGGTACGGCGAACCGCCGCCAGCCCAGCCGCCGGCACCTCGAGCGCACGACGCAGCTCGAGCAGATCGGCGAGCCCGACCCCGGCCGAGTGCGCGAGCAGCGCAAACCCGGTGGAGAGCCCCTCGGCGAGCTGCCCGGCGTCCGGGTGCGAGACGAAGCTCCCACCGGTCACCCCGCGGGTCGTGACGATCAGATGCTGGCTGGCGAGCAGGCGTAACGCCTCACGCACCGTGCTGCGGCTGACGCCGATCTTGACGCACAACTCCGGCTCTGTCTCTTATACACA
>KL571460.1:4402-7016 GCA_000715855.1 Actinoplanes liguriensis
TCTTGACGCACAACTCCGGCTCGGGCGGCAGCCTCTCGCCAGGCTGCAGACGTCCCGAAGTGATCTCCGCGCGTAAGTCATCCGCAAGTTGCTGATATGCGGGCGGGCGCACCGTTGAGCCGGTCACCCGTCCAGGTTATGCCCTGATCGGCCACACCGGACCCGCTAATCGACACCCAACGCTCGACCGCTCTGCGGGAGAAGCACCAGAACAGCGGTGATCGCGGCCAGAACCAGCAGCACGACACCCAGCCAGACCGGTCCGACCTGAACCAGGAAACCACCGGTGGCCAGCAGGAAGAGCTGCACCACGACGGCCGGGCCGCGAGCCCTGACCTTCCGCCGCCCCAGCGCGCGGGCGACCAGGAAGACCACCACGGCGGCCAGGGCCGCCAGCACGGTGAGGGAGGCCGCCACGCCGAGGTCCGCCGGGGAACTGGTCAGATCTAGGACAATCAGGTACGCCGTGAGCCCGGCCATCCCCACGCTCTGCAGGTAGAGCAGCCGGACTCCCCAGTCGAGCGGCGCGGACGCGAAAGTCACGGGATTCTCACCTGTCACTGCTGCACCATACCGACAGCCAGAACCGGTTCCGGCAGGTAAGGTGCCGCCCATGCGTGCGCTGCTGGTGGTCAACCCCCGGGCGACGACTACCACCGAGCGCAGCCGCGACGTCCTGGTCCGGGCGCTGGAGAGCGCCGCCGATCTGACCGTGCGCTACACCGAACGCCGCGGGCACGCCACGACCCTGGCCCGCGACGCGGCCGAGAGCGGCATCGATGTGGTCGTCACGCTGGGCGGCGACGGCACCGTGAACGAGGCGGTGAACGGATTGATGACCGCGCCCGGCACGCTCGCCGGGCTGACCGGGCCGTCCGCCTACCGGTTGCCGGCGCTCGCCGTGGTCCCCGGCGGTTCCACCAACGTCTTCGCACGAGCGTTGGGGCTTCCGTCGAGTTGGGCCGACGGAACGAGCGTGATCCTGGACGGGCTGCGCGACGGGCGGCACCGGGTGATCGGTCTCGGTCGCGCCGACGATCGCTACTTCACCTTCACCGCCGGGCTCGGCTGGGACGCCGCGGTGATCCGCCGGGTCGAGCAGGCCCGGCTGCGCGGTCGCACCTCGACGCCGGGTCTCTACATGCGCTCGATGGTCGGCCAGTTCTTCACGGGCGTCGACAGGTCCGATCCGCCGATGACCATGGAACGTCCGGGCGAGGCCACGGAGACCGGTCTGGGTTCCGTGGTCATCCAGAACACGGCCCCTTGGACGTACGCCGGTGACCGTCCGGTGGACCCGAATCCGGACGCATCATTCGATCTCGGACTCGATGTGTTTGCCCTGCGTAAACTCAAGGTTTCCGCAACAGCGAAGACGGTGACACAACTCGCGTGGCGATCGGGTCAGCCGCACGGTAAACAGGTAGTCCGGCTGCACGATCTCGCCGAGTTCACCGTGATCGCGTCCCGACCCCAGGCATTCCAGCTGGACGGCGACTATCTCGGCGAGCGGCAGAAGGTGCACTTCGTGTCCGTCCCATCAGCGCTACGTGTGATCTGCTGACTCGGGGGTACGTCTTTCGGGACGTGCTCACGATCCGTTACAGAAACACGGGCAAAAGGTCGGCGAAGTGGCCGGGACCGTACTACATTGATGGGAGCGTTCGTCAACCGGCTCTGGCAAGAGCAGCAGAACCGGACATAAGGGTGCGTGAGGCAGCTCACCCGCTGGAAGAAACTTCCAGCGCTACCCTTGACATCGCGAGAGTTCGTGAAAGCATTCACAAGCGATAAGAAGTAACCGGTAGCGGCTTGTGCGCGTTCCTAATCCAGAAGCGCAGAACAACTACCAAACACAAAGGCTTGCTGACGCTCCGGTGAGTGTACGGGTACAACCCGTCGGCACTGCGGGCGCACGCATATAGGTAAACAGCACTGTTTTCATTACCCCATCCGAAACAAGGAGTTTGCCGCCATGGACTGGCGTCACGATGCGATCTGCCGCGACGAGGACCCGGAGCTGTTCTTCCCGATCGGGACGTCCGGCCCCGCGCTCCTGCAGGTCGAGCAGGCCAAGGCCGTGTGCCGGCGGTGCCCTGTGACCGAGTCTTGCCTCCAGTGGGCACTCGAGTCCGGCCAGGACGCCGGCGTATGGGGCGGAATGAGCGAAGACGAACGGCGCGCGGTCAAGCGTCGTGGCGGCCTTCGGGTCTCCGCTCCCACTGCCTGAATCAATCCCCCACACAGCATTCGCGCCCCGAGCCATGTCGGCTTCGGGGCGTCTTGCTGTTTCGGGCCGCTTACCCACCGCTTCCATTCCGCTGAGCGTCAATTCGATCACCGTACGTTTCCCCGCACCCCTGAAATGATCTCGAAATTGGCGGATGATCGGTTTCCGTCGTGACTCCGGCACACTCCGCTGTGGACCATCCATAGCCGACTCCGATTGTCGCGTAGCGCAGAGTGATCATCACTTTCCGTAATAGATCGGCGGAGATCGACCTGGCGGGCTGAAGCGGGCGCATCCGTGTCGATCTTCGGGGACGGTGGAATCGGTGGTCTGGGGGCGTTTGAGGGTGGCTGCGGGTTATCCACAGCGGCGGGTTGTCCACAG
>KL571460.1:7269-8386 GCA_000715855.1 Actinoplanes liguriensis
CCACAGGGGGTCTGCGCGACGGGCCGGTTTCGCGGGACAATGGTCAGCGGGACTTCCCCCTTGGGTGGGTGGGTTCTTTGGTGGGGCGGCCCTGCGGGCGGGGCGGCTCTGCGACGGGCCGGCTCTGCGACGGGCCGGCACTGCGACGGGCCGGCACTGTGGCGCACCGGCACGGCGGCGGGCAGGCGTACCAGCGGGTCGGCCCTGCAACGGGCTGGCACCACGGTGAGCTTGGCTCTGCGATGGCCGGCGGCGCGGCGGTCCTGACTCTGCGATGGGCCGGCCCCGCAGTGGGCCTGACTCTGCGATGGGCCGGCGCCGCAGTGGTCAGTTCAGCGACGGCCAGATTCTGCGGTGGTCGCGTGACGTGGGCACTCCTCCTGCGGGGTGCGGCCGGCCACCGACGCCTGCCAGCCCTGCCTCAAGCCGCGGCAAGCATCCGGACGCCGGCCGCCGCCACCCGGGCACCGATCAACCCGACCAGCTCCGGCGCGTCCCCGAGCGGCTCAGCCACCCCCACCGCCCCGGCCTCCAGCGCCGACGAAACCGCCAGGTCATACAGCAGCCCGGGCGCCAGGAAGTAACCCGCCACCACGACCCGCCGAGCCCCGCCGTCCCGCAACGCGCGCACGGCGTCTCCGGCGCGCGGCCCCACCCCGGACGAGTAGGACACCGTCGCCGGCACACCGAGCCGGGCTCCGAGCGCCGCCGCCGCGTGTTCCACGGTTGCTCGGGCGGCGGCGTTCCGGGTCCCGGCCGCCGCGAGTACCACGGCGTCGAACTCGTTCGAGGGAATCCGCCGTACGAGGGCGTCCAGCAGGAGCTTCGGCATCCGGGGCCGGCCCGGGCGTGGCCCCAGCACGTCGGCGAGGGTCACGTCCACCGGCAGGCCGGCGGCTGCGGTGAGGACCGCGGGCAGGTCCACCCGTCCGTGGTACGCCTCGGTCAGCAGTAGCGGCACCAGCACCGCCCGCCGCCGCCCGGCCGACGTCAACACGTCCAGGGGACGGGGCCCGGCATGATCCAGGTAGGCCGCCCGCACCAGCCACTCGGGCCGTGCCTGCCGTACCGCCCGGGCCAGCCTTTCGGTCGAGGCCGCGGCCCGCGGGGCCCGGCT
>KL571460.1:8588-13296 GCA_000715855.1 Actinoplanes liguriensis
GTGTATAAGAGACAGACCAGCACCACCGCGGGCCGCCGCCCGGGCGCCGGCGGGATCAGACGTGCAGACCGCATTCGGTCTTCTCGAACATCGCCCAGCGTCCGGCCCGCGGGTCTTCGCCGGCTTTGGTGCGCCGGGTGCACGGCCAGCAGCCGATCGACCCGTACCCCTTCTTGAAGAGCTCGTTCACCGGCACGTTCCACCGGCTGATGTAGCGGTCCACGTCCGCCTGGGTCCAGGCCGCGATCGGGTTGACCTTGACCTTGCCCTTCTTCGCGTCGAAGGCGACGACCGGCGTGTTGGCGCGGGTCGGCGACTCGTCGCGGCGCAGGCCGGTGGCCCAGGAGTCGTATTCGGCGAGGGCGCGTTCGAGCGGCTCGACCTTGCGCATGAAGCAGCATTCGTCGGGGCTGCGGGCGAAGAGCCGGGGACCGTACTCCCCGTCCTGCTGGCCGACGGTCATCCGCGGGCGGATCGAGCGGACGTTGACGTCCATCGTGCGGGCGACGATGTCCCGGACCTTGAGGGTTTCCGGGAAGTGCAGGCCGGTGTCGAGGAAGACCACGTCGACGCCGGGCGCGACACGGGAGAACAGGTGGGCGACCACGGCGTCGGCCATCGAGCTGGTGACGCAGAACCGCGCGCCGAACGTGTCGGTCGCCCATTTGGCGATCTCTTCGGCGGGCCGGCCTTCGAGGTCGCGGGCTGCGGCCAGGGCCAGTTCCTGCAGCTCGGCGGGGGTGCGGCGGGCGGGGTCAGCGGGGGCGCTCGGGGCGCCCAGGTTGATCAGGCCCAGGCCGGTGGCGTTGAGGACGCTCATTTTGTAGCTCCCTTGGACGACGACAACAACCCGTTGAACTTGACCGTGAAGACTCGGGCGCAGGAGTGGCACTCCCAGGCGCCGTGCGAGGACTCGTTGGGGCGGAGGTCCTCTTCACCGCAGTAGGGGCAGTAGAGGGGGGCGGATCGGGCGTCGCTCATTTGAGGAGCCCTTCCTCGGCCCGCATCACCCAGTTGGCGAACGTCTCGCCGTCGGAACGTCCGTCGAGGTAGTTGCGAGCGACCCGTTCGACGTACTCGGGAAGCTCTTCTGCCGTTGCTTTGAGGCCGCGCAGTTTCCGGCCGAAGCCGGCGGTCTCGCCCTTGGCCATGCCGAGGGCGCCGCCGAGGTGGATCTGGAAGCCTTCGACCTGTTCGCCGTGCGCGTTCATGACGAGCTGGCCCTTGAGCCCGATGTCGGCGACCTGGGTGCGGGCGCAGGCGTTCGGGCAGCCGTTGATGTGCACGGAGATGTCGGCGTCGAAGTCGGCCAGCCGCTCCTCGAGCCGGGCGACCAGTTCTTCGCCGCGGGCCTTGGTCTCGACGATCGCGAGCTTGCAGTACTCGATGCCGGTGCAGGCCATCGTGCCGCGCCGCCACGCCGAGGGCCGAGCCTCCAGGCCGATGCCCCGGAGTCCCGTGATCAGCGATTCGACCTTGTCGTCACTGACATCAAGGACAAGCAATTTCTGGTACGCCGTGAGCCGCACCCGCTCCGACCCGTGCTGCTCGACCAGGTCCGCAAGGGCCAGCAGCTGCTTGCCGGAGGAGCGGCCGACGACCGGGGCGGCGCCGACGTAGTTCCGCCCGTCGACCTGCTTGTGCACGCCGATGTGGTCGATCGGCTTCTCCGGCAGGTCCGGCGCGGGCCCGTCGATCAGGGCGCGACCCAGGTATTCCTTCTCCAGGATCTCGCGGAACTTCGCCACGCCCCAGTCGGCGAGCAGGAACTTCAGGCGGGCGCGGTGCCGCAGCCGCCGGTATCCGTAGTCGCGGAAGATCCCGACCACGCCCTCCCAGACGTCCGGGATCTCGGCCAGCGGCACCCACACGCCGAGGCGCTCGGCGAGCCGCGGGTTGGTGGAGAGGCCGCCGCCGACCCAGAGGTCGAAGCCGGGACCGTGCTCGGGGTGTTCGACACCGACGAACGCGATGTCGTTGGCCTGGTACGGCCCGTCGGGCAGCCAGGAGATGACCGACTTGAACTTGCGCGGCAGGTTCGAGTAGGCGGGGTCACCGACGTACCGCTTGATGATCTCGTCGATCGCCGGAGTGGCGTCGATGACCTCGTCGGTCGAGATGCCGGCGACCGGGCTGCCGAGCACCACGCGTGGGCAGTCGCCGCAGGCCTCGGTGGTCTGCAGGCCGACCGACTCGAGCCGGCGCCAGATCTCCGGCATGTCCTCGACCCGGATCCAGTGCATCTGGATGTTCTGCCGATCGGTGATGTCGGCGCTGTCCCGGGCGAACTCGGTGGCGATCTGCCCGATCACCCGCAGCTGGGCCAGGCTCAGCGCGCCGCCGTCGATGCGGACGCGGAGCATGAAGTACTCGTCCTCGAGCTCTTCCGGCTCGAGCACCGCGGTGCGGCCGCCGTCGATCCCGGCCTTGCGCTGGGTGTAGAGCCCCCACCAGCGGAAACGACCGCGCAGGTCGGCCGGGTCGATCGAGGCGAAGCCCCGGTGGGCGTAGATGTTCTCGATCCGCGCCCGGACGTTGAGCGGGTTGTCGTCCTTCTTGCTGCGCTCGTTGGGGTTGAGCGGCTCGCGGTGTCCGAGCGCCCACTGACCCTCGCCACGCGCCTTACGGGGGCGGGCGGCGGGCGTTGCGGGTGTGTTGCTGGGCGCCATGGCGGCGGTCCTCCGGGTTTCGTGGGCACCGGAGGACAATCGCGGCCTTGGTGAGGCTCCGCGACTTCAGCGTCGGGAGAGGGCCGGCTTGTCGTCCGCGCCCGAAATAAAGGGGGGCGGCGTCAGGAAGCCGGACACATCGCGCTGAAGACACGGCCGTAATCAACGTGGCGGCGGGCCACGAAGCGGCGGTCAAGAGCAGCGGTCATGCCGGTAAGCCTCTCACGCGAATCGAATGTCGGCCAGTGAGGTCCAGATTTCGGGAGTGTGTCCCACGGCACTTGGCGGAGTTCTCCTACTGCCGTTACAAAAACGTTACATCGCAGGTGGGAAGGGCCCATCCATCGACCGAGATCCACTTCCGGGTGAACGCGGGCGAAACCGGAAACACGGCGGCCCTAGGCTGGCCGTCGATGAACCCCCCACACACGCGCCGGCCCCGCGCACTCTTCTGGTCCACGGCACCATCGGTGCTGCCCGCGGCGCTGATGCTGCTCGTCGGCGGCATCCAGATCAACAACCCGTCGCTCGGCTGGGACGAGAACGCGAGCTGGCTGGTCAGTCAGCGCTCCCCCGGGCAGATCGTCGAGCAGGCACAGCACTTCGACGGGGTGATCTCGCCGTACTACCTGGTCCTGCACTTCTGGACCGCACTGTTCGGCGACTCCGAGATCGCGTTGCGGCTGCCGTCCCTGATCGCGGTCGCGCTCGGCGTCGGCGTCGCCGGTGAGCTGGGCCGCCGCCTGTTCAGCCCGGGCGTCGGCCTGCTCGGCGCGCTGCTGCTGGTCGCCGTGCCGCAGACCAGCCGGTACGCGCAGGAGGCCCGGGTGTACGGCCTGGCCTTCCTCTTCGCGACCACCGCGACGCTGCTGCTCTACGCGGCGATCGACCGCGGCGGCCGGTGGCGCTGGCTGGGCTACGGCGTGGCCGTGACGCTGACCGGGCTGGCCCACGTCTTCGCCCTGCTGATGCTCGCCGGGCACCTGTTCACCGTGCTGTCGCGCTGGTGGCTGAGCCGGGAACGCTCGCTGTTCCGCTGGTTCCCGGTGACCACGATCGCGCTGCTGCCGGTGCTGCCTTTCCTCTACCTGGGCGCCACCCAGCGCGGTGACCAGCTGGACTGGATCAAGGACGTCACCCCGGGCACGGTCCGGGACGCGCCCGGGGCGATCTTCGGCGCGACCGTCGCGGGGCTGCTCGTGGTCGGCCTGGCGCTGGCCGCGCGCTGGCCGGACCGCGCGCTGATCCGGGAACTGGCCGTGCTGGCGTGGGTGCCCCCGGCCGTACTGATAGCAATGTCTTTCGTCATGGACCCGGTCTGGGTGCCGAGGTATGTGCTGTTCGTCCTCCCCGCCCTGACCCTGAGCGCCGCCGCGGCACTGCACGGACTACGGCTGCGTGCCCTGATCGTGCTGGTCGTCGTGGCGGTGACGGCGGTCCCGGAGCAGCGCGAGATCCGCGGGCCGGCCACCCACATGGGGCCGGACTTCCACGCGATCGCCCAGATCATCGAGCGCGAGCAGCAGCCGGTCGACGCGATCGTCTACGCCCGCTCCGGCAACTGGTCGCTGCGCGCCGGCATCGACTACCAGCTGCGCGGCCGTCCGCACCCGTTCGATGTGCTGCTGAAGACCCCGTCCGCCGAGGCCGCCCAGCTCGCCGCCGTGGAGTGCACCGACCTCGCGTGCCTGGGCCGCCCGCAGCGGATCTGGTATTTCCGGCAGTGGACGACCGGCGAGTCGCTGGAGAGCGCGGGCCCGTGGGCGCAGACGCTCTCCTCCGACTACCAGGAGGTCCGGGTCTGGACCGCCACCAAGGCCACCCTGGTCCTCCTCCAGCGCCGCCCCGGCTGACCCGTCCACCCGCCCCGCGACGTCCGCGGGCTCCGCGACGTGTCCACGGTCCGCCAGGTGTCCGTGGCTCCACGACGTGTCCGCGGCCTCGGCCCCCGCGACGTGTCCGCGGCTCCAGGCCCCGACGCGCCGCCAGGTCCGGGCTGGTTCTGGCCGTGGTTATGAGGCACGAATAACCACGGCCAG
>KL571460.1:13442-16540 GCA_000715855.1 Actinoplanes liguriensis
CCGTGGTTATGAGGCACGAATAACCACGGCCAGAACCAGCCGGGAACCGCTAGCGCTTGCCGAGCGGCACGACCAGCACCGCCTCGGTGCCGTTCCCGGCACGGTTGCGGAGCTCGATGCTGCCGCGCAGCTCCCCGGTCGCCAGCGCCCGGACGATCTGCAGCCCGAGCCGCCCGCCCGCGTCCGGCCGGAAGCCCTCCGGCAGCCCGCGCCCGTTGTCGGCGACCGTGACGTGCAACTGCTTGCGGAACTTGTGCGCGGAGACGACCACCTCGGCGCCGTCCTCCGGCGGAACGGGAGCCTCGGCCTCGTCGTCCTCCGGCGTGCCGAAGCCGTGCTCCACCGCGTTGATCAGCAGCTCGTTCAGCACCATCACCAGCGAGGTGGCGATCTCCGCGGGCAGTATCCCGAACGTGCCCTCGCGCCTCATCCGCACCGGGAAGCTGGTCGAGGCCACCTCGGTGGCGGCGGTGGCGACCCGGTCGACGATGCCGTCGAACTCGACCGCCTCGTCGCTGGACATCGAGAGCGTCTCGTGGACCAGCGCGATCGAGGCGACCCGGCGCACCGACTCCTCCAGCGCCATCCGGGCCTCCGGCGCGTCCACCCGGCGCGCCTGGAGTCGCAGCAGCGCGGCCACGGTCTGCAGGTTGTTCTTCACCCGGTGGTGGATCTCCCGGATGGTCGCGTCCTTGGTCATCAGCGCACGGTCCCGCCGACGCACCTCGGTCACGTCCCGGACCAGCACCAGCCCGCCGATCGGCACACCGGCCGGGAGCAGCGGCAACGAGCGGGTGAGCACGGTTGCGCCGCGGGCGTCGAACTCCATCCGGGCCGGGAACTCGCCGCGCAGCGCGGACCGGATCCGCTCGGCGACGTCGTTGCCCTCCAGCGGGTCGGCGGCCAGCCGGCTGGAGAGGTGGGCCAGCTCCTCGCCGACCAGGTGCGCGTTGAAGCCGAGCCGGCGGTAGGCCGACTGCGCGTTCGGGCTGGCGTAGGTGACCTTGCCGGAGGCGTCCAGCCGGATCAGGCCGTCGCCGACCCGGGGCGCCGAGGTGGTCATCTCCCCCGGCTGGCGGGCCGGGGGGAACGTGCCGTCGGCGACCATCTGGGCCAGGTCGTCCGCGGTGGTCAGATAGTTCAGCTCGAGCTGGCTGGGCGTCCGGGCGGTGCTCAGGTTGGTGTCGCGGCCGATCACCGCGATCACCTCGCTGTAGCCCTCCTCGTGATCGTCCTCGTCGCGGCGGCGCACCGGGATCGCCTCGTGGCGGGCGGGAGTGTCCCCGTACCAGACCGGGTCGCCCTCCCGCCAGATGCGCTCCTGGGTGACGGCCACGTCCAGGTGGGCCACCTCGGGACCGCCGAAGATCTTGCCCACCTGGTCGTCCTGATACGCCGTCGGCGCCGTCGTCGGGCGCACCTGCGCCACGCAGAGGAACCGGCGCGGCTTCTCCCCCTTGATCGGCACCCACAGGAGCAGGTCGGCGAAGGACAGGTCGGAGAGCAACTGCCAGTCACCGGCGAGCCGGTGCAGGTGGTCGATGTCGGCGGAACCCAGGTTGGTGTGTTCCTCGACGAGATCGCGCAGGGTGGACACGAGACCAAGCCTGCCACGACGATGTTTCAGCCAGGTCCCGCACTGCCGGTCAGGCCGCAGCGCCGCGGGACCTACAGCGTGCTGGTCACCTTCTTCAGACCGCGGGGCGCGTCCGGGTCCTCGCCCTTGGCCAGCGCGAGCGCCAGGGCCAGCTTCTGGAGCGGCAGGATGTCCAGCAACGGGCTGTACCGCTCGTCGACGGCCGGGACGCTGAGCTGCCCGGCCGGGCCGACGGTCAGCACGTCCGCCTTGCGCTCCTGCAGGCGCGTGAGCACCTCGCCCATCGCCTTCCCCCCGGGGCCGTCGCCGACCACGGCGATCACCGGCACGTCGGTGTCGGTCATCGCGAGCGGGCCGTGCAGCAGGTCGGCGCCGGAGAACGCGAGCGTCGGCACGTATGACGTCTCCATCAGCTTGAGCGCGGCCTCCCGGGCGGTCGGGTACGCATAGCCCCGGCCGGTGGTGACCATGTGCGGCGCGAACCGGTAGCGCTGCGCGATGTCGGAGGCGGTCGGGTCGGCGAGCACGGTCTCGGCCAGCCCGGGCAGCGCGGCGAGCGCGGCGCGCTCCGAGTCGGGCAGCCGCCCGTCGCCGGCCCGGATGCCCTCGACGAGCAGCAGCAGCGCGAGCAGCTCGGCGGTGTACGTCTTGGTCGCCGCGACCGCCCGCTCGTGCCCGGCCGCCACATCCACCGACAGCTCGGCGGCCCGGGCCAGTGGGGATTCCGGGTTGTTGGTGAGGGCGAGGGTGAGCGCGCCGGTCTCCCGCGCGGTGGAGAGGACACCGGTCAGGTCGGGTGAGCCACCGCTCTGGCTGACCCCGATGACCAGCGTGTCGGTGAAGTCCGGGCGGGCGCCGTAGAGCGTGATCGCGCTCGGCGAGGCGCTGGCGACCGGCAGGCCCAGCCGGATCTCGGCGAGGTAAGCCCCGTAGAGCGCCGCGTGGTCGGAGGTGCCGCGGCCGACGAAGAGCACGCTCCGCGGACGGCGGGCCGCCACCTCCGCCGCGACCTCGGCGATCGCGGCCGCGTGCGGGCCCTCCAGCAGGCGGGCGAAACCCGCCGGCTGTTCCGCAATGTCCGCTGCCATCCCGTGGCCTCGCTCTGTCACGTCATCCTCCCCAGATGAGCAGTTCTCGCGCAATCGATGCGCAGTCTTGCAAGAAAAAGCTTAGTACGTCAATCTTTCGAGCACTACTGCGCAAACGTGAGGCCTGACAGATCGCCCTGTTGCCCGTACTGTCTTCACTCGTGGAAGCCCACCCCCAGGTCCCCCACGACCTCGCCCTCGCTCGCGCCGCCCTCGACCGTGGCGAGCTGGATCAGGCCGCCCGGCACCTGGCCGGGGCACTGCTCCAAGCACCCACCCTTCCGGAGATCCACGAGCTGCTCAGCCGATTGGCGGCGGACGCCGACCGCGCGCTCGACCTGTTCCCGCTGGATCCGCACGCCCCGGCCGGCCGGGTGGCCGCGCACGCCCACCTGCTCCTGTCTCTTATACAC
>KL571460.1:16762-17480 GCA_000715855.1 Actinoplanes liguriensis
AGGGCTGCCGCTGCTCGCCGCGGCCAGCGGGCACACCCCCGGCGTCGACTGGGCCGGTGTCCCGTGGGTCAGCGACCCGGTGCTCGGCGGGCGGATCGACCCGGACGCGCTGGCCCGGACGCTGATGCGGCTGTGCACCGCGGTCGGTGACCCGGCTCCGAAGACCGCCGCCGCGTCGCTCCGGCCGTACCTGACCGTGGTCCGGAACGCCATCGACGCGCACGGCGAACACGCGATGCTGCTCGGCGCGGGCTCAGCGCTGGCCCGGCGCCTCGGCGAGGGCCGGCTCGCGATCGACTGGGCGATCCGCGGCGCCCGGTCCCGTCCGTCCAAGCTGGGAGAGATCTGGCTGGGGTACGCGTACCGCAGTGCCGGCCGGATCCCGGAGGCGCTCGCCGCGCTGCGCCGCGCCGTCATGTACGACCCGGACGACCTCTCGGTCTACGCCGACGTCGCCGCCACGCTGGCCGACCTGGGTCGTCTCGAAGAGGCGCTGAACTGGACCGACCGCGCGCTGGAACGCGACCCGCGGTTCGACTGCGTGGTGCACACCGCCCACCGGCTGCGCTTCCGGGCCGACGGCGACGTGGCGCACCTGATCGGTCTGGCCGACTTCATCCGCGACCACCCGGACGACACGCACGAGCACACCGACCTGGACGAGTGCTGCCGCGACACGGCCTGGCTCAGTGGCACACCGGCCGGCCTGTCCCGGCTG
>KL571460.1:17762-18759 GCA_000715855.1 Actinoplanes liguriensis
CCCGCCGGCGGCGTACGACCGCGCGCTCGGCCTGGTGCTGGTCGAGCCCTGGGAGTTGCTCGCCATGCTCGGCCACCCCGCGGTGACCGGCGCCGAGCGGCCCGGGGCCGCGGAGGTCTGGGCCTGCCTGGGGCTGCTGCACCACGGGACCGAGGAGCCGTGGCTGGACTCCAGCCGCCGGCGCCTGCTGCTCGGGCTCCTCGACGGCGACGCCGACCGGGTGACCCAGGCGGCGCTGTTCGCGATGATCACCTACGCCTGGGTGGACCCGGCCGCGCGCGCCGACGTGGCGGCGGTGGTGGCCGGGCGGTTCACCGAGATGGCCGGCGGGCCGCACGCCCGGGCGGTCGCCGAGCTGGCTCTGATCACGCCGGAGCTCGACCGGCCCACCCGGGAGCTGGCCGCGGCCACCGTCCGGGTGCCGGTCGTCCCTCGCCAGCGCAGCCGTTCCTACCTGCTGCGCTGGCTCAAGAAATAGGCCTGGCTCGAGAAACAGAGGCTCAGGAGCTGAGGACGGCGATCAGGTCACCCTCCTGGACGACATCACCCTCGTTCACGGCCAGCTGGTCGACCGTCCCGTCGGACTCGGCCAGCACCGGGATCTCCATCTTCATGGACTCCAGGATCACCAGCGTGTCGCCCTCGGCGACGGCCTGGCCCACTCCGGCCACGACCTTCCACACGTTGGCCACCATCTCGGCACGGACTTCTTCGGCCATTCCGATCCCCCCTCGCATTCCAGAGAACGCCATCAAATCACGGATCTCGAGCGGGTGAGTCCCGGGCCGGGAGAAGCGCCCACTACGATCGACGACTGAGCAAGCGTGAGGAAGGAGGCCCTTTATGGCCAAGAAGGCTCGTAAGAAGAAGGCCCGTAAGAAGAGCGGCGCGAACCACGGTAAGCGCCCCAACAGCTGAAACGAGAACGGGCCGGCGGACTCTCGTCCACCGGCCCGTCCTTCATTCTTGTCACGAAGCGTCGAACTGGCCCAGCTTC
>KL571460.1:18964-20457 GCA_000715855.1 Actinoplanes liguriensis
AGAGATGTGTATAAGAGACAGGCTCGGACGGCGCCCGCTCATCTCCGCAGCACCGGCCGACCAGGGCTTTCACCTCGGTCTCGATGCCGAACTCGCGCAGGCACTCGGTGCACTCGTCCAGGTGTTTCTGGATCAGCTGCCGACGGTCCTCGCTGCACTCCAGATCGAGGTAGAGATAAACCTCGCTGAGCACGATGTGGCAGTCGGTCTCGTGGTGATTCTCGGCGCTCGACATCGGGTCATGCCTCCTGCGGCTCGGACGCGGCCCGGGTGATGCCGCGCTCGGCGGCGTACCCCTCGAGCAGGTTGCGCAGGTTGCGCCGCCCACGGTGCAGGCGGGACATGACGGTTCCGATGGGCGTGCCCATGATGTCGGCGATCTCCTTGTACGAGAAACCCTCGACATCGGCGAGGTAGACGGCGAGCCGGAAATCCTCCGGCAGGGACTGGAGCGCTTCCTTGATGTCGCTGTCCGGCAGACGGTCGAGCGCCTCGGTCTCGGCCGAGCGCAGACCCTGCGAGGTGTGCGACTCGCTGGAGGCCAGCTGCCAGTCGGTGATCTCCTCGGTGGGCGCCTGCACGGGCTGCCGCTGCTTGCGCCGGTACGAGTTGATGTACGTGTTCGTCAAGATCCGGTACAGCCAGGCCTTGAGGTTGGTACCCGCCTCGAACTGGTGGAACGCGGAGAACGCCTTGAGGAACGTCTCCTGCACCAGGTCCTCGGCATCGGCCGGATTACGGGTCATCCGCAGGCCGGCGGCGTACAACTGATCGACGAACGGCAGCGCATCACGCTCGAAGCGCTCGCGACGCTCGTCGACACGCTCTTTCTGGGCCACCCTGGACTCCCCCCTCGACCGCCCCGCCGAGGATACGGGTAGTGCCCCAGTCACGCTCTCGAAAACCGGTGTGCTGACGCTCACCGGCGTGGCGGGGGCCGCCGGCGCCACGGCCGGCCACTCCGGGGAGTCCAGAATTTCCCGGACCCGGGTCGTCTCCCGGCGTTCGTGCTGCATCGCACGCACTACAGACACCCCTTCCGATGACAAATCCATCCGGGTTCTGCAACGCCGCGACCCCGGTCAGAATTCCGCGGCCCAGCCATGTCGCCGAAGCCACACGATCACGGCCCCGGCGGTGCCCGGAAGATCCTTCCGCAGATCGTGCACAGCGCCCGGACGCACGACCACCTCGACGGACCCGGCCGGCGCCGGCACCCCGAACGGATCCCGGTCACCGTTCACCACCAGCGTCGGAATCCCCTCCGGCAGCTCGCCGGCCCGCGACTTCTCCGGCTTGCCCGGTGGATGCAGCGGAAACGCCAGGGCCAGCACCCCCACGGCGTCCAGCAGGGGCGCGGTCCGCGACGCGACCCGGGCTCCGCTCGACCGGCCACCGAGGATCAACGGCATTGCGCGTACGGCCATGGCCCGCACCACCGTCGTCCATGCCTCGTCGAGATGGCCGGCCGGCGCCGGCGCTGTCTCTTATAC
>KL571460.1:20703-21950 GCA_000715855.1 Actinoplanes liguriensis
GCGCCACCCGTACGCCGGCCGCCACCGCGGCGTCGTGCACCGCCACCAGGTCCGGCGTGTCCACACCGCCCCCGGCGCCGTGGCCGAGGAAGAGCTGACTGCGCGGCGGGCCGGCCGGTTCGGTGGTCCGAACCCGGGCCGGCCCGCGCGGTGTCTCGACGATTTTCTCGGAGCTTGTCACAGGCTCCGTTTCTATCAGCGGCTCGCCGGTTCCAGCGTCAGGAAACGGCGGTCCTCCTCGTCCGTGGCGTCGTCCTCGACCGGCTCGCCGTCCGGCTGGACCCGCTCCCGCCAGGCCACCAACATGGCCCGCCGCTCGCGTGGCGTGGTGCCGCCCCAGACCCCGTGACAGTCCCCCACCTGCAGCGCCCACGCGAGGCAGGGACCCTGCACCGGGCAGGTCCCGCAGAGCGCGACGGCGCCGCCGGACGGTTCGTTGGGTGCTGGGAAGAACGTCTCCGGATCGACGGTCCGGCAAGCTCCCCGGGTCCGCCAAGCCTCGTCGGTACGGCGTTGCGCAATTGCGTCGAGCAACCGCGGGTCGCGTCGCGCGATAGCCACCTCGTGCGGACGCGGCATGCGTGCTCGTGTCATCAGCCCACCTCCCCCGTGGGACCGGAACTGCCGTGGTAGCCATCCCGCACCTTGCGGACCGTCACCACTCCGGCGCTGGTTTGTACCGCACCGTACAAGATCAGAACAAGGGGGTGATCTATCTTGAAACAAAGTTGTCGATGGAGAATCCGCGCATACTCCGACAAAGAACTTCGTTGATCTTCCGAAGTTCAGAAAAGCGTTACCTCGGTAGGGGGAGTCAGCAACTCCGGACCGTTGTTGCGGACATTGCCCACCGCCGGACCGACCGGGCGCACCTCGATCGACGCCAATGCGGCGGCGTCGAGCGGGCGCAGCAACGGCTCCGGATCACCCCCGCCGGCCAGCCAGTCCGCCCAGCGCTCGGGCGGGAGGATCAGCGGCATCCGGTCGTGCACCCGGGCCAGGTCACCGAGCGCCGCCGTGGTGATGACACTGCAGGTCAGCACGGATTCCTTGCCCCACGCCGACCAGATCCCGGCGAAGGCCAGAGGCGCCCCGCCGACCGGTGTCATGTAGTACGCCTGCTTCTGCTTGCCGTCCCGCACCCACTCGAACCAGCCGTCGGCCGGGACCAGGCAGCGGCGACGGGCGAACGAGGGCGCGAACGCCTTGGACTCGGCCACCGTCTCGGCCCGCGCGTTGATCATCCG
>KL571460.1:22166-22965 GCA_000715855.1 Actinoplanes liguriensis
CGCCCTGCCGCAGGTCGGCGGCCCACGGCGGCACCAGACCCCAGCGCGCGGTGTCCAGCACCCGGGCGGCGTGCGTGGCCGACTCGCGGACCAGCGGGACCGGGTCGGTGGGCGCGACGTTCCAGCTCGGCGTCAGCTCCCCGGTCACGTCGACCGCTTCGAAGAACTGGCTGAGATCCGCGTTGCTCCGCGTGGTCGCGTACCGCCCGCACATGGGGTGCAGCGTACGCCGCCGGAAACGGTGGCAGGGGGCACGGAACACCGGGGAATGACGGTGGCGGAACGGGCAGCGGTCATGATTCGGGGGCCATGTCCCGGGTGCCGGGAATGCGAGGAGGGAAATGTCAGGGAGCACCGGCAGAATAGCGGCCATGGCTGCTGAACTACGTCCCTGGCTCGCCCCGTCCGCCACCGGCCCGGTCACCGCGACCGTGCGGCTGCCCGGCTCGAAGTCGATGACCGCCCGCGCACTGATCCTCGCCGCGCTGGCCGACGGCCCATCGGTGATCGAGGCGCCGCTGCGGGCCCGAGATACCACGCTGATGTCCGCCGCCCTGCGCGCGCTCGGCGTCGCCGTGGACACCTCGGCCGACGACCGCTGGACGGTCAGGCCCGGCCCGCTGCGGGGCCCGGCGCGGGTGGACGTCGGGCTGGCCGGCACCATCATGCGCTTCCTGCCTCCGGTCGCCGGGCTGGCCGACGGCACGGTCGAGCTCGACGGCGACCCGCACGCGCGGAACCGGCCGATGGGCCCGATCCTGGACGCGCTGCGCTCGCTCGGCGTGCGGGTGGACGCGTC
>KL571461.1:0-1580 GCA_000715855.1 Actinoplanes liguriensis
ACATTCCGGGCGGCTTCCCCACTGGCGGCGGTCTTCCCACCGGCGGCGGCGTCCCCAGCGGCGGCGGTTTCCCGGGCGGCGGGCGGGGCGGTGGCGGCTTCGGTGACAACGGCAAGCTCACCGACGAGCAGAAGAAGATCCTCGATTTCGCCGTACGGAACTCCGGCACAGCCCGCATCAAGCTCGCCATCGACGGTGGGGCGACGTCGGCCGCCTCGTACATCCTCGGCAGTGATCAGACGGTGATCGGCATGGGCGGCTTCCTCGGCAGCGACGACGCCCCGTCCACGAAACAGCTGACCGACTGGGCCGCCAGGGGCACACTGCGGTACATCCTCGGCGGCGGCGGCAGGGGTGGAATGGGTGGCAGCGACGGCCCCGCGGCCGGCCGGTCCACCTGGATCAGCCAGAACTGCACGGCGGTGCCCGCCACCGAGTACGGCGGCGCGGAATCCGGCACGCAGACCCTCTACGACTGCGCACCGAAGAAGTAGCCGGCATGAGCGCGGATCAGCGCCGGATCCTGGTGGTCGAGGACGACACCGGGATCCGGACCCTGCTCGGGGCGACGGTCCGGATGGCCGGTTACGACGTCCGTGCCGCCGCGGACGCCGGCCAGGCCCGCGCCGCGCTCACCGAGTTCCGCCCGGACCTGCTGGTGCTGGACGTGATGCTGCCCGGCACGGACGGCTTCGCGTTCACCCGGCAGTTACGGGCGGACGGCATCACCACCCCGGTGCTGTTCCTGACCGCCCACGCCCGGATCGAGGACCGGGTCACCGGGCTGCGCGCGGGCGGCGACGACTACCTGGTCAAGCCGTTCAACGTCGAGGAGCTGCTGCTGCGGATCCGGGCCATCGTCGACCGGGTACGGCCGGTGGTGGCCGAGGGCCTGCTGCGGTGCGCCGACCTGACGGTGGATGTCACCGCCCACGAGGTACGCCGGGCCGGGCGCTACATTCCGCTCGGGCCGACCGAGTTCAGGCTGCTGTGCCTGCTGATGCGTCATCCTGATCAGGTGCTGGGCCGTGCGGAGATCATCGACGAGGTATGGGGCGACGGCTTCGACGGCGACCCCCGCGTCCTGGAGACGTACGTGCGGTACCTGCGCCGCAAGGTCGACACCGCCGATCCGCGGCTGATCCACACGATCCGCAGCGTCGGATACTGCCTGCGGCAACCCCGATCATTCCCGGCGTGAACGGGCGGATGCGCCGGCCCCGGTCGCTGCGGGCCCGGCTGACGCTGGCGGCCACCGCGCTGGCCGTGGCCTCCGTGGTCGGGTCGCAGATCATCGGCGTACAGGTGCTGCGGTCCTGGCTGCTGGACCAGGTCGACGGTCAGCTCGCCGGGTTCCCGCTCCCGCCCGGTGCCGTGCTGAGCACGCACGAGGCGTTCACCGGCATGGCCCGCACGGCCGGCGGACTGCCGTCGGAGTTCCGGGTCGTCCTCTACGACCGCGAGGGTCACAGCACCACCCTGGGCAACACCACCGTGCCGGGCCCGGATCTCTCCGGTGACCTGCCGGTGGATCGCCCGGTCACGGTGGAGGCGACCGCCGGCGACGGCCGCTGGCGGGG
>KL571461.1:1838-3096 GCA_000715855.1 Actinoplanes liguriensis
GGCCGCTGGCGGGTGCGGCGCACCACCGCGATCGACGGCACCGTCGTGGTGGTGTGCCTGCCGCTGGACACCCTCGACGGAGCGACCACCAAGATCCTCGGGTTCGACGCGCTGCTGCTGGCCGTGGCGGTGCTGCTGCTCATCGTCGTCAGCCGCTGGGTGGTACGTCTCGGGTTGCGGCCGCTGACCCGGATGGAGCGCACGGCCCGGGCCATCACCGGCACCGGCGACCTGAGCGTGCGCATCCCGGACACCGACCCGGCGACCGAGGCCGGACGGCTCGGCGGCGTGCTCAACAGCATGCTCGACCGCCTGCAGGCCGCGTTGCGCGATAAGAGACAGGGCTGCGGCACTTCGTCGACGACGCCGGCCACGAGCTGCGCACCCCGTTGACCACGATCCACGGCTTCGCCCAGCTCGCCCTGCTGCGCGAGCACCCGTCACCGGAGTGGCGCGAGGCCGACCAGCTGGTCGCGGCCAGCGCCGAACGGATGAAGGTCCTCGTCGACGACCTGCTGACCCTGGCCAAGCTCGACCGGGAGCCGGCCTACCAGGACGAGCCGGTCGATCTGCGCGAGGTCGCCGCCGACGTGATCCGCGCGGTCGCGCTGGTCCCCGGCGCACACCGGATCACGCTCGGCGCCCTGATCGGGACGGACGAGGCGCCACCGGCCCCGGCCCGCGGCGATCCCCACCGGCTTCGTCAAGCCGCCGCCAACCTGGTGCAGAACGCGCTCGTGCACGCCGGCGGCGACGAGACGATCGAGGTCCGGGTCGGCCCGGCGACCTCCGGGCCGGCGTTCGGCGCCGAGGCCGCCGACCGGTTCAGCGCGACCCCGGCCCTGCCGCCCGGCCTGCCGGTCAGCGTGCTGGAGGTCGTCGATCACGGCGCGGGGCTCACCCGTGAGGACGCTCTGCGGGTCTTCGAGCGTTTCTACCGCACCGACGTCACCCGGGCCCGCGACCAGCACGGCTCCGGCATCGGCCTGGCCATCGCCACCACGATCACCGCCCACCACGGCGGCCGCCTGGAGCTGGACACCGTCGCCGGGCACGGCGCCACGTTCCGCCTGGTGCTGCCGGCTGGTCCGGCGCGGGCGGTCGATGCCGCACGTGGCGAGGGCCAGGCTCATTCAGCCGACGGCCCGGTGTGATCCCGCGTCCGCTTTCCCGACGGCGGGTGTGTGCGGGCCACCCGGTGCATGGCATCAGCCGGGTGGCGGCGGGCCGTCCGTGTCGATGGTGCGCAGGATGCGGC
>KL571461.1:3347-4935 GCA_000715855.1 Actinoplanes liguriensis
GGCGGCCGATCTCGCCGAGCTGGCGCTGCTGGGCCCGGGTCAGCGAGTCGAACACCAGCCGCTGCACCTCACCGACGTGTCCCGGCGCGGTGGCGACGACCTTGCCCCACCCCTCATCGGTCAGCGTGGCGAGAGTGAAGCGGCCGTCCTCCGGGTCGGCGTGGCGGCGCACCCAGCCGCGCTTCTCCAGGCGGGAGACGACCTGCGAGAGCCTCGACAGCGAGCCGTCGGCCATCGCGGCCAGCACGCTCATCCGCATCGTGCGCTCGGGCACGGCCGACAGGCAGGACAGCACCTGGTACTCGAAGTGGGTCAGCCCGGCGTCGCGTTGCAGCTGCGCGCCGAGCGCGGACGGCAGGCGGTTGAGCAGGCAGATCAGCGCGAACCAGGTGCCCTGCTGCTCGTCGTCGAGCCACCGTGGCTCGGGTTCCGCACTCACGCCGACGATCCTACGTCGCTTCATTCCTTAACTGATTCTTAGACGCCGTCAGTTGAGGCGTGAAGTCATGGTGACTAGTTTTCACTTCACGCGTGAAGCATCTCCCCCTGTCGAGAGGACCACCATGACGGCAACCGCTGCCACCACCACCGGGATCACCTGGAAGGCCACGCTCGCCTCGGCCGGCATCGCCGTCGCCGGTGGCCTGATCATCAACACGGTGATCGCCCTGGCCGCCCGCGGGCTCGGTGCCCCCGACGAGTTCAAACAGCTCACCATCGCGGTCTACGGTCCGCTGACGGTGATCGGCGCGCTGCTCGCCACCGTCGCCTGGCGGCTGATCGTCAACCACAGCGGCAACGCCGCTCGCGTCCTGCGCATCGTCGTCCCGGTGGTCCTGGTGCTCTCGCTCATCCCGGACGCCCTGCTGCTCTCCTCCGACTCGCAGCCCGGCACCACCACGGGCGGCGTCATCGCCCTGATGCTCATGCACTTCGGCGTCGCCGCCGCCGCTGTCCCGGCCTTCCGGCGCCTGATGCCCCCGCGCAGCTGAACCCGGGCAGGGGTGCCCCCGACGGACGCGGCCGTCGACCTGGCCTGCCAGAACGCCCTGGACCATGTCGTGCGGACACAGAGCAAACCTTTCTGCGGCAGATCCGGAAACTGATCTTTGCTCGCTGAGAGGGTCAGGCCACGCGAGGTGTGATGGACATCTATGGTCTCCGCATGTCGATCACCGACCAGGACTTGGTCATTCAGGCGGTGGAAGCCGGTGCCGCGGTCGTCCGCTCGCACTACGGATCATCGCTGGCACGCTTCCAGAAGTCCGCTGGTGACTTCGCCACCACGGCCGACGTCGAGGCCGAGAAGGCCATCATCGATGTCTTGCGTGCGGCGCGGCCGGAGGACGTCGTGCTGGGTGAGGAGACCGGGCGCACCGGCAACGGCGTAAACGATCGGCTGTGGTTGGTCGACCCGTTGTGCGGAACGTTGAACTACGCCGTGCGAAACATGCTGGCCTCGGTGAATGTGGCGCTACGAACCGGTGGGCAGGCCACCGTGGCCGCCTCCGCGGACCCGTTCACGAACGAGGTGTTCTGGACTGACAGTGCCGCTGCGTACGCTGTCTCTTATACACATCTCTGAGCG
>KL571461.1:5131-9711 GCA_000715855.1 Actinoplanes liguriensis
GAGTCAAGGCTGGTCGACGTCAATCTCGACCCGCCGTTTCCCAATCATAGGGTTTTCTCGGCCGCCCAGATGCTCGCCGACGAGGGATTCGTCGAACAGTTCCGCCCCCGGGTCGTCTCTACCACCCTGGCCGTGGCTTGGGTCGCCGCCGGCCGCCGTGCTGCCTACGTCACCGATGGCCACCTACGCGACAGCGTTCACTTCGCAGCCGGAATCGCCCTTTGCCAGGCGGCCGGTTGTGTCGTCACCGGGATCGACGGCCGGCCGATCCATGCGGGAGCGGGCGGTCTCGTTGCGGCCGCGGACGAGCGGACCCATGCCGCCCTACTCGCCCTCATCGCAAACCAGCGCCCACGTAAGGATTGATCCGCACACCGGAACCGTCAGGCCAGGACGCGGGCGGTGTTCACGCACTCGGCGACGTCGAGCACCAGCAGCAGCCGGCCCTCGGTCTTGTACGCGCCGGTGACCAGCGCCCGAGACGGGCCGGTCAGGGTCGCCGGCGGCTCCTCGAACAGTTTCGCGTCGAGGTCGGCGACCTGGCCGATGCGGTCCACCAGCAGGCTCACCGGCTCGTCGCCGTAGCGCACGATCACGTTCATCACCAGGCCGGACATGTCCCGGCGCGGCAAACCGAACTGCACCCGCAGGTCCACCGCGGCGATAACCTGGCCGCGCAGGTTGAACAGTCCGCCGACCGCGTTCGGCGCCAGCGGCACCGGAGTGTACTCGCTGTACGACAGGACTTCCTGCACCGCGTCCACGTCCACGCCGAAGAACTGGCCGGCGACCTCGAAGGTGACGAACTGGCGACTGGACACGTGCGGCTCCTGAGGATGACGGCCGCCGGGGATGTGCCACGACGGATCGCCAGGCATATCGGATGATCGGGCACCGACCCAAGGAATCCGGCGTGATCACCTCAGCCGGGATCGCGCTGGACCCAGCCGGGGCCGTCCGGGGAGGCGCCACCGCTCGGCGCGCCCGGCGGCAACATGCCGGCCTCGTCGGACGGGGGCGGGGGCAGCGCGACCGTGTTGAACGCCAGCTTGTGGAACATCACGAACCAGTAGTCCGGCTGGGCGATCAGCAACCCGGTCGGCGGCTGCCCCACCAGTTCCAGCACGATCATCCAGCCGTCGCAGTGTGACATCCGGACCCCGTTGAACCACCAGTCCGACCAGGTCCGGTTCGCGTTCAGGCTCCACCGCCGATTGGTCAGGTACAGCTGCCCGGTCTGCGCGTGCCGCCAGTTCCCGTTCATCTCCCGGGCGGCTTCGTTACGCCGCCGCGCGTTGCCCACCGCGTTGGCCGTCATGTTCACGGCGTTGAACGCGGCACCGATGAGGCCACCGCCGAAGACGAAACCGCCGGAGCGTTTGACGTACGAGCCGTCGCCTTCGATGAACTGCAGGACAGCCACCGGCATCTGCCCATAGCACAGTTCCCCCGGTTGCAGGGCCAGCGGAACGTTGATCGGCTGCGGCTGCACCCCGCTGCTCAGTGCCGCCGACAACCGCCGCCCTTCCCGGCGCGAGTTGTCGATCATCTGCTGCTTCTCGAGATCGTTGCGGTTCACGTCTCCTCCAAGGGGGTCGGCCGGCCGATGGCCAGCGATTGAAGTCCGAAGGCCCCGGCGGCGACGAGGGAGTCACCGCCGAGCCAAGCTGTGCCGCGAACGGTGCCGTCGAGGGTGATCGCCACCTGACCGCCGCGGTCGGTGACGTCGACGAGCCGCACCGTGCCGCTGTGGGTGGCGGCGAGCGTCCGCCCGTCCGGGCTCAGCGACAGTTCCCCGGGCAGGGTCACCCGGGCGCTCAGCACGGAACCGGTGACGGTCGCCAGGCTGCCGTCGACGCCGATCACGAGCGGGCGGCGCCCCGCCGCATCGCACAACACCTCGGCTATCGGCGTCGAACTGCTGGTCAGGGTCTCGACTCGACCGTCCGGAACGGTCATCGCGCGCACCTCGTGGTCGGTCCAGAGAATCAGGCGCGGGCCGCCGGCTATTCCGCGCACCCCGTGCGCGAGATTCACCAGGCGCCGCTCCCCCACGGTCAGAAGGAAAACGGCGTCGTCGTGGTCGCGCATGGCGATCCACTGTCCGCTCACGTCCCCGACGACCTGGACCGCCGGCGGCAGTTCCGCCAAGGGCCGCCGCGTGCCGAATTGCCACAGGCTCAGGTGCTGATCGTCATGCCGGCGCAGGACCAAGGGCCCGGCCGGTCGGGACGCCACGAAAACGGTTCGCGCATCGAGCGGGCCGAATCCGGGAAGCTGCCGGCCGGTGACCGGATCCCAGACGAGCACACGGGAATCCCAGTCGTCGACGGCGATCCACCGCCCGTCCGGACTCCACGCCGGAAAATGCAGCGCGTTGCGAAACTCCAGATCCGCGGGGCCTGCGCACCGATGGCGCACCTGCCCGTTCACCGGGTCACAGACATAGAGCACAAGCTGATCGGTAACGGTCGCGAACCATCGGCCACCGGGGTCCGCGACCGCGCTGACCGGGGTGCCGGAGAACGCGTACGCGCCGAGCTCCTGATCCTCCTGCGGCCGGACCAACTGCACGTCGTTGCCGTGCGAGACCGCCACCGTGCGGCGATCGTGGCTGACCGCCGCGACCGTCCCGCCGCTGCCACCCGTGCCGGTCCGGGTCCGGCGCACGCGCTCGGCCGCCGGGTCCCAGATCTCCACCTCGCCGCCGCCGGACACCAGCAGCAGCTGCCCCTCGTCGGGCGCCGGCGCGGCGAGCACCGCCTCGCCTTCGCCCCAGCCGTCGGCGACCCGATGCCCGGAAGCGCGGTCGAAAACGGTCACCCGATGTTCGATGGTCAAAGACTCAACACCGGATTCCCGGGTACGTGTGTGCACCGTCGCCAGCCATCGCGGCGACAGGTCGACCGTCGTCGCCCGTCCGTAGTCATCGGCGTCGGGAAGAAACGCGCGCACCGGATACGCGCCGCGCCCGGAGAGCCCGACCACGGCCAGCTCTCCCGGATTCGGCAGAAAGGACAACCGGTCGGCGCCCGCCTCCACGCGAACGGCGTCGAACACCCCGCTGTAGGTCGCGTGCACCCGGACATCGGGCCACCACCACGTACGCCCGACGTCGTTGTCATCAATGGTGAAAAGCCAATATCCATCGATCGCCAGCGCGGACAGCCCGATCCGTCCGAGGCTCACCCTTCCGACCATCGAGCGACGTTGCAGATCCCAGACGTCGACCACGCCCTCGTCCGATTCGACGGCGAAATAGCGCTTGTCGCCGCTGAGCGCCGAGTTCGCCGACTGCCCGTCCAACGGCAGGATCAGGAGCACTTTCCCGGTACGCCATTCGTGCACCCGGAAACAGTCGTCCGCCCGGGTCAGAAAGCTCTGGTCGTCCAGTGCGACCGGAAACGTCGCCGAATATCCGCCGTCCCCGCCGGTCGCCACGGCGTACCGCGGCCGGGGGTCGTCCTCCAGAGACCAGACCGCGAGCAGGCCCTGCGGCGTCAGCACCGCCACCTGGTTGTCCCCACCGGTCAGGATCCGGGTCTGCTCCCGGCCGTACTGGATCCGGATCGCCGGCCGGGAGCCCTGCGGCGCATCGCCGTCGCCGCGCTCCGCCCAGGCCTGGGCCGGGTCGAGCGGGCCGACCGGCGCCCCGCTCTCCACATCCCAGAGCAGGACCTGGCCGTCCTGGTCGACGGTGATCAGCGAGCGGTCGTCGGTGCTGAACCGCACCCCGGCCACGTGCGCCCGATGCCGGCTCAGGGTGTGCGCGCGGCCCGAGCCGGTCGGCCGCACCACCCAGCGGACCTGCGCGTAGGCCCGTCGCAGCAGCGGGATGCAGCGGTCGACGACCGGGTGCAACCGCGGCTCGGCCCGCATCCAGCCCAGGATCGTGTCCACCCGCTGTGGCCGGGACGCCGCCGCACCGGTCAGGTGGGCGCTCTGCTCGAACGCGCGGGCCATCCGCGTCAGCACCGGGTCGTCGGCCGCGCGCAGGTCGGCGACCACCTCACCGATCGGCCGGGTGGCCGCGCTGGGCAGCAGCCACCGCGGATCCAGGCACACCGCGCGCACGTCACCGCCGGCCAGCTTGGTGACACGTACCTTCTCGCGGAGCAGGAAATCGCGGGCCCGGGCGCTCACCACGGTGGCTCACCGTCCTCGACGTCCGGCGCGAGGTCGACACCCTGGTACAGCTCGAGGATGTCGCGGCTGATGTCGGCGATGAGCCGATCACCGGCCCGGTCGCGCAGGTAGGTGCGCACCACGTCGTGCAGGCGGACCGCCGGTGGGTCGATCTGGAAGCGCTGCACCAGCGACTTGTCCGCGAAGTCGAGCAGCAGCGACTCGGTGGTCGCGGTGTCCAGGCCGGCCCGGTGCCGCCACAGGTCGGCGATCACCTCGCGGGGAATGTCGACGTCGTCCTGGAACGCGGCCAGCTCCAGATAGCGCTCGGTGGCGCCGGGATGCTGCTCCTCGACGAACTCGATGCTGCTCTCCATCGTGGCCCGGACCGTGCGGCTGCGCGGATCGGTGCCCGCCCGGTCGGCGTCGAAGGCGACCAGGCCCTGCTTGCGCAG
>KL571461.1:9989-14674 GCA_000715855.1 Actinoplanes liguriensis
CCGCCGCAGAACTTCAGCAGCGGCTCCAGGTCGAACTCGTCGATGTCCAGCCGCCCGCGCAGCAACTGCACCGACTCCTCCGGACGCATCGCGTCCACGTGGACCCGGGGCGTGCCCGGCGGCGCGGCGCGCTGGTTGCGGGTCGTGACGATGCGGAAGCAGGTGGGTGGCAGCGTGTCGACGAACGGCTCGACGTGCCCCTGCGTCCAGGCGTCGTCGATGACCAGCAGCGTCGGCTGGTCCTCGATCAGGTCGCCGACCCACCGGCCGAGCCGGCGCGGGTCGGCCGGCGCGAGGTCGGTGTTGCCCAGGATCCGGACCAGGCCGGTCAGTTCGGAGGTGACCCGGGTCAGCGACCGGTCCTCGCTGAGCTGCACCCACAGCACCCCGCCGGTGAACCGCTCCAGCGCCGGCCGGCTCAGGCACAGGTTCTGCGCGATCCACGTCTTGCCGAACCCGCCGGAGCCCCACACCACGAGCATCGGCGCGACGCCGGCCCGCGGGTCGAGAACCTGCGCGGCGACCGCGTCCTCGACGACCGGCCGGGTCACGTACCGGCCCCAGCGGGCCGGTGTCATCGCCGGACGGTTGCGCAGTGACGCCGGACTGGAGCGGATCGCCGTGAGCGAGTCCAGCTGCTGTTCGATCTTCCCCAATTTGCTCAGTACGGCGTCGAAGCGGAACTCGGTGGCCAGCGGCTCGAGCGTGCCACCGCGCCGCGCGTTCCCGGCGATGCCCCGCACCACCTCGGCCGCCAGGGCATCCGCAACCAGGTCACCGTCGACGCCCGTGTGCTGCCAGTAGCTCAGCCCGTTCAGGCTGGTCTCGCCGAGCGGGGCCAGCCAACGACGTACACAGGTCGCCGGATCTGCCAGAGCACCCGGGGTGAGATCCAGACGGGCGGTGAGTCGCTCGTCGAGCATCGCCCGCAGCGACTGCCGCGTCGTGGCGTCGGCGGTGGCCACCCGGACGGCCGGTTCGACCGCCGCCCGGATGACCTCGTCCAGATCCCGCACCTGAGGTTCGCGGCCGAGCAGCTCCCGGCCCTTGCCCAGTCCTTCACCGACGATCCATTCCAGGACCGCCCCACCGATGGTCTCCAGCACGTACGCCCCCGAGCTCTCTCGACGTCACCGGTGCTCGCCGTCCATGGCGCCCCCGTAACGGCGCTCCGCCCACGGAAATCGACGCCGATGATATGAATAATGTTTCACTGAAAGACTCCAGATCGGACCGGAGAAGCTATTGAATATGCGCGGGCGCAGCGGTAATGGCGGCCGGTGCGGATTGCCGAACCGCACCGGCCGCGAGACCGCCGTCCCCGCCACGACGGGGTCTCCCCGGGACCGCCCACCTGCCTGGAAAGATCAACCGAGTTGCCGCTCAATTGACCTTGAATGGCTCTCGCCCGCTCACGATAAGCATTAGCGCCACCCGCGTGATAGGCGGGGAAACCCCCATAGATTGCGGCTGGTGCGGCACGCGCCCAAGCGCCAATATGATGCTCATGACCGTCACGACGCCCGGGACCGCGGCGTTTTCCCCGCGAATGCAGGGAAAGAGCCCGTTGCGCGCGGCAGCACTCGTCTCGTTGCTCGCCGCGACCACCGCGGCCCTGTCCTGGGTTCCCATGTGGTCGGCGGACTTCGCCCTGGGCAGCATCTTCGTCCTGGTCGTCACGTCGTTCGCGGCCAGCGGCGTGTTCCTGCTGCACGACCGCAGCACCGGGCGCACCGGCTGGGCGATGATCGTGGCCGCGGCCTGCTACGAGGCGTCCTGGTGGTGGATCTGGCCGGACGCGTGGAACATCGGCCCGGCGCCGCTGCTGTCGTTCCTGTTCGGCTACTGGTGGTTCGCGATCGGCGGGCTGGCCCTGCTGCGCTATCCGGAACCGGTGCTCGGCCGGCGCTACGAACGCTGGTACTTCGTCGGCTTCGCGATCTGGATCGTCGGCGTGAAGCTGTTCATCGTCGCCGTCTCCGAACCCCAGTGGGCCGGCTGGGCCGCGGGCAGCTGGTGGCTGAGCGTCGCACCGAACATGCACCTGTTCCGGGTCTGGTCGGTGATCTTCAAGATCGGCATCATCGTCCTCGCCCTGGTGCTGGTGCTGCTCCTGGTCCTGAAGATCCGCCGCAGCCGGGGGCTGGAACGCGCCGACACGCTGCCGGCGTCCGCCGCCGGGATCGCGATCGGCATCCTGGGCAGCATCTACATCACCGCCCAGCTGGTCCACCTGCCCGAGACGATCACCGGCGCGCTGCGCACGGTCACCGCCCTCGCCGCACTGGTCGCCCCGGTCGCGTTCCTGGTCAGCCTGACCCAGCGGCGGCTGGCCCGCTCCTCGGTCGCCGACCTCGTGGTGCGGATGGCCGGCTGCGAGTCGCTGAGAGACGTGCAGGCCGCACTCCGCGAAGTGCTCGGCGACCCCGGGCTGGTGCTCGCGCTGCCGGCCGGGACGGCATCACGGTTCGTCACGTACGAGGGACATCCGTTGCGCCCCGACGAACAGACCCGCTGGCGGGTCGCGGTCCCCGGCGGCGACGGACGTCCCCTCGCGGTCCTGCTCGTCGACCCGGCGCTGCGCCGCCGCAGCGACCTCGTGCACAGCGCGGCCGTCGCCGGCGGCCTGGTCCTCGAGAACGGCCTGCTGCGGGACGACCTGGCCGCCCAGCTCGCCCAGGTGCAGGCCTCCCGACGGCGGATCGCCGAAGCCGGCATGGCCGAGCGCCGGCGCATCGAACGCAACCTGCACGACGGCGCCCAGCAGCTGCTGCTCAGCGTGCTCAGCACCCTCAGCCTGGCCAAGCACCGGGCCCAGCGCGGCGGCGACCCGATCGCCGCGATCGACACGGCCGGCAACGACCTCGACGCGGCACTCGACGAGCTGCGCAGCCTGGCCCGCGGCATCCACCCGGCGGTGCTGAACGAATTCGGGCTCGAGGCCGCGATCTCCGGCATGGCCGACCGGCTGGGCATCGCCGCGACCCTCGACGTCACCCCGACCCGGCTGCCCGAGGCGATCGAGGAGACCCTCTACTTCGTCATCTGCGAAGCCCTGACCAACGTGGTCCGGCACGCCCAGGCCCACACCACCGAGGTCCGGGTGACACTTGACGACGACCTGGTCATCGCCCGGATCACCGACGACGGACGCGGCGGCGCCCGCCTCGAGGCCGGCACCGGACTGGCCGGCCTGTGCGACCGGGTCGAGTCACTGCGCGGCGACCTCGCCGTGGTCAGCGAACCCGGCCGCGGTACGACGCTGACGGTGCGTGTGCCGTGCGCGTAGCCCTCGCCGACGACGCTCCGCTGTTCCGCGCCGCCCTGGCTGCCCTGCTGCGCGAGATCGGCATCGAGGTCACCCTGGAGGCGGCCGACGAGGGCGACCTGCTGTCCGGCATCGCGGATGACCCGCCGGACGTGGTCATCCTCGACATCCGGCTGCGCTCCGAGCCGGGAACCGAAGGCCTGCACGCCGCGGCCACCGTCCGCGAGCAGCACCCGGACGTCGGCATCCTGCTGTTGTCCGCGTACTCGGCCGCCGAGTACGCGCTGCGCCTGCTGGAGATCGACCAGACCGGTGTCGGCTACCTGGTCAAGGACCGGGTCCGCGATGTGGAGGTGCTGCACGACGCGCTGACCCGGGTTGCGGACGGCCAGACCGCGATCGACCCCGAGATCGTGCGCGGCCTGATGGGCCGTCCCAGCCGTCAGCTCTCCCTCGACTCGCTGTCCCTGCAGGAACGCAACGTCCTGCGCCTGATGGCCGAGGGCTGCTCCAACAACGGGGTGGCCGAGGCGCTGTTCCTGAGCCCCCGCACGGTGGAGAAGCACATCCTGAGCATCTTCAAGAAGCTGAGCCTGGAGCAGCAGGAGCAGAACAACCGCCGGGTCCTGGCGGTGCTGCGCTGGCTGCAGGGCTGAGGCGTTCACAGCAACCGCCAAGAGCACGCACAGGGCAGAGCGAACCGGGCACCGCAATCTCGTCCGTAGGTCAACGGAACGGGAGCAGCGGATGAAGCGGGAAGCCGGACTTCGGAGGACGTCGCTGATCACCGGCGCGTTGGTGGCGGTCAGCATCGCCGGCACGGTGGGGATCGGGGTGGCCGCGTACGCGTCGGACTCGTCGACGTCGGCGAGCGCGGCGTCGAGCAGTGACTCGTCCTCGGCGAGCAGCAGCGACAGCAGCACCTCCAGCAGCAGCAGCGACAGCTCGCCGACCCTGTCCAGCGGGAGCGACAGCGGCTCGCAGGCGACGTCGGGAGGGTCCTGAGATGCCACTCGTCGAAACCCTTCCGGTCGGCGCGGACACCGCCCAGTGGCCGGTCTGGAGCACGGTGGCCCGCATCGTCGTCACCGACCCGGGCCGGCTCACCGAGGCGGCCGACCTGGTGAAAGCCGAGCTGGCGGCGGTGGAACAGGCCTGCAGCCGGTTCCGGGACGACTCCGAGCTCAACGCCGTCTGCCGGGCCGGCGGGCGGCCCGTGCGGGTCAGCTCCATGCTCCGCGACCTGGTGGCGGCGGCACTGCGAGCGGCCGGCGAGACCGACGGCGCGGTCGACCCGACCGTGGGCGGGGCACTGTGCGGGCTCGGCTACGACCGGGACTTCACCATGCTGACCGGCCGGCCGGCCGCTCCGGCGGTGCGGGTCTTCCCCACCCCGGACTGGCGGTCGGTGCGGCTC
>KL571462.1:0-4334 GCA_000715855.1 Actinoplanes liguriensis
ATAGGACATGAAGTATTTGATCGTGGAAATGCGGAACGCCCCGCTCTCCGGAAGGGGAGAGCGGGGCGTCCGGAACAGCGAACGTCAGCCGCGGAGCATCTTGCGGAGGACGTACTGGAGGATGCCGCCGTTGCGGTAGTAGTCGGCCTCGCCGGGCGTGTCGATGCGGACGACCGCGTCGAACTCGATGCCGGTGTCGGTGGTGACCTTGACGGTGCGCGGGGTGGTGCCGTTGTTGAGCTCGGTGACGCCGGTGAACGTGAACGTCTCGGTGCCGGTCAGGCCGAGCGACTCGGCGTTCTGCCCCTGCGGGAACTGCAGCGGGAGCACGCCCATGCCGATCAGGTTGGAGCGGTGGATGCGCTCGTAGCTCTCGGCGATGACCGCGCGGACGCCGAGGAGCATGGTGCCCTTGGCGGCCCAGTCGCGGGAGGAGCCCGAGCCGTACTCCTTGCCGGCCAGGATGACCAGCGGGACGCCCGCCTCCTGGTAGGCGACCGACGCGTCGAAGATCGTGGTCTGCTCGCCGGTCAGGTGGTTGACCGTGAAGCCGCCCTCGACGTCGTTGAGCAGCTGGTTGCGCAGCCGGATGTTGGCGAACGTGCCCCGGATCATGACCTCGTGGTTGCCGCGGCGCGAGCCGTAGCTGTTGAACTCGGCGCGCGGGACGCCGTGCTCGGCGAGGTACTTGCCGGCCGGGGAGTCGGCCTTGATCGAGCTGGCCGGGGAGATGTGGTCGGTGGTGACCGAGTCGCCCAGCTTGGCCAGCACGCGGGCGCCGGCGATGTCGGTGACCGGGCTGGGGTCGGCCTGCATGCCCTCGAAGTACGGGGGCTTGCGCACGTAGGTGGAGTCACCGGCCCAGGCGAAGGTGTCGCCGGTCGGGGTGGGCAGCGACTGCCACTGCTCGTCGCCGGCGAAGACGTCCTGGTACGCGGTGGCGAAGCCCTCGGCGCCGATGGCCTGCGCGATGACCGCGTCGATCTCCTGCGCGGACGGCCAGATGTCGTTGAGGTAGACCGGCTTGCCGTCCGAGCCCGTGCCGAGCGGCTCGGTGGTGATGTCGATGTCCATCGAGCCGGCCAGCGCGTACGCCACGACGAGCGGCGGGGACGCCAGGTAGTTCATCTTGACGTCCGGGTTGATCCGGCCCTCGAAGTTCCGGTTGCCGGAGAGCACCGAGACCGCGGTCAGGTCGGCCTCGTTGATCGCGGCCGAGACCTCCTCGGGCAGCGGGCCGGAGTTGCCGATGCAGGTGGTGCAGCCGTAGCCGACCAGGTTGAAGCCGATCTTGTCCAGGTACGGCGTGAGACCCGACCGGTCGTAGTAGTCGGAGACGACCTTGGAACCCGGGGCGAGGGTGGTCTTGACCCACGGCTTGCGGGTCAGTCCCTTCTCGACGGCCTTCTTCGCGAGCAGCGCGGCGCCGATCATGACCTGCGGGTTCGACGTGTTCGTGCAGGACGTGATGGCGGCGATGACGACCGCGCCGTGGTCCAGCTCGTACGTCACGCCGTCGTCGCCCTTGACCACGGTCGGCTTCGACGTGCGGCCGGTGGCGCCCAGGGCGGCGCTGAACGCGTGCGGCTTGTCGGCCTCGTCCTCCACGCCGTTGGCCGGCGAGTCGGAGGCCGGGAAGGACTCCTCGCTGGCCTCGTCGGCGTGACCGTGCGGCGCGGTGTAGTTCGGCAGCACCTCGCGGAACGCGGACTTGGCCTCGCTGAGCAGCACCCGGTCCTGCGGGCGCTTCGGGCCGGCCAGCGACGGCACGATCGTCGACAGGTCCAGCTCGAGCTTCTCCGAGTAGTCCGGCTCGGCGTTCGGGTCGAGCCAGAGGCCCTGGCGCTTCGCGTACGCCTCGACGAGCGCGACCTGCTCCGCGGTGCGGCCGGTCAGCTTCAGGTAGTCGATGGTCTGGTCGTCGATCGGGAAGATCGCGACGGTCGACCCGTACTCCGGGGACATGTTGCCGATGGTGGCGCGGTTCGCCAGCGGGACGGCGCTCACGCCGGGGCCGTAGAACTCGACGAATTTGCTGACCACGCCGTGCTTGCGCAGCATCTCGGTGATCGTGAGGACCAGGTCGGTCGCGGTGGTGCCGGCCGGCGCCTCGCCGGACAGCTTGAAGCCGACGACGCGCGGGATCAGCATGCTGACCGGCTGGCCGAGCATGGCGGCCTCGGCCTCGATGCCGCCGACGCCCCAGCCCAGCACGCCCAGGCCGTTGACCATGGTGGTGTGCGAGTCGGTGCCGACCACGGTGTCCGGGTACGCCTGGCCGTTGCGCTCCATGATCGTACGGGCCAGGTATTCGATGTTGACCTGGTGCACGATGCCGGTGCCCGGCGGGACGACCTTGAACTCGTTGAACGCGGTCTGGCCCCAGCGCAGGAACTGGTAGCGCTCGCGGTTGCGCTGGTACTCCAGCTCGACGTTGCGCTGGAAGGCGTCCGCGCGGCCGAACAGGTCGGCGATCACCGAGTGGTCGATGACCAGCTCGGCGGGGGCGAGGGGGTTGACCTTGGTGGGGTCGCCGCCCAGGTCCTTCACGGCCTCACGCATGGTGGCCAGGTCGACCACGCAGGGAACGCCGGTGAAGTCCTGCATCAGCACCCGTGCCGGGGTGAACTGGATCTCGACGCTGGGGTCGGCGTTCTGGTCCCAGCTGCCGAGCGCGTTGATGTGGTCGGCGGTGATGTTCGCGCCGTCCTCAGTACGCAGCAGGTTCTCCAGGAGGATCTTCAAGGAGTAGGGCAGGCGATCGTGCCCCTTCACCTTGTCGATCGTGAAAATCTCGTAGCTCGCGTCTCCGACGCGCAGCTCGCTCTTCGCACCAAAGGTGTCGAGGCTGGCCACCGTCATCTCCTTCACACCCAGCGACTGGAAGTCAAGTCTTTCGCACCGAAAGGGCGACCTACGGGTTAGGTTGGCCTAACTCTCGGTTGTGCCGTCCGGTAAACCGTACGTCCGTCTTGCTAGCCATCGCAAGGCGGGGTCCACGCGCTGATCCTTCCAGCCGCCCGTGTTTGGTTTCGTCGATTCACGGGAATGCCGCGGTCATGACGACCCAGGCGGATCTGGATCAGCTCACCGAGTTCTTCAGCCGCTACGGCGCGGCGCTCACCACCGGGGACGTGGCGGTCATCGCGGGGTGTCACGCGCTGCCGGGCATGGTGGTCGCCGACTCGTACAGCTTCACGTTCAGCTCGCCGGCGGCGGTCGCCCTGTCGTTTCTGGGCGCGGCTCCCACGTACCGGGATCAGCGGATCGTCGCGGCGCACGCGCAACTGCTCGACGTGCAGCGGCTCTCCGGCGCCCTGTCGCTGGTCGAGGTGGAGTGGGAATACCTGGACAGCCTCGGTGGCGCGGTGCCCGGCGAGCGTTACCGCTATCTGATCCGGACCGGCGCGGACGGGCCGCTGATCACGACGGTGATCGCTTCCCGCTGAAAACGTCGTATCCCGGTGCGACGATGTGGCGGTGTCGTGGCTGATCGTTCACTACCAGCGTCCGGACGCCGACTATGCCGGGTGGTCACTCCACGCCTGGGGTGACGTCACCCCAGGTCCGGAGGCGACCTTCGCCGGGGAGGACGCGTTCGGGCGGTTCGCCTGGGTGCCGCTCCCGGCCGGCGCCGCCTCGGTGGGCTTCGTGGTGGTGCACGCCGACGGCCGCAAGGATGTCGAGGTCGACCGGAGCGTCGACGTCCGCTCGGCCACCGAGATCTGGCTGCGCTCCGGCGACAAGCGCGTCGCCCTCACCGGTCCGCCCGCCGAGCCGCCGCCCGGCGAGGCCGTGATCCACTACCGGCGCCCCGACGGCGACTACTCCGGCTGGGGTCTGCACTGCTGGGAGGGCGTTCCCAACAAGATCAAAACATTGTGGCGTACGCCGTTGATGCCCACCGGTTTCGACGCGTTCGGCGCGGTCTTCCGGGCGCCGCTCAAGCCGGACGCCGTCGGCCTGCGGTACGTGCTGCACCGCGGCGAGGAGAAGGACCTTCCCGACGACCAGCGGCTCGACCTGACCATGACCAGGGAGGTCTGGGTGCTGGCCGGCGAGGTCGAGCCGCTCCGGCCCGATCTGGGCACTCTGGGGCCGGAGCTCGACCCGGCCCGCTCGCACGCCGTCTTCCTGGACCGCACCACGATCGCGCTGCCCGAGTGGCTGGCCGCCCGGGGCGCCACGTTCGAGCTGCTCAGCGGCAAGACGGCCTATCCATTGACGCCCCGCCCCGGTGGCCTGTTCCAGGCGCAGAGCCGTCGTTTCCCGCACCTGCGGGCCTACCGGGCCTATGCGATGCGGGACCTGCCCGACCCCTGTCTCTTATACAC
>KL571462.1:4559-9214 GCA_000715855.1 Actinoplanes liguriensis
CGGGCCACCGGCGGTGAGGTGACCGCGCGGACCGGCGTGCAGCTCGCCGGTGTGCTCGACGACCTGTACCTGGAGGCCGCCGACGCGGATCTGGGCCTGACCCTGGACGTCGACCAGCCGAAGCTCGCGGTGTGGGCGCCGACGGCGCGGAACGTCCAGCTGGAGCTCTACCGCGATCCACAGGCCGAGCCGCGGTTGCTGCCGATGGACCGGGACGAGCTCAACGGAGTCTGGTCGATTCCGGTCAAGCGCAAGTGGCTCGGGCGGTTCTACCGCTACCGGGTGGAGGTCTGGCAGCCGGCCGCGCAGCGGGTCGTGACGACGAGCGTGACGGATCCGTATTCGGTGTCGCTCGCCGCCGACTCCACCCACAGCCAGCTCGTCGACCTCTTCGAGGACCCGGAGCTCGCCCCGCCCGGCTGGGCCACGCTGACGAAACCGGCCGCCGTGCCGCCCGCGCGAATGCAGATCGCCGAGGTGTCGGTCCGGGACTTCTCGATCTTCGACGGCTCGGTGCCGGCCGGCGAGCGCGGCACGTTCCAGGCGTTCGCCCGCCCCGGGGCGGACGGGATGCGCCACCTGCGCTCGCTCGCCGAGGCCGGGCTCACCCACGTGCACCTGCTCCCGGTCAACGACTTCGCCACCGTGCCGGAGCGGCGCGCCGACCAGGCACAACCCGCCTGTGACCTGGCGTCCTTCCCGCCGGACTCGCCCGAGCAGCAGCGGGCGGTGATGGCCGTCGCCGATCAGGACGGCTACAACTGGGGCTACGACCCGTGGCACTGGACGACGCCCGAGGGCAGTTACGCCACCGATCCGGCCGGGACGGCCCGGATCCGTGAGCTGCGCGCCGCGGTGGCCGGCCTCAACGCGGCCGGTCTGCGCGTGGTGCTCGACGTGGTCTACAACCACACGATGGGCGACGGGCTCGACCGGTTCAGCGTGCTCGACCGGATCGTCCCGGGCTACTACCACCGGCTGCTCGCCGACGGCAGCACCGCGGAGTCGACCTGCTGCCCGAACACGGCGCCCGAGCACATGATGATGGGCAAGCTGATCATCGACTCGCTGGTGACGCTGGCCAAGGCGTACAAAATCGATGGTTTTCGGTTTGATCTGATGGGCCACCATCCGCGCTCGAACATCCTGGAGGCGCGGCTCGCCCTCGATCATCGGGTCGAGCACGGCCGCGACATCTGCCTCTACGGCGAGGGGTGGAATTTCGGCGAGGTGGCCTACGACGCGCGGTTCGCCCAGGCGACGCAGGTGAACATGGCCGGCACCGGGATCGGCTCGTTCAACGACCGGATGCGCGACGCGGCCCGCGGCGGCGGCGCGTTCGGCGACGATCCGGGCGTGCCGGGCTTCGCGACCGGGCTCGGGTCGCGCACCCCCGGGGCCGTGCACGACCTGATCAAAGTCGGTCTCGCGGGCGGGCTGGCGACCTACCGGTTCGTCACCCACGACGGGGTGGAGCGCAGCGGGGCGCAGGTCGACTACAACGGCTCGCCGTGTGGGTACGCCGCGTCGCCGGGGGAGACGATCAACTACGTCGACGCGCACGACAACGAGATCCTGTACGACGCGATGGCCTTCAAACTCCCGGCCGGGACGCGACCGGTGGACCGGGCCAGGATGCAGGTGCTCGCGCTGGCGCTGGTGGTGCTCGGGCAGGGGGCCGGGTTCGTGGCGCTCGGCAGTGAGCGGCTGCGGTCGAAGTCGCTGGATCGGAACTCGTTCAACTCGGGGGACTGGTTCAACCAGATCCGGTGGGATCCCGGGCAGGGCAACGGGTTCGGCATCGGCTTGCCGCCGCACGCTGACAACTCCGATAAATGGGACTTCGCGCGGCCGTTGCTGGCCGATCCGGCGCTCGTGCCCAGCGCCGAGGTGATCAACCTGGCCGCCGAGCGCTACCGGGAGCTGCTGCGGATCCGGCGCTCGTCACCGGTCTTCGGGCTGCCCACCGCCGACGAGGTGCAGCGTCGGCTGACGTTCCCGCTCGGCGGGCCCGGGGAGACACCCGGCGTGATCGTGATGTGCCTCGACGGGACCGGCCTCGACGAGCGCTGGCGGCGGATCGTGGTCGTCTTCAACGCGACCGACGAGGTGACCTGCCAGGTGGTGCCGGACGAGGGCGCGCTGCGCCTGCACCCGGAGCTGACCGCCTCGGTGGACCCGGTGCTGCGCGGCGCCTCCGCGGTCACCAAGCTGGACGGTGCCGAGCTGACCGTCCCGGCCCGCCAGGTCGCGGTCTTCGTCGCCGACCTCTCCACCTGACCGATCGTCGCCGCGTCGCGCACCTCGGCTTCGTCGCGCACCTCGGCTGCGTCGCGCACCTCGGCTGCGTCGCGTGCCCCGGCAGCGTCGCGCACTCCGTCGGCCCGAGTCCCACCGGCCCGAGCCCCGAACCGGCGGGGGTGCGCGGCTGCGCTAGATTGCGCCGCGTGGCACGCCGGTGGTCGGCGGCCCACGAAGCGGAGGTCCTGGTGCGGTTCGAGCGTGCCCTGTGCGCGTTTGCCCTGGTCGGTGTGGTTGCCGGGTGCAGTTCGTCGTCCGATGACCCGAAGTTCACCGAGCCGGCGACCTCGGCGTCCGCCGCGCCGGCCCCGGGTGGGTCGGCGTCGGCCTGGACCGAGCCGGCTTCCTACTCGTTCGTGCTGACCCACGGCTGTGACGCCGGGAAGCCGCTCGGCACCTATCGGGCGACGGTCAAGGCCGGCAAGGTCGACACCTACTCCCGGGTGGGCAGCACCGCCGCGCCGGACCCGTCGGCCGACGTCGACCTCGGTCCGGTCACCGGCGACCAGGGTGAGGAGATCGAGGTCCCGACCCTGGCCGAGCTGGCCGAGATGGCGCAGACCAGCGCCGACGACGGCGGCGAGGTCGCCACGGAGTACGACAGGGCGGACGGCCACCCGGTCAAGGTCACCATCAACGTGTCCGGCGAGGCGTCCGGCGCCGAGTGCTGGACCGTCTCGGACTACAAGGTCGGCTGACGCCGGGCGCGGTGACGCCCAGCCTCGCCGCTGACGCCCAGCCGCGCGGCTGACGCCCAGCCGCGCCGCTGACGCCGGGCGTCATGACGCCCGGCATCGCTTGCTGACGCCGGGCGCTGTGACGCCCGGCGTCGCCACTTCTCAGGCGTCGGCGGTGACCAGCACGTCGTCCTCGATCCGGATGCCGATGCCGCGCAGCTCCTCGGGCACCAGGTCGTCCTCCGGCTGGAAGTAGAGCCCCGGCTCCACCGTCAGCACGTAGCCCTCCCCGAGCGCGCCCTCCCGATAGGTCTCGTTCCGCGCGTGCGCGCAGTCGTGCACGTCGATGCCGAGCATGTGCCCGAACCCGTGCAGCGTCCACCGCCGGTAGACCGTGCTGTCCTCGGCCATCGCCTCGTCGACGCCGACCGGGAGCAGCCCCAGGTCGTGCAGGCCCTCGGCGAGGACCCGCATGCACACCTGGTGCACGTCCTTGAAGAGCACACCGGGCCGGACCGCCTCGATGCCGGCCTGCTGCGACGCGTAGACGATGTCGTAGACCTGGCGCTGCAGCGGCGTGAACGTCCCGGAGACCGGCACCGTGCGGGTCACGTCGGCGGTGTAGAGGTTGTGCCCCTCCACGCCCATGTCCATCAGCAGCAGCTCGCCCGGCGTGGTCACGCCCGTGTTCCGCACCCAGTGCAGGATCGTGGCGTGCGCGCCGGCACCGACGATCGACCCGTAGCCGATGTCGTTGCCGTCGTGCCGCGCCCGCAGCCCGAAGACGCCCTCGAGCAGGCGCTCCTTGACCCCACGGTCGGCCGGCAGGATGCGGGCGACGTCCTCGAAGCCGCGCACGGTGGCGTCGATCGCGTCCTGCAGCTGGGCGATCTCCCACTCGTCCTTGACCAGCTTGAGCTCGGAGATCGTCCAGGCCAGCTCGCGGTCGCGGGGCCGGTTGCGATCCGGCTCGTAGGCCAGGATCGTCCGGTCGACGTTCGCGTCGAGGCCGCGCAGCACCCGGGTGCGGCCCGGCGCCGACTGGGCCAGGGCGGAGCCGAGATGGCCCAGCGAAGCCGTCTCCAGGCCCAGCTCGGTCGATTTCTCGGCGAGGGTGTGGGTGCGGCCGACCCAGAGCTCGCCGTTGCGGTCACGGAAGAACCGGTCGGTCTCCTTGGAGTTGCGCTCCCGGGTGAAGAGCACCGCCTCGTGCCCGGACGCGGTCGGGTGCAGGATCAGCACACTGTCCGGGTCGCGGTCGCCGGTCAGGTAGAAGAAGTCGCTGCCGGGCCGGAACGGATAATCCGTGTCGTTGGCGCGGACCTTCTCGTTGCCGCTCGGGATGATCAGCGTCTCGCCGGGGAACGCCTCGGAGAGCGCGGCGCGCCGCTTCGCATAGTTCGGCACCTCGGGCACCGGCGCGACCGAGATCGGGTCCTCTCGCCAACCGGTGCGCATGAACTGCAGAAACGCTTCCGGGAAGGCGGGGTCGTGCGACTCCGTCTTCGGCGCGGGCTGCGCGCCGCCGTCCTTCTGCGCCATTGTGGGGTGCCTCCGTTCGCGAGCTGTGACCCGACGTTACCGCCTGCCCCTGACGAAAAGCAGCGCCCGGTGTCGCAGGCGACTTCAGAAGATCAACTGCAACGTCACATTCTTCATTTCCTATCTCCGCCGGGG
>KL571463.1:0-4651 GCA_000715855.1 Actinoplanes liguriensis
GGCCGGCGCCCAGTCGTTCGAGGACCTGCAGCTGCTGCGGTACACCCAGCCCGGGGCCGGCCCGGTGCGCAACGTCCGTGTCCTGGTCACGGTCCTGGTCGTCGCCGTCCTGGCGCTCGTCGCGGGCGCGGTCGGCGTGGTCGCGCGCACCTGGTCCGGCGAGGAGAACCAGGACGCCCCGGCCGCCGTGACGTCCTCGGCGGCGGGCCTCCCGGCCGCTCCCTCATCGTCGGCCTCGGCCACCCCCAGCGAGGACACCGAGCCGGTGCCGACCGGCCCGGTCGCGCAGGGAGTCGTCTCCGATTACGTCGGCGACCTCGGCGAGGTCTGTGAGGGCACGATCTACTGGCCGTCGCTGCCGAAGCGGACCTCCACCAAGGTCCCGCACCCGACCCTGGTCTACGGCGACACCGGCGGGGGCAACCGGATGCCGTACACCATGTTCAATGCCTGGTTCTTGAAGTCGACCGCGGCCGAGAAAACCTGGTCGAGCTCCGACATGACCCCCTCCAAGGTCCAGATGGTGGCCTGCGTGGACCGGATCGCGGTCGGCAAGAAGGTCCGCACCTGCAAGTACACGAGCCCGGGCGAGGGCTTCCCCGGGGGCACGGCCACCCTCTACCACGCGACCTACCGCCTGCACGTGCACGAGACCGCCACCGGCAAGAAGATCCTGGACAGGAAGCTCGAAGGAAACGACAGCGTCTGCCCGTACTCGCTGGGCGTGCCCGACGACAAGAAGGCCTACATGGAGGTCGGCGCCGTCACCCTGGCCTCCGCCATGCGCAAACTCACCGGCCTCTGAGCCTCAGCCGAGCGTGACCTCGGTGCCGGCCATCAGATCCGCGAACGCGGCCGCCGCCGCCGGGGAGCTGAACAGGCGGTCCAGCCGGGCCAGCGCCAGCTTGCGGCGGAACGCTCCGGCCTGCGAGTCGTCGCCGGCCTCGTGCACCATCTCCGCGTACCACCGGGAGAATTCCTGGTAGTCCCAGGTGCGCCGCAGACAGGCCGGCGAGTAGGCGGCGAGCCCCGACACGTCGCCGTCCCGCTCGGCCGCCACGATCGCGCGGGCCAGCAGATAGGCGTCGGCGACCGCCAGATTCATCCCCTTGGCGCCCATCGGCGTGATGATGTGCGCCGCGTCGCCGACCAGGAACATTTTCCCGTACGTCATGGGCTCCGCCACGAAACTGCGCATGTCCACCCGCCATCAGCGGGTAACGCGGCGCGGGCGAGTCGGCGAGCACCGTGTACCAGCCGATCCCGTGGTCGAAGCTGTAGGTGGTCAGCTCCCCCTCGGGAATGCTGCGCCGGCTCACCCCGTGAAACCCGTCGCACCCCGCGATGTAGGAGCAGCTCAGTTCCCCGCCCCGGTAGGTGACCCGCGGCCGGTCGGTGTCCAGTCCGTGCGGCGTCACGTCCCGCGCCTCGAACCGCAGATCCCCGCCGCCGTCCAGGAAGCTCCGGATCAGGCGCCGCACGAGCAGCTGCTGTGGCACCAGGCGGCTGGGCCGCCCACCGGACAGCTCGGGCACGTCGATCAGGCGCGGCGCCCCGTCGACCCGGATCTCCAGGGACGTCTCCAGCGGCGCTCCGCCGGCCACCTGCTCGGCCAGCCCGAACTCGGCGAAGATCTGCTCGGCGCGGTGGTCGATGATCCCGGCCCGTTGCCGCCCCTCGACGTACGCCCGGTCCCGCGCCTCCAGCACGACACAGCCCACCCCGCGCCGTTGCAGGAAGTTGGCCAGCGACATCCCGGCCGGCCCCGCCCCGATGATCACCACGGTGCTCTCCGCCGCCATCCCGCCCCCTGCCACCCGCCGACCATCCACTGAGGATCGTAGGCGGCGCATGGCGAGCGGGCATCCGTAAGCTGGACCGATGTCGGTCGAAGACGAAGTGCTGGCCGCCGTGGCCGCCCGGTCCGCCGCGCTGATCGCCGGGGACGCCGAGCAGCTCGAACGCCTGCACCACCCGCGGTTACGGTGGACGACCCACCGCGGCGAGGTGCGCGACCGGGCGGCCTACCTGGCGGGCAACGAACCCGGCACGCTGCGCTGGCTCGACCAGCGACTCTCCGGGGTGGACGTGCAGGTGGCCGGGGCGGTGGCCGTGCTCACCGCCGAGGTGACCGACGTGGTGGCCCGCGACGGACAGCCGCGCACGTTCCGGATGCGGCTGACCCAGACGTGGGTGCCCGGCCCGGACGGCTGGCAGTGCCTGGCCGGGCACGCCGGACCGCTGCTGGACTGACCCCGTGCCCTCCGAGCCTCCCGGCCCCGGACCTGGCAAAATCGCGGCATGAACGCGCCCGAGCTGATTCTGGTGCTGCGGTACCGCAAGGCGGTGACCTACGGCTTCCACGCGCTGCTCGGCGCGCTCGGCGAGCACGAGACCGCCACCCGGTACGAGGTCCGCTTCGGGGAGTCCGTCGAGGAGACCGCTCGTCACATCCGCGAGGCCGGCAACGTCCGTACCCTCGTGCTCTGGTCTTTCTATTCTCCTGACGCCGCTGCCCTCGCCGAGGAGTTGAAGCAGGTCAGGCAGCTGGCGGACGGCCCGAACGTCACTCATCTGGCCGGGGGAGTCCACGCCACCGCCGAGCCGGTGCAGACGCTCGACGCCGGCTGGGACATGGCCGCGATCGGCGAGGGCGAGTCGACGCTGATCAGCCTGGTCGACGCGAAGGGCGACCCGTCCGGCATCACCGGCCTGGCCTACCGGGACGCCTCCGGCGCGGTGAAGAAGACCGGCAAGGCGAAGCAGCGTCCCCTCGACGACTTCCCGGGTTTCGCCCTCAAGTGGGGCAAGATCAACGCGTTGGAGATCACCCGGGGCTGCGTCTACGCGTGCCGGTTCTGTCAGACCCCGTTCATGTTCTCCGCGCGGTTCCGGCACCGCAGCGTCGGGAACGTCCGCTGGCACGTCGACCAGATGCGGGCCCGCGGGTTCCGGGACGTCCGGTTCATCACGCCGACCGCGCTCTCCTACGGCAGTCAGACCGAGGAGCCGAACCTCGCCGCCGTCGAGGAGCTGCTCGCGAGCTGCCGGGAGGGGATCGGGCCGGGCGGCCGGGTCTACTTCGGCTCGTTCCCCAGCGAGATCCGCCCCGAGCACGTCACCCGGGAGACCCTGCGGCTGGTCAAGAAGTACTGCGACAACACCAACATCATCGTGGGGGCGCAGTCCGGCTCGGACCGGGTGCTGGACGCGGCCAAGCGCGGGCACGGGGTCGAGGAGGTCAAGCGCGCGGCGCGGCTCGGCATCGAGGAGGGCTTCCGGATCAACGTCGACATGATCTTCGGGATGCCGGGGGAGGGCCAGGAGGACGTCGACGACTCTCTCGACCTGGCCCGTGAGCTGGCCGATCTCGGCGCCCGGATCCATGCGCACACGTTCATGCCGCTGCCCGGCACCCCGTGGCGGGACGCCCCGCCCGGTGACGTCGCCCCGGCCACCATCAGCGAGGTGGACCGGTTGTCCCGGCGCGGGGCGCTCTACGGCCACTGGCAGAAGCAGCGCGACCACGCCGCCCGGCTCGCCGCGGCCGCCGAGGCCTATCCGCGCCCGGGTCGCAGCCGCACGATCCTGCCCACGATCCCGTCCGGCGCGGATGTCGACCGGGCGGGATCGGCGATCCCGCCCGGTGCGGGTGTCAGCTCCCGGTCGGGTAGGGGTGGGCAGCCGCGTTCGCCAGAGTCATGAAGGCGGGCAGGTTGAGGTTCCAGAACGACGTCATGCAGGAGTACGCCGGGAAGAATCCGCTGCACCCGGACGCGTTCGGCCCGACCTCGATGGTGTAGCCGGGAACGCCCAGCGTGCCGTAGATCCAGTCGTCGGTCGCGCCCGGCGCGAAGTAGTTCAGGCCGCCGTCACCGTGGACGACGTCGTACCCGTTGGACCGGCCCATGGCGGTGGCGATCGTCTTGAGGTCGTTGTTGTTCGGGGCGAGCGAGTTCGTCCACCCGTACGGATAAATGTTGAGCTCGGCGTAGCTGTGCAGGGTGAGGAACGTGCCGGTGGTGGCGGTCGTCGCCGGTGAGAAGTCGGCGCTGGGCTTGGTGTCGCGGTAGATCTGGCTGAGGAAGCTCTGGATTCCCTGGGTCTCCGGTTCACTCGCCGCGCCGGTGCCCGGGTACGTCTCGGTGCACTTGGTGCCCTGGTTCACGTCCCAGTGGTAGCTGGAGTTGCGGTTGAGGTCGACCCCGAGGCCGGTGCCGGAGCACCCGTTGGTGTGGGCGTTCTTGCGCTGGGAGACGGGCCGGGTCGAGTTCGACGACACGATGTCGACGCCGTCCGGGTTGGCGATCGGGATGACCCACAGCTCGGTGGTGTTCATCAGCTGGGTCACGGCGGTGTTGGTGCCGTAGTTGCTCACCAGGTAGTCGATCCACTTGTAGGCGAGCTCACCGGTCGCGAGCTCGCGGGCGTGCATCTGGGCCATCAGGGTGAACTTCGGCTTGGTGCCGCTGGTGGTGGCCGCGCAGTCGCCCGTGGCGATCTTGGTGATGCACAGGGCCTGGATGTCGTGGCCGCCCGTGCCCTGGGTCTTCAGCCAGGAGCGCCCGATGGTGCGCAGGACGGCCAGGTCGGGGTGGGCCGTGACGACCGCCTGGTTGTGGGCCTCGTGCCCGGCCGCGGTGTGGTAGCC
>KL571463.1:4882-7656 GCA_000715855.1 Actinoplanes liguriensis
GCCGTAGTAGGTGCCGGCCGCGGCCTGGAACGACGCCGGGACCGGCTGATACAGCGGGCCGGCGTAGCGCACGGTCAGTCCGCGCTGCCGCAGCCGCTGGGCGCCGGCCGCGGTCGCCAGGATCGGTACGCCGCTGGTCAGCGGTCCCTCCAGCACGTCGTAGCCGCGCCGGGTGAGGTCAGTGGCCAGGCTTCCGGTGGGGGTGGACGGTGATGTGACGTCGTAGTAGGCCAGGTCGGCCGGGTCCGGTACGGCTGCGGTGGCGGCCCCGGGCGTGGTGAGCCCGGCGGCGATCAGGACGAGCAGCGCGGCTGCCCCGGTGGCGATCAGCCTCCGGAGACGCGGGAACCAGGTCATCGGTACCTCGATCGTGGGTGGGCCGGCGCACGGTGCGCCGGGTCTTATCCAATCCACGTTCTTCTATGCATTGATCGCGGTCAACGCCGCTGGTCATACCGAATGATGACCCACACCACCGGGATGCAACCGGGACCACCCGGCACGCGTCAGGGGTTTGTGAGATCAACTCGACTGTCGGCCCTGGCCCTGCTCCTCATCCTGGCCGGATGCGGGATCGTCGGTTACGCGCTGGCCGGGCACGGCGAGGCGGTCCGGGCGGAGCCGCCGCCCGCGACGCCCGCGACCGAACCCGTGACGCCGGTGAGCAGACCCGCGTCGAAAGCCCCGCTCCCGGTGCGGATCACCTACCCGGCCGCCGGTGGGCGCAAGTACGCGGTCGCCCCGGGGGAGACCGCGAACCCGGCCGGCAAGAAGGGGAAGCTGCTGCGCTACCGGGTCGCCGTCGAGAAGGACATCAAGGGCATCACGGCCGGTCAGTTCGCCGCCGTGGCCACCGCGACGCTGCGTGACCCCCGCAGTTGGACCGCGGGCGGCGAGTGGCGCCTGCAGCGCGTCGGCCCGGGCGCGCACGCCGACTTCACGATCTGGCTGGTCACCCCGAAGACCCGCGACTCGATCTGCGAGGGCGCGGCGGACGGTTACACCTCCTGCCGCACCCACGACAACGTCGTGATCAACGTCGCCCGCTGGGCGAAGGGCGTCCCGAAATACGGCGCGCCCCTCGACGCCTACCGCCGGTACGTGATCAACCACGAGGTCGGCCACCGCCTCGGCCAGGCCCACGAACTCTGCCCGGCCAAGGGCGACCTCGCCCCGGTCATGCAGCAGCAGACGCTCGGCCTGCACGGCTGCAAGCCCAACCCGTGGCCCTTCCTCGACGGCGCCCGCCACCGAGGCACGATCGGCGCCTACAACGACCAGGTCCCACCCCGAGACAGGGGCATTTCCTAAGATCAACCCCCTTGTCGGGTACGCCGTGAGCCCGCCCCACCCCAGCCCCCAGCTGGCGTTCAGGGCTGTTTTCGGGGCTGGTTTCGACCGTGTAGTGCCGGCTGGGGAGCGGGAGCGGGCAGGTGGGGTCAGCCGGGGACGGTGGCCAGCTCGCGGGCCGGCTCGGCGGCGGATGGCGGGACTGAGGGGCGGCGGGACCGGGCGGACCAGATCGCCGAGTTCAGGGCGGCCCACGCCGCGCCGAGGGCGACCGCCGCGACGGTCTCGCTGGTCCGGCTCCAGCCCAGGTAGACCCAGGACCCGGCGCAGAGGGCGACCACCACCCCGGCCCCGGTCCAGACGGTGACCCGCCACTTCCAGGGCAGCCCGTGGGAGAGCAGCCACGCGAGCAGCCCGGCGGCCGCGGCGACCTGGGCGGTGGCGCCGGCCGACATGCCGGCCAGCGCGCCCGCGGCAAGGTCGGCCGGAGGTGGCCCGTCGAAGTCGGCCGGCCCGGGGAGCACGATCTGGTCGGCGGCCCGCCAGCCGGGTGTGGCGACCAGGGACAGCGCGGCGGCGAGGACGGCCGCCGGCAGGACCGGCCCGAGCGCTTCGAACAGCCCGCCGCGGAGGAACCGTGGGCGGCGGCGCCACCAGCGGAGCAGCGCCACCGGCACGGCGAGGGCGATCAGCACCTCGGGCAGCACGGTCGTCGCGGTCTGCAGGGCGAACAGGTAGCCGTCCGAGGTCCACTGCGAGCGCGCCCACCCGGCGATCGCCTCGTCCGCCTCGGCGAGCCCGCTGAACCGGACGACCGGCGGGATCACCTCGACCAGCAGCACGGCCAGGACGGTCAGCACGCCGAGGCTTAGGGCCGCCGACACGACCGGGTGCCAGCCGCTCCCGAGCAGCTGGAACGGGGCGAGGCGACGGACGGAGCGGCTCCATGTCCGTACGCGCAAAGGGTGTTGACCCAACCAGCGACCGGCGAGCACCAGGCCGACAATGATCAGCGTCAGGGCAGCCAGCGCCCCGGCAGCCCGGCCGGCATGGGCGGCGAGGACGTCATATCCGGCGCCGGCGAGATAGCTGGCGCCGACCATTCAGAGAGCCCAGAGCGTCGCCGCGGGCGAATGCCACAGGGCAAAACGCTTATGGGGTACGCCGTTCCGCCCGGCCAGCCGTGGCATCAGTGTCCGCGCGCCGACGATCCACTGTCCGAGAAAGATCGCCCGACCGCCGTACCGGGCGAAGAGCTTCTCGGCCCGGGCCAGGTGCTTGGCCGACGGTCCCGGGGCCGACGAGGACGCCCGCAGGTACGCGAGGTTGCCGCCGAGCAGCGCCGCGCCGACCGCCACCAGGAACGCCGGAACCGCCGGAACCACCCCGGCGTTCGCCAGCAACCCCATCGCGATCAGCGCGGTCGCCGACGGCAGCACCATCCCCGCGACGATCGCGGCCTCGGCCACCACCAGGGCCGCGAC
>KL571463.1:7857-10302 GCA_000715855.1 Actinoplanes liguriensis
CCCGCCGAGCCAAGCGCCGAGCCATCCCACCGGTGTTCCCCCGTTCGTGGCACGGAAGCTCCGTGCAACTCGGACGTTAGGGCTTGGGCGGACGGCCCGGATCCGTGATGCTCCTTAGGGATCCACGGATATCGACCCGGAGGGACTCCGTATGCATCCGATGTTGCAGCGCCTGGACGAGATCGCCGGCCACGTGGCCACCCGCGACGACACGATCGCGCTGCTCGGGCTGGGTTCGGCCGGAGCACAGCGGGGCCGCCTCGACGACCATTCCGATCTGGACTTCTTCCTGGTCGTCGAGGAGGGCGCGACCACCCGGTACGCCATCGAGACCGACTGGCTCGCCGGGACCTGCCCCCTGGTCTGGAGTTTCGCCCACGAACGCCACGGCCGGAAGGCGCTCTTCGCCGACGGGATCTTCCTGGAGTACGGCGTCTTCACCGTCCCCGAGCTGCGCAGAGTCCCGTTCCGTGGCGCGCGGGCGGTGTGGCGCCGCGCGGACGCCCCGCCGGGCCTGACCGAGTCCGACGCCCCGGTGCCGCGCCCGCCGTTCGACACCGTCGAGTTCCACCTCAACGAGGCCCTCGCGAACCTGTACGTCGGACTGCACCGCGACCTGCGCGGCGAGCACCTGAGCGCGGCCCGTTTCGTGCAGGGCCACGCCGTCGACCGGGTGATCGCGTTGTTGCGGCTCAGCGCGGGCGAACCGCCGTACCGCGATGTCTTCGATGATTCCCGCCGCGTCGAGCGAACCTATCCGCCCAGTCTGCTGCCGCTCGCGGAGATGGTTCCGGGCTACCGTGGCAACGCCGTGGCGGCCCGGGTGATCCTCGACTGGCTGGGCGCCCGGTTCCCGATCCCGGCGCCCCTGGGTGAGGCGATCGAGGCGCTGCTTCTCCGCTTCAGATGAAGATCGGCAGGCCGGCGTAGTTCTCGGCGAGGCCGGTCGCGCCCGCCTCGCTGGACGCCACCCATCGCAGCTGGGCGAGCTGCAACTCGGCGTCGAACGGGTCCCCGGAGGTGTGCAGCATCGTCGTCATCCACCAGGAGAAGTGCGTGCACCGCCAGACCCGCCGCTGCGCGGTCTCCGAGTACGCGTCGGCGAGCCGATCGTCCTTCCCGGCGATGCGCGCGACGAGCGCCTTGCTGAGCAGCGCCACGTCCGCGATCGCCAGGTTCAGCCCTTTCGCGCCGGTCGGCGGCACGATGTGCGCGGCGTCCCCGGCGAGGAACAGGTTGCCGTGCCGCATCGGGGTCTGCACGTAGCTGCGCATCGGCAGCACGCTCTTGTCGGTGATCGGGCCGGGGTTGAGTTTCCACCCGTTCTGGTCGTGCCCGAGCCGGGTCGCGAGCGCGTCCCAGATCTGATCGTCGGACCAGGACTGCGGGTCGGTGCCGTTCGGGACCTGCAGGTAGAGGCGGCTGACGGTGGCCGAGCGCATGGAGTGCAGGGCGAAGCCGTCCGGGTGCCAGGCGTAGATCAGCTCGTCGGTGGAGGGGGCGACGTCGGCGAGGATGCCGAACCACGAGTAGGGGTAGACACGCTCGAAGGTTTTCGCCGCCGGGACCGCGCTTCTCGAAGGCCCGAAGGAGCCGTCGCAGCCGGCGATCGCCGCCGCCTCCAACCTGCTGGTTTGTCCGTTTTTATCAGTATAAGTAATGTAAGGCCTATCGGAATCAACGTCGTGCAGCGAAACGTCAGAGACCTCGTAAACGATCTCCTGGCCGGCTTCGCGGCGCGCCGCGATCAGGTCCTTCTGCACCTCGGTCTGCCCGTAGACCCAGACACTCCGGCCGGTCAGGTTCACGAAGTCGAGGTGGTGCCGCTCGTCCGGCCACTGCAGGTAGATCCCGCGGTGCTCGTCCCCTTCCGCGCGCAGCCGGGCACCGAGCCCCGCCGACTCCAGCAGCTCGACGCTGGAGTGCTCGAGGATCCCGGCGCGGATCCGAGCCGCGACATACTCCTCCGAGCGGGTCTCCAGGACCACGGAGTCGACGCCGCCCTGGGCGAGCAGATGGGAGAGAAGCAGTCCGGCCGGGCCGGCGCCGATGATGGCGACCTGGGTACGCATGCCCCCACCTTCAGCGGCGGACGGCCCCCGGGCAAGGGGCTATTTCCACTGGACGGAAGCCAGCGTACGCCCGATGCCCTGCGCGGCGACCTGTAACGCCGAGACCATGCGCGGCAGTTGACGCCGCAGATCGGGCACGACCATGCCGAGCGCGGCCACCACCGCGTCCCCGTTGCGCACCGGCACCGCCACCGAGCACGCGCCGAGACTCATCTCCTCGCCGGTGGTCGCGTAGCCCTCCGCCCGGACCCGTCGCAGCTGTTCGAGCAGCCGAGCCGGCTGGGTCACGGTGTAGGCGGTCACCCGGGTCAGATGCTGAAGAGCATTCGCGCGTACGTCGTCCGGGGCATACGCCAGCAGCACCTTCCCGACT
>KL571463.1:10555-13006 GCA_000715855.1 Actinoplanes liguriensis
ATGTGTATAAGAGACAGGTCCACGTACAGCACCTCCAGCCCGTCGCGGACCGCCAGGTGCACGGTGGCGAGGGTGGCGCCGTACAGGTCGTGCAGGAACGGGCTGGCCGCCGTGCGCAGCTCGCTCTGCACCGGGGCGAGCAGGCCGAGTTGCCAGATCCGCCGGCCGATCACGTACCCGCCGTCCGGCTCCCGGGCCAGCGCCCCCCACTTGACGAGCTCGGCGACGAGCCGGTGGGCGGTCGCCAGGGGAGTGCCGGAGCGCCGGGCCAGCTCGCTCAGCGTGAGACTCCGGTGCTCGGGGTCGAACACGCCGAGCAGGTCGAGCGCGCGAGCGGTCACGCTCTTCGCCATCGAACCCCTTTCGTCGACAGGCTCTTCGTCATCGAACGTCTTTCCGCGAAGGCTCTTCGTCATCGAGCGTATTTCCGTTGAATGGAAGCCGAGTATCGCCGTGGAGCCGCCCGACCGCCTAGCGTCCTGAGAATGAACACCCAGGCCGAGATCAGCCAGGAGATCGAAGCGGCGGCGCAGCAGCCGGGCGGACCGCAGCCCAAGATCGACTACGCGCCGTACCGCAGCAGCATCCTGCGGAACCCCAAGCAGCCCCTCCACCTCATCGACCCGGAGTCGGTCGAGCTGTGGGCCCCCGCCTTCGGTCACCGGGACGTCGCCGACGACGAGGCCGACCTGACCATCCAGCACGCCGGCACCCCGCTCGGCGAGCGGATCGTCGTCACCGGCCGGGTGCTCGACGGCGACGGACGCCCGTGTGTATAAGAGACCAGCATCCCGCGCCGCACGACCCGAACTTCACCGGCGTCGGGCGCGTCCTCACCGGGCCGGACGGGACGTACCGCTTCCAGACGATCAAGCCGGGCCCGTACCCGTGGCGCAACCACCTCAACGCGTGGCGCCCCGCGCACATCCACTTCTCGATCTTCGGGACCGATTTCACCCAGCGCCTGGTGACCCAGATGTACTTCCCGGGCGACCCGCTCTTCAAGTACGACCCGATCTACCAGTCGATCACCGACCCGAAGTCCCGGGAGCTGCTGATCGCCCAGTACGACCACGACCTCACCACCCCGGAGTGGAACACCGGATACCGTTGGGACATCGTGCTCACCGGCACCCACCGCACTCCGCTCGACACCGAGGACAACGCATGAGCGCGGTTCCTGGCCAGACCGTCGGCCCCTTCTTCCACCTGGGTCTCGAATATCCCCAGATGAACGAGCTGGTCCCGCCGGCGAACCCGCGCGCGGTCCGCCTGCACGGCCGGGTCACCGACGGCGACGGCGCCCCCGTCCCGGACGCGGTGATCGAGATCTGGCAGGCCGACCCGCAGGGCCACATCGTCCGCCAGCCCGGCTCGCTGCGGCGCGACGGCTGGACCTTCACCGGCTGGGGCCGCGCCGCGACCGACCCGGACGGCCTCTACTCGTTCGCCACCGTCGAACCCGGCCGGACCTCCCCCGACCGCCCGGCGTTCTTCGCCGTGACCGTTTTCGCCCGCGGTCTGCTCGACCGGCTCTTCACCCGCGCCTACCTGCCCGGCGACGCGGAAACCCTCGCGGCCGACCCGCTGCTCGCGGCCCTGCCGCCGGAGCGCCGCGACACGCTGCTCACCCGCCGCGTCGAGCAGGGCCTGGTCTTCGACATCAGCCTGCAGGGCGAGAACGAGACGGTGTTCCTCACCTACCCCCGCCTCCGGGACGCCTGGGCATGATCATCCCCGCGGTGGCCACTCCTGCTCCACAACCCACCCACCCTGGGGGAAGTCCCGCTGATCAGTATGGCGAGCTTCCCCAAGATCCCGCGGGTGCCCTGTGGACAACCCGCCACTGTGGAAAACCCCGAGGATCAAACCCTTCCCGTGGTACGTGGTTGAGCCGCCCCCCTTCCACCCCACGCCCATGCCGCGGGCCGGTTCGAGCCCCGCGCGCGGGCGAGGCAGCGCCCGCGGATCGCGACCTGGCTCGTGCCGGCTCCGCGGGTGAGACGACGGCTCGGCTCCGTGCGGCGGCTCGCGCCCGGTCTTCCGGCCGGGCGGCGCGCTCGGGTCGCATGCCGGTTCCCGCTCGGTTCGCGGGTGAGGTGACGGCCGTGGGCTGCGGGACTGATCGTGTCCGGGTTGCTGGTGGCGTGGCGGCCGCGGGTCGTGTCCGGGTTGCGGGTGGTGTGATGAGCTGGGGGCGTACCTCGTGAGTGATCTTCTGTGGCCGGGCGACCACCGCGCCGGCGACCTGTTCAGCGACGCGGCGGTGGTGGCGGCCATGGTGCGCGTCGAGCACGCGTGGCTGACCGCGCTGACCGAGCTGAAGATCGCGGACATCACCGTCCCGGAACAGGCCGACCTCGCGAAACTGGTCACCCCGGAGGATCTGCCGCAGCTGGCGGTCGACGGCGAGTCCGGCGGCAACCCGCTGATTCCGCTGCTCAAGCTGCT
>KL571463.1:13215-16611 GCA_000715855.1 Actinoplanes liguriensis
CCGCAACACCGCCGCGGCCGGCTGGCTGCACAAGGGGCTGACCAGCCAGGACGTCGTCGACACGGCGATCGTTCTGTGCCTGCGGGAGGTTCATGACCGGATCCGTGCCGACCTGCGCTCGCAGATCGGCGCGCTCTCCCGGCTCGCGGGCGAGCACCGCGAGACCCGGATGGCCGGGCGCACGCTGACCCAGCACGCGGTCCCGATCACGTTCGGGCTGAAGGCGGCCGGCTGGCTGACCGGGGTCCTCGACGCCCGTGACCAGCTTGCCGCGCTGCGGTTCCCGATCCAGGTCGGGGGAGCGGCCGGGAGCCTGGCCGCCCCGACGGCGCTGGCCGGGGATCCGAGCCGGGCCCGTGAGCTGGTCGCCGCGGTCGCCGGGCACCTCGGGCTGCCCGCGCGGGAACCGTGGCACACCAGCCGCGCGCCGCTGACCCGGGTCGCCGACGCGTTCGTGACCTGCACCGACGCGTGGGGCAGGATCGCCAACGACGTGCTGGTCGGCTCCCGTCCCGAGGTGCACGAGCTGGTCGAGGGCGGCGCCGAGGGCAAGGGCGGCTCGTCCGCGATGCCGAACAAGCAGAACCCGGTCCACGCCGTCCTGGTCAAGCGCGCCGCGATCGCCGGTCCGCCGCTGGCCGCGCTGGTGCACGCGGGCGCGGCCGCCGCCGTCGACGAACGCCCGGACGGCGGGTGGCACGTCGAGTGGGCCACGCTGCGAACCCTGGCCCGCCGTACGGTGGTGGCCGGCGCACAGACCGCCGAGCTGCTCGCCGGGTTGCGCGTGGACACCGGGAAGATGCTGGCCACACTGCACGACGCCCGCCCGGACATCGACGCCGAACAGCAGTCGATCACGCCGGGCGTGTCCCCGGACCACCCCTATCTGGGTGCCACCGAGGAGATCATCGACGCGGTGCTGTCCCGCGCCGCGGCAGGCCCGGGCTGACACGGCACCAAGCAACGCGCGGTACCAAAGGCACCAGGCAGCGCGGTACCAAAGGCACCAGGCCGCGCGGCACCAAAGGCACCGAGCGGCGCGGAACCAAAGGCACCGAGCGGCGCGGCACCAACGGCACCGGGAACGACGCGGCGCCGGAGATGACCGCTGGGCCGGGCTCACGACGTACCAAATCGGGAATTTGATCTTGATGGAAGGACCGGAAGGACCCCCTGTGCTGACCGCGACAGTCTTCACCGACGCCCCCGACCGCCCGTTGCTGCTGCTCGGATCGTCGGTCGGCACCGACGCGGCGAGCCTGTGGGCGCGTTGCGCGTCCCGGCTCTACGGCCGCTACCACGTGGTCGGCTTCGACCTGCCCGGCCACGGCCGCAGCTCCCCGGCGCCGGGCCCGTTCACGATCGCCGACCTGGCCCGGGAGGTCGTCGCGCTGGCCGACAGCCTGCGGCCCGGCGAGCGGTTCCTCTACGCGGGCGACTCGATCGGCGGCGCGATCGGCCTGCAGGTGCTGCTGGACGCGCCGGAACGGGTCGCCGCCGCGGCCCTGCTCTGCACCGGCGCCAAGATCGGCGAGGCGGCGGCGTGGGGCGAACGTGCCGCGCTGGTCCGCGCGAAGGGCACCGACGCGGTCGTCGCGGGTTCGATCGAGCGCTGGTTCAACGCCGGCTTCCCCGCCTCCGACCGGGAACCCCTGCTCGACGCCCTGCGCGCCACCGACGACGAGAGCTACGCGCGCTGCTGCGAGGCCCTGGCGGATTTCGACGTACGCGACAGGTTGCCGGAAATCGCCACGCCGGTGCTCGCCGTGGCCGGTGGGCAGGACAAACCTACCCCGCCCGCGGGTCTGGAGCTGATCGCGGAGAGCGTGCTGCACGGCCGTCTCGTGGTCCTGGACAATGTCGCCCACCTGGCCCCGGCCGAGTCCCCGGAGGTCGTCGCGTTCCTGCTGGACCAGCACTTCGACGAGTCCCGTGCCGCCGGGATCGCCGTCCGCCGTGAGGTGCTCGGCCCCGCGCACGTCGACCGGGCCACCGCCGCGACGACCCCGTTCACCCGCGACTTCCAGGACCTGATCACCCGGTACGCGTGGGGCGACATCTGGACCCGCCCCGGCCTCGACCGCCGCAGCCGCTCGATGGTCACACTGACCGCGCTTGTCGCTCTCGGTCACCACGACGAGCTGGCCATGCACGTGCGAGCCGCCCGCACGAACGGCCTGACCACCGACGAGATCAAGGAGGTCCTGCTCCAGACGGCGATCTACTGCGGAGTCCCCGCGGCCAACACCGCGTTCCGCATCGCCCAGCAGGTCCTCGCCGATCTCGGCGACTGACACCCCGAGCCGGTGGGCGGTGGCTCAACGACGCGCCATCGCCCACCTATCACCCGGCGACGGCCCGGTCAGACGGGCTGGGGCGAGTCGACCACGGGGTGGCGCAGGCCGGGGTGGTCCGCGGGGAGGGTGCGCTGGATGACCCACCAGCTCACCGCGAGGCACGCCGCCACCAGCGGCCAGCTGAGCGCGATCCGTGCGGCGGCCAGCGCCCCGGTCTGCTCGGCCGCGTAGAGCGGCAGGAACACCGCCACCCGGATCACGTACTGCAGGACCCAGACCCAGCTGGCCCGCGAGTAGGCCCGGAGCAGTTCGGGGTCGCGGCGCCAGCGGGTCTTCTGCCCGAGGACCGCGCCGACCACGACGCCCAGCAGGGGCCAGCGGACCACGATGCTGATCGCCCAGACCAGCACGCTCGCGCCGTTGCTGAGCAGCTGGAGCAGGAAGAAGTCCTCCGCCTTGCCGGTGCGCAGCGCGATCAGCGCGGCCACGCAGACGCCGAGAAGGCCGAGCAGGACCGCGCGGGGCTTGTCACCGCGGCGCAGGCGCCAGACGACGACGCCGAGGGCGCAGATCAGCGCGCCGGCCGAGCCGGCCCAGATCGAGTGGAACACCAGCCAGCCGACGAGGTAGCCGACGGCCGGCCACGGTGTATAAGAGACAGGAGCAGTTCCGCCAGCGATTCCGGCTGCGCCATCTCCACCCGCCCGATCTGTAGTTAGGGCAGCCTAACCCTGACCGGGCGGGCGGGTCGACGTGCCCCGCCGGAATCCTCGGGGAAGCGCAGGTACGCGTCCAGCCGTCCGGCGCTCATCGGCGGGGCGAGGTGGAAGCCCTGCGCCTGGCGGTATCCGATGTCGTGGAGCCGCCGGGCCTGGGCCGCGCTCTCGACCCCTTTGGCGACGGCGTCGATCCCGAGGTCGTCGGCCATTCGTGCGACGGCCCGCGCGATCGCGGTGCGCCCGGCGTCCTCGGTGAGCATCGGGTGGACCTTGATCACGGAAACCGGCACTTCGGCGAGCAGCGCGAGCGGCGCCCGGCCGGCGCCGAAGTCGTCCAGGGCGATCCGGACGCCGAGGCCGTGGACCTGTCTCTTATACAC
>KL571463.1:16778-20212 GCA_000715855.1 Actinoplanes liguriensis
GGCTCGCGATCGCGGCGGCATCGTCGATCGCCGCCTCGACGACCTCGACGACCAGGCGGTCCGGCGCGAGCCCGGACGCGGTCAGGGCCGCGGCCACCCGGCCGGCGAATCCGGTTTCGCGCAGTTCCTGGGCCGACACGTTGACGTGGACGGCGGGCGCCCGGGCGCCGTCGCGGCAGGCGGTGGCGAGCACCCATTCGCCGAGCGGCACGATCAGCCCGCTGCGCGCGGCGACGGGGAGGAAGTCCGCGGGCGGCACCACGCCGTGTCCCGGGTCGGTCCAGCGGGCCAGCACCTCGACGCCGGTCGTCGTCCGGTCGTCGAGCCGCACGACCGGCTGGTACTGCAGGGTCAGCCGGTCGGCGGCGAGGGCCTGGCGCAGCGCGGTGAGCATCGCGGTGTGGTCGACCACCCGGGTCCGCATGCCGGGCCGGTGGTGGACGCACCGGTTCTTGCCGCCGTCCTTCGCCGCGTACAGCGCGATGTCGGCGTGCCGGAGCAGGTCGGCGCCGGACTCCTCGGCCCGCCGCCGGGCGACGCCGATGCTGGCGCGCGGGGTGAGCGGATGCCCGGCGACCTCGACCGGCCGGGCCAGGGCGGTGGTGATCCGCCGGACGTGCTCGTGCAGGTCGAGAGCGTCCTGAAGGAGCAGGGCGAACTCGTCGCCGCCGAGCCGGGCGACCAGGCCGCCGTCCGGCAGCGCCTCCCGCAGCAGTCCGGCCACGGCGATCAGGAAGCTGTCACCGACGTCGTGGCCGAGGCTGTCGTTGATTCCCTTGAAGTCGTCGAGGTCGATGAGGAGCACCGCGGCGGCGTCGTCGAGCCGGCGGGTGAACAGCGCCCGGTTGGCGGCACCGGTGAGCGGGTCGGAGTCGGCCAGTTCCCGGAGCCGGCGTTCCAGGACCCGCCGCTCGGTGATGTCGAGCATCGCGCCGGAGAGCCCGGTCACGGTCCCGTGGTCGTCGGTGAGGACGCCCTTGTAGAACGTGACGTCGTGCAACGAGCCGTCGGCGTAGACCACCGCCGCGTCGTAGACCTGCTTGCCGCCCGCCTCGAGCAGGGCGCGGTCGGCCGCGGCGTAGACGTCCGCCTGTTCCCTGGCCCAGATGTCGTGCACGGTTCGCCCGATGATCCGCTCGCGGCTGACGCCGACGTACGCCTCGAACGCCGTGTTGCACGCTCCGTAGACACCGTCGGCGTCCTTGCTGAAGATCGGCGCGGGGATGTTGTCGATCGCGGTCTGCAGCTGGTGGGTGGTGCGGGCCGCCTGCCGGGCGCCGTCTTCGGTGAGGAGCACCTCGGCCGGACCGTGGTGTCCGGCTGCTCGTAGTTCGTCCAGCGCGGCCACGGCCGCGTGCAGATCGCCGGCGGGTCCGATGGTGTGCTTCATCAGCTGACCATCGGCCGGGAGGACGCCGGTCTGAGGAAGGTGACGGGGAACGAGGTGGGGCTGCCTCGTTCCCCGTCCTTGGTGCGACAGCACTGCGTGCGAACACGCGGGGGATGAGCTGCGCCTCCGTTCGGTCACGATGGGGGACGGGCTGGGAGCGCTCCCAGTTAACCGAACTGTAGCAATTGTTGCCGGTCGATGCGAGCGGTCAGACCGCGGAACAGGCGACCGCAGGTGTGGCAGGTGTCCCCGTCACGATGAAGCCGAAGCTGGTCGACCCTCCGGCCGACAGCGCCCCGTTGTACGCCGCGTTCGTCGCCTGTATCTGGTTTCCGCTGGTCAGCACGGTCGCGCTCCAGGACTGCTGGACGGTCTGCGCCGCCCCGTAGGTGAGCGTGACCGCCCACCCCTTGACCGCCGCGCTGCCCGCGGTGACGGTCACCGTCGCCTGGTACGCGCCGGACCACTGCGACGCCACCGCGACGGTCGCGGCGCAGGCGCCGGTGACGGGCGGCGTGGAGGTGGACGGCGAGGCCGACGGCGAGGTGGAGGGCGACGTCGACGGCGAGGCCGACGGCGAGACGGACGTGGACGGCGACGGCGAGGAGGCGCCGCCGAAGTTCACGTCACTGCAGAAGTAGTACGACTGGTCCAGGTGGCTGGCCTGCCAGATCGTGTAGACCATGGCCCGCCCGGAACGCCCGGACACGCTCACCGGGATGTCCATCTGCACGCCGTTGCTCAACTGCTCGGTCCACTGCGCGGCGGGCGTGTTCGGCACCTCCTTGACCAGGTCCAGGTCGGACCACTTCAGGGCGGTGGTGACCGGGTTGTAGGACGGCTTGGTGACGTACACCCGGATGTAATCGGCCCCGTGGCGAGCCCCGTCGAACAGGTTGAGCGTGAACGAGTTGGCGAGGTTGGTCGCCTTCCAGTCGCCGATCGCGTCCATCGCGGCGTACCGGCCGTTCTGGGTCTTCCCGGCGCTGCACAGCTGGCCGTCGGGGATCGCGGCCTGGTGGTTGCCGGCGACGCCCTCACGGTAGAGGCCGTTCCAGTTCCACATCGCCTGCGGATCCGCCTGCCAGGCCTGGTAGCACATCGGATCCTCGGTGGCCATCTCCGGCGCCTGGAAGTTGTCACCCCAGCGCTCGAAACACCCGTAGTTGCGCGACGCCGGGCTGAGGACGTTCCCGTGCGCCGAGGCGGGGGAACCCGGGGCGACGAGGACGACGAGAGCCGCGGCGAGGGCGGCGATCAAAGCAGAGAAGAGCAATTTCTTGCGTACGACGTTGTGCATGTGAACTCAGCACTCCTGAGCACGGGGCCGTTGCCCGTGGCGACGGCCGGCGGTGAGGACGTCGGGAGCTGCCCTGGCTCCCGGGGTGCCGCGCGCGCTCGCGGCAGTGCTGTGCGCCCAGAGTGCCGAATTGATCGAGTCAAGTCAATGCGTACGGAAATTCGGGTGCCGCGCCGGTCCCCGCCTCCTACGTTGTGGGGATGTCCGTCGAAGCCGCTCGTGCCGCCGAGCTCCTCACCCAGCTGTCCAACCCCGCCCGCCTGCGCGCCTTCGCCGGGCTGGTCGCCCGCGGCTCGGAGGGCTTCTCGGTCACCGAGATGTCGTTCCTGCTGGACATGACGAAGCCGGAGGCCGGTGAGGCGCTGGGCCGGCTGGCCGCGCTCGGCCTGGCCAGCGGCAGCGGCGACGGTTACTACCGGGCGAAGCCGGACGTGCTCCGCGAGGCGGCGCAGGCCCTGGTCGGCACCCTGCCGATCGCCCCGCTGCTGAGGGAGTACCCACAGCTCAAGAGCTTCTTCTCGCACGGCCGCCTGTCGAGCCTGCCGCCCACCCTGAGCGAGCGCTACGAGCAGACCGCCGAGCTGCTGGCCCGCTTCCTGGCCGTCGAGGGCGTCCTCACCGAGGACGAGGTGAACAAGCGCATCGCCCTGGTCGCCGACGACGTCGCCGCGGTCCGCCGGATGCTGGTCGAGACCGGCTGGCTGGAGCGCGACCGGGCCGGCTCGTCCTACGGCGCCGGCCGCC
>KL571464.1:0-4066 GCA_000715855.1 Actinoplanes liguriensis
TGAGGCACGAATAACCACGGCCAGAACCAGCCCGAAACCCCAACCGCGCCGCAACCCAGCCCCGAGCGCACCTCGCGCGGGCCGGCTGGCTCTCAGCGTGGTTATGAGGGACGAACAACCACGCTGAGAGCCAGCCGGAAACCGCGAGCGGCGGTGCTAGCGGGACGAGGCGGAGACGGCGTCCAGGGCGGCGACCGCCGCGCCGCGCGCGCCGGCCATGTCCAAGTCGGCGACCAGGGCGAACGTCGCGGCCTTGGCCTGCTCGTCGCGGAGCTCAGTGCTCTCACGGACGGTGTTCAGGAACCACTGCCGGAAGTGCGGGGCCGCCTCCACCACGCCACCACCCAGGAAGTACGCGGCCGGATCGGTGAAGTTCGCCGCGATCGTGAACAGCTTGCCGATGGCCCGCGCCTGCTGCCCGAAGACCGCCATCGCGAGCGGGTCCTCCTTCTCCCCGTACCCCCGGAGCAGTTTTGCGGCCTTGCCGACCGGCTCCGCAGCGAGCGGATGATCCGGGAAGCGCGCCAACCAGTACGGCAGGAGGTTGTTCTTGATCCCGGTCAGGGACGCGATCGACTCCACGTCCCCGGCGAAGCCGCAGTTGCACGCGGGCACCGGCTGGTCCGCCTCGAGGACCCCGTGCAGCGGGATCTGCACGTGCCCGAGCTCGCCCGCCATCCCGGCGGCGCCCTTGACCACCCGCCCGTTCTCGACCACTCCCCCGCCGAGGCCGGTGCCGACGATCGCGGCGACCGAGGACGTCTCCAGCGCGGCGGCGCCGAAGTGCCGGTGGTGGGCGTAGAGCGCGGCCGCGTTCGCGTCGTTGTTGTAGACCACCGGCAGGCCGAGCCGGGCCTCGAGCGCGCCGCGGATGTCGAAGCCGTGCCAGGAGACCTGGTTGAAGTTGGTCGCGCCCTTGGACGAGATCACCCCGTTGGCGCTGGCCGGGCCGGGCGTGTCCAGGCCGACCGCGCGGACCAGGGACAGCGGCGTGCGGGTCAGCTCCAGGATGTTGCCGAACGCCTCGGCCAGCGACTCGACCGCCGACTCCGGCCCGTCGAGGACGCGGGACGGGTTCTCCACCAGGTTGCTCACCAGGAACTGCCCGGTCGCGTCGAGCACGGTCGCGTTGTTGCACGTCCCGCCGTTGTCGAGCCCGACAACGACCCAGGACGACGGGGTACGTACCGCTTCAGCCTGATCCACGAACCGAAGCCTACGTCCGTCACCGGTGTCCGGTCACGGGTGCGCCCGGATTGCGGGCGTGTTAGCCATGGTTGCCGGGGCGACGCGGCGCGGGGCGGGCGCCGAAGGGCATTCCATGACGCTCACCCGACGTACTCTCATCGCCGGAACCGCCGCCGTGACCGCCGGGCTGATCGTCGAAGCACCCGCACAGGCCGCCCCGGAGCAGGCCGCCCCGAAGCAGGCCGCCCCGGCGAAGGATCACCTCCTGCGGCGCGCGACGTTCGGCGCCACCCCGCGTTCGCTCGCCGAGGTGAACCGGCTCGGGGCGACGGCCTGGCTGGAGCGCCAGCTCGACCCCGCCCGCATCGACGACCCGGTCTGCGACCGGATCCTCGCGCGCCTGCCGCTGGCGAACGCCACCCCCGCGGCCGTCCGCGCCGCCCTCCCCCAGCACTCGTACGAGGGTTTCCGCCAGCTCGGCAAGGCCGCCGTCGCCCGCGCCGTCTGGAGCGAGCGCCAGCTCTTCGAGTCGGTCGCCGCGTTCTGGGCGAACCACCTGCACGTCGCCGTTCCGTCGAGCGGCGTCTGGGACACCCGGGGCGACTACGACGCCACGGTGATCCGGAAGCACACCTTCGGCCGTTTCGCCGACATGCTCAAGGCCTCCGCGCGGCACCCGGCGATGCTCACCTACCTGGACCAGCGTTCGTCGGCGAAGGCGCACCCGAACGAGAACTACGCGCGCGAGCTGATGGAGTTGCACACGGTCGGCCTGATCCACGACGAGTCCGACGTCCAGGACGCGGCCAGGCTGCTGACCGGCATGACGGTCGGGCGGAGCGGCGACTACACGTACGACGCGTCCCGGCACGCCACCGGCCGGGTCGACATCGTCGGTTTCCGGCACGCGAACGACCGCGCCGACGGCGAGTCCGCGGCGCTCGCGTTCCTCGACCACCTGGCCGGGCATCCCGCCACCGCGCGCACCGTCGCCCGCAAGCTGTGTGTCCGGTTCGTCGCGGACGAGCCGCCGGCCGCCCTGGTGACCCGCCTGGCGCAGGTCTACCTGGACAACGGCACCGCGATCGTCCCGGTGCTGCGCGCGCTCTTCACCTCGGCCGAGTTCGCCGCCTCGGCCGGGCAGAAGACCCGCACCCCGTTCGAGGACCTGGTCGCCACGGTCCGCGTGCTCGGCCTGGGCCCGGACGCGGACGGGGTGAAGGGCCTGGACGCGCTGCACGACATCCTGGTGGAGGCGGGGAACGCCCCGTTCCGCTGGGCCCCGCCGAACGGCTTCCCGGACGTCGCCGCGGCCTGGGCGTCGCCGGCCACCTTCCTGATCCGCTGCAACCTGCACCTGAACCTGGCGAGCGGCTGGTATCCGAAGCAGCTGACCCGGCCCGCCGACCTGCTGGGGTCGCTGGTTCCGGTGCTGCCCGCGACGTACGGCGGCCTGATCGACGCCCTGGCGATCCGGCTGATCGGCGCCGCACTGCCGCCCGCGCACACGGCGGCCGTGCTCAGTGTCGCGGAGAAGACGCCGAACAGTCCCCTCGACAGGTCTCTCGCCGGTCACGTCCCGTACCTGATCGCGCTCGTCCTCGACGCGCCGTCCTTCCAGCAGAGGTGATCATGAAGAAGACCGAGGTCGCCCGCCGGACGCTCCTGGGCGGCGCGCTCGCCGGGCTCGCCGGGGCTGCGCTGAGCACCAGGACGGCGTTCGCGGCCGGGAAGTACTCCGGCGACACCCTGGTCGTGATCTCGCTGCGCGGCGGCTTCGACGGTCTCTCCGCGATCGCCCCGGTCGGCGATCCGGGGTACTACTCGTCACGGCCCGCTATCGCCGTACCGAAAAACAGGATCATCGGCGGTGACGGAACCTTCGGCCTGCACCCGGCGCTGGCCCCGATTCTTCCGCTCTGGAAGAGCGGGAAGCTGGCCGCCGTGCACGCCGTCGGGCAGCCGAACCCGACGCGGTCGCACTTCGCCGCGATGGAGGCGCTGGAGAACGCCGCGCCGGGCACGTCGATCCGCAGCGGCTGGCTGGACCGGATGCTCGGCGTGACCGGCGCGACCGCGCCGCTGGCCGGGGTGTCGGTGGGGCACGCGATGCCGGCCCGGATCCTGATGGGCGCGGCGGGCGACGTGCCGATGACCGGGCTCGACTCGTTCACGCTGGCCGGCGAGGGGAAACGGCCGATGGCGGCCGCGCTGCGGGCGATGTACGCGGACGCGCCGGCGATGCCGGGGGCCACGGCGAGGTCCGCCGATCGGGCGCTCACCGCGGTGGGCAAGATCAAGGCTTCGGCGTACGACGTGACGACCGCATACCCGGACACCGCCCTGGGCGCCGCGCTGCGCGACGTCGCGCGCCTGATCAAGGCGAAGGCCGGCCTGGTCACGGCCGCGGTGGACTGCGGCGACTGGGACATGCACGAGGGGCTCGGCACCGCGGTCAAGGGCCAGCGGATGTACGACGAGCTGGCCGGCCTGGCCGCCGCGCTGGCCGCGTTCACGACCGACCTGGGCGACGCCATGAGCTCCGTGACCGTGCTGACGATCAGCGAGTTCGGCCGGCGGGTGCGGGAGAACGCGTCGCGCGGCGCCGATCACGGGCACGGCAACGCGATGCTGCTGCTCGGCGGCGGGATCCGGGGCGGCCGGGTGTACGCGAACTGGCCGGGCCTGTCCCCCGGCGCCCTGGTGGCCGGGGATCTCGCCGCGACCAGTGACTACCGCGCGGTGATCGGCGAGGTGCTGCAGAAGCGCTGTGGGCTCGGCTCCCTGGAGGCCGTCTTCCCGGGCGTCCGGCCGACGTCGTTCGGGCTGGCCACCGCCCGGCCGTGACGGCAAACGGCAGCCGTGCGAGGTTCCGCGC
>KL571464.1:4257-8908 GCA_000715855.1 Actinoplanes liguriensis
GTGCGAGGTTCCGCGCGGCTGCCGTTGTGCTTGTCTACCGGAGGGCAGTGGTCACTTCGCGCCGGCGGTGCGGCGCTTGCTCCACACGTCGAACGCGACGGCGGCGAGCAGGACGATGCCCTTGGCGAGCATGACCTTCTCGGTCTGCCAGCCCAGCAGGCCGGCGCCGTTGTTGATGACACCCATGATGAGGCCACCGGTGATCGCGCCGACGACCTTGCCAACACCGCCCTGGACCGCGGCGCCACCGATGAAGGCGGCCGCGATGGCGTCCAGCTCGAAGCTGTTACCGGCGGTCGGGCCGGCCAGGTTCAGGCGACCGGCGAAGATGATGCCGGCGACGGCCGACAGCACGCCCATGTTGACGAACAGCCAGAACACGACCGACTTGACCTTGACGCCGGAGAGCGTCGCGGCCTGCAGGTTGCCACCGACCGCGTAGATCTGGCGGCCGAAGACCGCCCGGTTGGTGACGAAGGTGTAGCCGACGACCAGCACGGCCAGCAGGACGAGCACCCACGGCAGGTTGCGGAACCGGGCGAGCTGCACGACCAGGAACATGACCAGCAGGGCCGGGCCGGCGACCTTCAGGGTGAACAGCCACATCGGGTCGACGGCCTGGTTGTAGCGGACCCGCGCGGCGCGGGCACGCCACTGCACGACGACCAGCGCGACCACGACCAGGACACCGACGATGATGCTGAACAGGTCCGCGCCGCCGAGCGGGCCGAGCGCGATGTTGTTCAGGAAGCCGGGGGTGAAGCCGTTGGCCAGGGTCCGGATCTCGTCCGGGAACGGGCCGATGCCCTTGTTGCCGAGGATCATGTAGGTGATCGCCCGGAACAGCAGCATGCCGGCCAGGGTGACGATGAACGCCGGGATGCCGAAGTAGGCCACCCAGTAGCCCTGCCAGGCGCCGATGACCGCGCCGAAGATCAGCGTCACGATCACCGCGATCGGCCACGCCAGGTGCCAGTCGACCATCATGACCGCGGCGAACGCGCCGGTTGCCGCGACCACCGAGCCCACCGACAGGTCGATGTGACCGGCGATGATGATCAGCACCATGCCGATCGCCAGGACCAGGATGTACGAGTACTGCACGATGATGTTGCTCAGGTTCTGCGGCGCGAGCAGGTCGCCACCGGTCGCCACGGTGAAGCCCACCACGAGCAGGGCCAGCGCGATGTAGATGCCACTCGACTTGATGTCGAAGTTGACCTTGCGCGTCGCCTTGTTCTGGGCACCGGCCGGACCCTTGTCGATGGACAGATCGGCATTCGTGGGTGCGACGGTCACGGCGCCACCTCCTGTTCTTCCTTCGTCATGAGAGTCATCAGGCTCTCCTGAGTAGCCTCGGCGCGTGGCACCTCACCGGTGATCCGGCCGGCCGAGAGGGTGTAGATACGGTCGCAGATCCCGAGCAGCTCGGGGAGCTCGGACGAGATGACCAGCACGGCCTTGCCCTCGTCGGCGAGCCGGTTGATGATCGTGTAGATCTCGTACTTCGCGCCGACGTCGATGCCTCGCGTGGGCTCGTCGAGGATCAGCACGTCCGGATCAGTGAAGATCCACTTAGACAGTACGACCTTCTGCTGGTTGCCGCCCGAGAGCTTGCCCACAACGGCCTCGACGGTCGGCGCCTTGATGTTCATGCTCGCCCGGTACTCGTTGGCGACCTTGAACTCCTCGTTGCCGTCGACCCAGCCGCCCTTGGCGAGCTTGGACAGCGCGGCCGCCGAGACGTTGCGCTTGATGTCCTCGATCAGGTTGAGGCCGTAGCGCTTGCGGTCCTCGGTGGCGTAGGCGATGCCGTGATCGATCGCCTCCCGCACCGACCGCGCGTGGATCTCCTTGCCGTCCTTGATCAGGCGGCCGGAGATGTTCACACCGTACGAGCGGCCGAAGACGCTCATCGCCAGCTCGGTGCGCCCGGCGCCCATCAGGCCGGCCAGCCCGACGATCTCGCCGCGGCGCAGCGTCAGGTTCGCCTTGCGGACCAGTGCCCGGTCGGGCTGGGTCGGGCTGTAGACCGTCCAGTCCTCGATCCGGAGGATCTCCTCGCCGATGGTCGGCTCGTGCTCCGGGTACCGGTGCTCGAGGTCGCGGCCCACCATGCCGGAGATGATCTTGTCCTCGGTGAGGTTCTCGATCTCGTTGGTCCAGATCGTCCTGCCGTCACGCAGAATGGTGACGCGATCGGAGATTCCCATCACCTCGTTGAGCTTGTGCGAGATGATGACGCAGGTGATGCCCTCGTCACGCAGGCCTCGGAGCAGGTTGAGCAGGTGCGCCGAGTCATCGTCGTTGAGCGCGGCCGTCGGCTCGTCCAGGATCAGCAGCTTCACGTCCTTGGAGAGCGCCTTCGCGATCTCCACCAGCTGCTGCTTGCCGACGCCGAGCTCGACCACCGGCGTGACAGCCTTCTCCTGCAGACCGACGCGGCGGAGCAGCTCGTCCGCCGCCGCGTTCGTCTCGTTCCAGTTGATCCAGCCGCGCTTGCTGCGCTCGTTGCCGAGGAAGATGTTCTCCGCGATCGAGAGGTTCGAGGCGAGCGCCAACTCCTGGTGGATGATGACGATGCCCCGGTGCTCGCTGTCGCGGATACCGGAGAAGTTGCAGGGCTCACCCTCGAACTGGATGTCGCCCTCGTAGGTGCCGTGCGGGTAGACCCCGGACAACACCTTCATCAGGGTCGACTTGCCGGCCCCGTTCTCCCCGCAGATGGCGTGGATCTCGCCCCTGCGTACCTCGATGTCAACGTCCTGCAGCGCCTTGACGCCCGGGAACGTCTTGGTGATGCCGCTCATCCGCAGGATCGTGTCGGTCATGAAGCCCTCCTAGGGCCGATGAAGTCCGCGCCCCGCCCGCGGAGGCGGGCGGGGCGCGGAACCCAAATCACTTCAGCTGGTCGGCGGTGTAGTAGCCGCTGTCGACGATTTCCTTCTGGTAGTTGTCCTTGTCGACGATGACCGACTGCAGCAGCTGGGCCGGAACGACCTTCTTGCCGTTGTCGTAGTCGGTGGTGTTGTTCGTCTGCGGGGTCTGACCCTTCAGGATGGCGTCGGCCATCTCGCCGGTGACCTTGGCGAGCTGACGGGTGTCCTTGTAGATGGTGGAGTACTGCTCACCCTTGATGATGGACTTGACCGACGCGAGCTCGGCGTCCTGGCCGGTGACGACCGGGTACTTGCCGTCGGTGCCGTAACCGGCCGACTTCAGCGCGGAGAGGATACCGATCGAGATGCCGTCGTACGGGGAGAGAACGCCGTTGACCTTGACGGTGCCCTTGTAGGTCGAGGTCAGGATGTTCTCCATGCGCTTCTGGGCCGTCTCCGGGTCCCAGCGCAGGGTGGCGACCGTCTTGAAGTCGGTCTGGCCGGACTTCACGACCAGCGTGCCGTCCTTGATGTACGGGTCGAGGATGCTCTTCGCGCCGTTGAAGAAGAACGTCGCGTTGTTGTCGTCCGGCGAGCCGGCGAACAGCTCGATGTTGAACGGGCCCTTCGCGTCGCCCTTGCTGCCGTCCGCCTTGAGCACGCCGAGACCGGTCAGCAGCGACGTCGCCTGCTGCACACCGACCTTGAAGTTGTCGAACGTGGTGTAGTAGTCGACGTTCGCGTTGTCACGGATCAGCCGGTCGTACGCGATGACCGGGATGTTCGCGGCCTTCGCGTTGTCCAGCTGCGTCGACAGCGCGGTGCCGTCGATCGACGCGATGATCAGGAGCTTGGCGCCCTTGGTGATCTGGCTGTCCAGCTGCTGGGTCTGCGTCGGGATGTCGTTCTCCGCGTACTGCAGGTCGACCTTGTAGCCCAGGCCCTCGAGCTGCGACTTGAGATTGTCGCCGTCGTGGATCCAGCGCTCCGAGGACTTGGTCGGCATCGTGATACCGATCAGGGCGCCGGCCGTGTTGCCGCTGGACGCCTCCTTGTCCGTGGTCTTCTCCGAAGAGCCGCAGGCGGCCATGGTCGTGACCAGCGTGGCGGCGCTAAGGGCCGCCATGAGCCGGGTGTATTTCACGGTGGTTCTCCTCTTTGAGAGCGGTGTTACAGGGGGCGGGCCAGGCGGTAGTAAGCCTGGTTCCACCGCACTCGATCGGCGAAGTCGTCGGTCGTGGTGCGGTCATCGATGAGCAGGAGCTCGGTCTGGGCCATCGTCGCGAAGTCCCGGAGAACCTCGGCGCCGACAGCCTGGGTGAGGACGGTGTGGTGCGGTCCTCCAGCGGTGAGCCAGCACTCGGCCGATGTCGACAGCGACGGCGCAGGCTTCCACACCGCACGGGCCACTGGCAAATTGGGTAGCGGCTCGTCCGGCGGGACCACGTCGATCACGTTCGCCACCAGGCGGAACCTGTCACCGAGGTCGGCGAGACCGACCACGACACCGGGACCGGGCGCGGCGTCGAAAACCAGGCGCACGGGGTCTTCCCGCCCGCCGATGCCCAGCGGGTGGATCTCGACCCGGGGCCGCGAGGACGCGATGGTCGGGCAGACCTCGAGCATATGCGCCCCGAGGATCTTCGGTTCGCCCGGACCGAAGTGGTACGTGTAGTCCTCCATGAACGAGGTGCCGCGGTCGTCGCCGGCGCCCATCGCCTTCACGGTGGCCAGCAGGGCGGAGGTCTTCCAGTCGCCCTCGCCGCCGAAGC
>KL571464.1:9150-10128 GCA_000715855.1 Actinoplanes liguriensis
TCGGCCATCAGGCGCTGCACGGCCAGGCCGGGCAGCTGGCGCAGGCCGCCGAGGTCCTCGAAGTTCGTGGTGAAGGCGCCGAAGCCGCCCTCGGTGAGGAACTGACGCAGGCCGGCCTCGATCCGCGCGCCGTAGCGCAGCGAGTCGTGCCGCTCCCCGCCCACGGCCAGCTCGGGGGCCAGCTCGTAGAGCTCGGCGTACTCCCCGACCAGGTCGTCGATCGCCTTCTCGTCGACCGCGTCGACGACGGCGACCAGGTCGTTCACCCCGTACGTGTTGACCGAGACGCCGAAGCGCAGCTCGGCCTCGACCTTGTCGCCCTCGGTGACCGCGACGTCACGCATGTTGTCGCCGAAGCGGGCCAGCCGCAGGGTGCGCAGGCGCTGCAGGCCGGCCGCGGCCTTCGCCCAGCCGTTGATCCGGGTCACCACCGACGGGTCGGACACGTGCCCGGCGACCGTCTTGCGCGGCACGCCCAGGCGCGCCTGGATGAACCCGAACTCCCGGTCGCCGTGCGCGGCCTGGTTGAGGTTCATGAAGTCCATGTCGATGGACTCCCACGGCAGCGAGCTGTTGTGCTGCGTGTGCAGGTGCAACAGCGGCTTGCGCAGCGCGTCCAGGCCGGAGATCCACATCTTGGCCGGCGAGAACGTGTGCATCCACGCGATCACGCCGATCACGTTGTGGTCCGCGTTCGCGTCGAGCATCACCTGCTTGATCGCGCCCGAGTCGGTCAGCACCGGGCGGGTGACCAGCTCGGCCCCGAGGCCGGCGGCGAGGGTGCGCTGGATCTCAGCGGACTGGTCGGCCACCTGCTGGAGCGTCTCCGGCCCGTACAGGTGCTGGCTGCCGGTCAGAAACCAGATCTGCGGTTTCATCGTGTTTCCTTTGGTGTCGATGGTGGTGCTGTCAGCGGTCCCGGTCAGGCGTCACGTCAGGGTTTGTCCTGACGATCACCCGGGGCTGCGGCGTGGCCCA
>KL571464.1:10383-11952 GCA_000715855.1 Actinoplanes liguriensis
CCAGCCGGCGCCTGACAGCGTCCGGCCGAAGGCCACGTACAACCCCGGTACGCGACCTTCGTCCGGCCGACGTCAGCCACCACCTGGACCTCGCCTCGCACTCGGGTGATCGTCAGGACAAACCCTTGTAATCGTGCAGCACCGAGCGCTCGGCGAAGAGCCGGTCGTAGATCTTGACCGCTTAAGGATGCCCCGGAAGAACCGCTCAAGCTGTCGCGCTCCCCGCCGATGGCGGGGTGCACGCGCGGTTCGACGGACATCCGGGTCTACCTCCACAGGGGGAGCTGGATGGTGGCAGGCGCCACACCAGCGGGGAGAAACCCAGTGTTATCGCTAACAATTGCCCTGTCAACGGCTCTTGGCAACAACAAAGTAACGGCCGCTTAACCGAGCCCTGACAGCCTCTCAGGAGGGCGGCGCCACGCTCTCACGTACGACCAATTGTGCCGGAACGATCACGGTGTCCGCCGCCCCGGGTTCGGCTTTCATCTGGCCCAGCAGGAGCGTGAGGGCGGCCCGGGCCACGTCACCGAACGCCTGACGCACCGTGGTCAGGGGCGGAATGAAGTACGACGCCTCGGGGACGTCGTCGAAACCGACCAGGCTGACGTCGTGCGGCACTCGCCGGCCGCGCTCGTGCAGCGCCCGCAGCACGCCCAGGGCGAGGTGGTCGTTGGCCGTGAAGATCGCGGTCACCTCCGGCATCCGGGCGAGCATCTGACCGGCCCGGTAGCCCTCGGCGGCCGACCAGTCCGCGCTCAGCAGCGGCGGCACCTCCCGGCCGGCCTCCTGCAGCGTCTGCCGCCAGCCCTGGATGCGCCCGGCCGAGTCGAACCACTCGGTCGGCCCGGAGACGTGCCAGACCGTCTCGTGACCGGCCTCCAGCAGGTGCCGGACCGCCGCCCGGGCGCCGGCCACCTGGTCGACCGTGACCAGCGAACGGCCGGCCGCCGGGTCGCCGTCGATGAAGACCACCGGCACGTCGGCCGGGATCTCGGCGAGCGCCTCGGTGGCCGAGGCGACCTGGGCGATCACCACCAGGCCGGCGACCCGCTGGTCCAGGTGCCGATCGACGACCGCGGAGATCGAGTCGCGGTCCAGCTCGCGGACGCTGCCGACGCTGACCGCGAAGCCGGCGTCCGCCGCGGCCTGCTCGAACTCGGTCAGCATCGAGGCCGGGCCGTAGAGCATGCTGTTGCGGGCGACCACCCCGATGAGCTGGGAACGGCCGGTGACCAGGGCACGGGCCGCCCGGTTCGGCCGGTAGCCGAGCTCGGCGATGGCGGCGCGGACCCGCAGCCGGGTCTGCTCCTTGACGTTCGGATGGTCGTTGAGGACGCGCGAGACGGTCTGGTGGGAGACCCCGGCCAGTCGTGCCACATCTGTCATCGCCGGGGAACGGGATCCCTTGGTCTCCACTTGCGCACCTCGCCAGGTCCGGATCTGATGGAGCGTAGCGGCAGGCCGCGCGTCTCCCGTGTGGGAAATGTTATCGATAACAATGCTCGCGCCGCGAGCCCCGCGGCGAGGGTTGCCGCAAGCCCCGTACTCCTGTCTCTTATACACATC
>KL571464.1:12212-14944 GCA_000715855.1 Actinoplanes liguriensis
GCCACTCCGTGCTCGGCTCGGCGGGCGACGAGGGTTTCACCTCCCTGCGCCGGCCCGCACGGCCGCGCGCCGAACGATACGAGATCGGCCGCTCGTTGCGCGAGCGGTCCCCCCGTTCGGACATGGCGCACTGGCGTCCGGGCGCCGATCGGCTCGATCCGGTGCACCAGGTGACGGCGTCGCACGAGGGCCGGCTCCCCTGGCTCGTCCCGGTCCGGATCGGCCGGATGATCGCCAGTCCGTACGCGTTCCTGCGCGGCACCGCCGGGCTGATGGCCGACGACTTCGCCGCGCTGCCGCACACCGGCATCACCCCGGTGATCTGCGGCGACGCCCATCTCGGCAACTTCGGCTTCTACGCCTCCCCGGAGCGGGAGCTGGTCTTCGACCTGAACGACTTCGACGAGGCGCACCCCGGCCCCTGGGAGTGGGACCTGCGCCGCCTGGTGGTCAGCGTCTACGTGGCCGGCCGGGTCAACGGCTTCCGGGAGAGCGCCTGCGCCGACGCGGTCCAGCACTGCGTCGAGGCGTACCGGGAGCAGATCGCCCACCTCTCCGACCGGCCGCTGCTGGCCCGCTCGTTCGACCAGCTCGGCGTCGACGCGATGCGCGGCGCCGCGAGCAAGGCCAGCTTCCGCGATGAGATCGAGCGGGCCGCCCGCCGCGCGCGCCGCCGCACCAGCGACCGGGCGCTGCCCCGGTTCACCGAGCGCCGCGACGGCACCCGGCGCCTGGTCGAGGAGCCACCGGTGATCACCCGGCCCTCGGCGGACGACCGGGAGCTGCTCGAAGAGGCCCTCGACGGTTATCTGAACACGCTCAAGCCGCACTGGGCGCGGATCCTCGGCGGCTACCGGATCGTCGACGTGGCCCACAAGGTGGTCGGCGTCGGCTCGGTGGGCCTGCGGGCGTACGTGGCGCTCTGTGAGGGCTCCGATCCCGAGGACGTGGTGTTCCTGCAGCTCAAGCAGGCCCGCCGCTCGGTGATCGCGAAGCACCAGCACGGCGCCCTGGCCTGGCACCGGCACCAGGGGCAGCGGGTCGTGGAGTACCAGCAGGCGCTGCAGACCGTCAGCGACCCACTCCTGGGCTGGACGACCGTGGGCGGCCACCAGTACTACGTGCGGCAGTTCCGCGACATGAAGGGCGCGATCGTCGTCGAGGACATCAACGCGGGCGCGCTCGCCGACTACGCGGGCATCTGCGGATACCTGCTCGCCAAGTCGCACGCCCGGACGAGCGGGGCGTCGATGATCGCGGGGTACTGCGGCGGCAGCGACAAGCTGGACGACTCCCTCGCCCGGTTCGCGAAGCTCTACGCCGACCAGGTCGAGCGGGACCACGCGGCGCTGGTGGCGGCGGTCCGCCGTGGTCACCTCACCGCCGAGACGGCCTGAAACTCTTTCACGTACGGATCCCGTGACCGGGCGTGTCAGCCAACGAACAACGAACTGGAGACTGCGTGAGCGGCATCATCCCCCTGGAGTCCGCGGCCCTGCGCGAGTTCTGGACCGAGCGGCACCTGTGCACCCTGACCACGCTGCGTGCCGACGGCTCCCCGCACGTGGTCGCGGTCGGCGCCACCCTCGACCCGGTCGCCGGCGTCGCCCGGGTCATCGCGTCCGGCGGGTCCGCGAAGGTCCGGCACGTCCGCAACGGTGCGGAGCGGGTCGCCATCTGCCAGGTGGACGGCCCCCGGTGGAGCACCGTCGAGGGGCTCGCCGTGGTCCGCGACGACCCGGAGTCGGTCGCCGAGGCGGAACGCCGTTACGCCGGGCGTTACCGGACGCCGCGCCCCAACCCGGCCCGCGTGGTCATCGAGGTCAAGGTGACCCGGGTGCTGGGCTCCGCGTCGATCATCGCCTGAAGCTCCCGTTCCCGCGAGCGCCGCCGCAGGTACCGGACGCCGAGGTAGATCAGGTAGAGGGTGACCAGCGGCGCGCCCGGGAACTTCAGCGAGCGGACCAGGCCGGAGCCGTCCGGCAGCACCGAGAACGACGCCACCACGGTGATCACCATGACCACCTTGGTCCGGAACCCGGTCGCCGCCAGCAGGGTCAGCGGCCACAGCGTGTACCAGGGCAGGAACACCGGGGCCAGGGCGACCGTGGCGACCACCGCCGCCGCGGCCCCGATCAGCGCGGCCCGGCCGGGGTCAGCCCGCTCCCGCAGCGCCCGCACCCAGATGGCCACGAGCGCGACGGCGAGCACGACGTAGGCGATCGCCCGGACCACCGGGACCGCGTCGAAGTCCGGGTCGGCGAGCTGACCGGCGTACGTGATGGTCATCCCCACCGCGGTCGGCATCGAGCTGAACTGGACCAGCTCGCCGCTGTCCCGCACGCCGGCGATCCAGCCGTAGTCCAGCCCGCCGGCCACGGTGATCCCGGCGAGCGTGGCCGCGGCCGCGCCGAACACCCCGGCCGCGCCGATGAGCAGGCCGCGTACGTCGATCCGCTCCCGGCGGGTGTACGCCGCGGCGACGATCAGCACCGCGAACGGGATCGCGATCAGCGCGGTCGCCTTCACCGCCACCGCCCCGCCGAGCAGCGCGCCACCGCCGAGGATCGCGGCCGGGTGCCTCGGGTACCGGGTGACCACGGCCAGCCCGGCGACGAGCAGGCCGAGCATCGCGGCGTCGTTGTGCGGGCCGCCGACCAGGTGCGCGCCGATCAGCGGGCCGGCCAGCGCCAGCCACAACGCCCGCGCCGGCGGCACCCCGCAGCGGCGGG
>KL571464.1:15174-16639 GCA_000715855.1 Actinoplanes liguriensis
GAACAGCACCAGCGGCAGGACCAGCGTGCCGAGCTGCGGGGGCAGCGCGTCGACGATCCCCGGGGCGAGCGGCACGGCCTGCCCGGCGGCGACGATCGCGGCGGCGAGCAGGATGAACAGCGGACCGTACGGCGCCACCGTGTCCCGCCAGATCGGCGGCACCGCCCCGACCCACGTGCAGGGCAGTGTCTCCGCGGTCGACGAGTACGGGCTCAGGCCGTTCGCGTACAGCTCGCCCTGGCAGTTGTACGAGTAGAAGTCCCGGCTGCCGACCGGCGGCAGGAACAGGAACGGCAGCGTCCAGAGGGCGATCGTGACGAGCACCCACCGCGGGCTGTGGTCGCGATCGCGGCCGGTCCACCACGCGTACCCCATCACGGCCGTGCCCACCAGCCACAGTGAGGTGACAGCGATGTTGTGGTTGCCCTTGGCCGGCAGCGCCCCACCGAGCAGGCCCGCGACCAGGAGAAGAACGGCACCGCCGAAACCGGCCCAGCGCAGGGCCCGGGAACTCAACACCGGCAGATGGTCGCGGCAGTGGGTGAGCAGAAGACCGAGCCCGGGCAAACGGGAGGCGTCCAACAGGCTATGGGCGATCCGGTTCGGTCAATGTTCATCCTGGCCTCATGCCCCCGTCAGCGTCTGCGGCTCGGATCGAGTGTGACGAATGGAGGCTGCCATGGCACTGCAAGCCGCACTGGCGGGCATCGCGCTCGCCGCCACCCTGACCGGCGTACCCGCACATCACCATCAGCGGGACTTCGACCTGCAGGCACATCGGGGCGGGATCGGGATGACCACCGAGGAGTCGCTGGAGGGCTTCGCGAAGGCGTTGCGTCTCGGGGTCACCACGCTCGAGCTGGACACCCACGTGACCAGGGACCTGAAGGTCGTGGTCAACCACGACCGGCAGATCAGCGCTCAGAAATGCCGGGACACGGGCACCGCGACGTACGTCGGGAAGTTCATCAAGGATCTGACCCTGGCCCAGATCAAGACACTGGACTGCGGTTATCAGCAGCTGCCCGGCTTCCCCGAGCAGGAGGTGATCCACGGGCACCGGATCGCGGAGCTCTCCGACGTGCTGGACCTCGTCAAGACGTACCGCGCATGGGGGGTGAAAATGAACATCGAGACCAAGGTCGAGGCGGGCGCTCCGGAGCAGACCCAGCCGCGGGAGCTGTTCGTGCGGCGGGTCTTCCAGGAGATCCGCCGGTCCGGGATCGAGCGGCAGGTCACCATCCAGTCGTTCGACTGGGGCGCACTGCGGGTCATGCACCGGCTCGCGCCGCGCTGGCCACTCGTGGCGCTCACCGACTACGACTTCCTGCAGGTCGGCCGGGCCGGGGCGTCACCCTGGCTGGGCGGCCTGGACGCGGACGACTTCGGCGGCGACTTCGTGCGCGCGGCCGACGCGATCCCCGGCGTGACCGCGCTGTCGCCGGTCTACGGCTTCCCGCAGAAC
>KL571464.1:16855-17240 GCA_000715855.1 Actinoplanes liguriensis
TGTCGCCGGTCTACGGCTTCCCGCAGAACGGGACGGTCGGCGACCCGGCGTTCCGCTTCTACGTCAGCGCGGCGATGGTCCGTGCGGCGCACCGGCGGCACCTCACGGTGATCCCGTGGACGTGCGACGACCCGGCGACCATCAACGCGCTGATGGACATGGGCATCGACGGGATCATCACGAACTACCCGAACCACGTTCGCGACATCATGGCCGCCCGCGGCCTCGCGCTGCCGCGCTCGTACTGACACCCCACCCTCTTCGCTTCAGGCCGCTTTGGCTTGCTGCCGATCGATGTGCGGTACGGCGGTGAGCGTCCCACCGAGCACCTGCGCATAGTGGCCGAGCAACTGGTCGCCGACCGCGGCCCTGTCTCTTATACACA
>KL571465.1:0-1112 GCA_000715855.1 Actinoplanes liguriensis
GATCCGATACCACACGCTGCGTAACCGGCTCGCCGACGCGCTCGGCATCGACCCGAACCGGCGTCTGCAGGCCCTGCACCTGGAGATCCTGTGCAACGACCGCCTGGTCGCGGTATGACCACCGAGCTGCGGTCGCCTCCCGCCTGGCCGATCCTGGGCCATCTGCCCGCACTCGCGCGCGGCGGCCGGCCACACCGGGTGCTCGAGGACTGGTGCGATCGCTACGGAACGACGTACCGGCTGAAATTGCCCTCCGGTCCTGCCGTGGTCACCGCGGAACCGAAGATCGTCCAGGCCATCCTGCGCAACCGCCCCCGCCTGTTCCGTCGCGACCCGCACATCACCCGGACGATCGAGGCGACCGGCGTGCACGGCGTGTTCACCGCGGAGGGCACCGCCTGGCATGCCGATCGCCGGGCCGCGAACGACCTGCTCAGCCGCGATCCGCTGGAGGTGGTCACGCGCGCGGTCGATCGCCTGCGCGATCATTGGCAGAGCCAGGATCAAGACAATTTGCGCGTACGTCTTCTGCCCGACCTCATGCTGGTGAGCCTCGAGGTGACACTGGCCGTGACCACCGGCCGTGACCTCGACGCGCTCGCCCACCCGGACGGCCCGTTGCAGACCCTCGTCCCGCGGCTGTTCCCGGCGGTCCCGCGACCGGCGCCTGCAGAAGTTGCTGCGCTCGGCCCGCGAGTCGCTGCCCGACGAGCACTTCGGCACCGTGCTCACCGCTGTTTTACCTGGCCACCCACCCGGACGAGCAGGCGAAGGTCCGTGCCGGGGGCGTCCGGTATGCCGAAGCCGTCGTCCGGGCGAGGAGACCGACCTCGTGGGCGACGACGTCCTGCTGCGGGCCGTGCCCGGGCTGCCGATCTGGGTGCTGATGGCTTACGCCCCCGCCGTTTCCCGGACGCGGACATATTCCGCCCGTCCCGCTGGCTGACCGGCCGCGCCCCGAAGGACTCGGTGTACCTGCCGTTCGGCGGCGGCCCCGCCCTGATCACCGCCACGATGATCGTCGCGATGGCCGCCCGTGAGTTCGACCTGCGCGCCGACGGGTCCCCGCGCGAGCGCGTCGCGTTCACCGTCCACCCGGACCGCCTGTCGCT
>KL571465.1:1384-2014 GCA_000715855.1 Actinoplanes liguriensis
GCTGCTCCTGCGAGCGCGTCAACGGTGACGTCGACTATCGACAGCAACTCCGCACGGCCCATCCCGGCTCTGCTCATGACGGCGAGCGACTGGTTCACGGCCGCCAGAGCCTCGGCGTCCTTCAGCGCGGTGCGCAGGCGCAGCAGCTGCAGACCGAACGCCTGCCTGGTGTGGGCCGCGACGGCCGGGCTCAACGCCGGGATCGCCATGACCGACTGGGCGATCAGGCAGCCGTCGGGCACATCGGGATCGGCAATGCGGTCGAGGGTGACGTCGAAGAACGCGCGGATCGCCGCGACCGGGTCGTCGTCCGCACCCGACAGGGCGGCGTCGTACTTCTCGCCATAGCGGGCGGCATAGCGATCCAGGCAACGCCGGAACAGCGTGTCCTTGTCGCCGAGCGAGGAGTAGATCGAGCTGCGGTTCAGCCCGGTCGCCCGGGACAGGTCGTCGACCGAGGTGGCGGCGTAGCCCGCGCGCCAGAACTGGATCATCCTATCCTGAACCGATCGGTTCAAGATGTGCTAGCGTCCCGGCATGACCATGACAGTCCGTGACCTGCCCCTGCCCGACCTCGCCGGATTCACCCACCGCTGGGTCGACGCCGACGGCCTGCGCCTGCACGCCGTC
>KL571465.1:2238-2922 GCA_000715855.1 Actinoplanes liguriensis
AGATGTGTATAAGAGACAGCTGTCGTGCTGCTCGCCGGGTTTCCGCAGACCTGGTGGGCGTGGCGAAAAGTCATGCCCCTGCTCGCCGGCCGGTTCCGGGTCATCGCGATCGACCTGCCGGGCCAGGGGCACTCCGAGCGCCCGCCAGCCGGCTACGACACCCACACGGTCGCCGCCCAGGTCCACGCCGCGGTCAACGGGCTCGGCGTCTCCTCCTACTGGCTGGCCGCTCACGACATCGGCGCCTGGGTCGCCTTCTCCCTCGCGCTCCGTTTCGAAAACGACCTGCGTGGGGTCGCCCTGCTCGACGCCGGAATCCCCGGCATCACCCTCCCGGAGACGATCCCCACCGACCCGGACCGCGCGTGGAAGACCTGGCACTTCGCGTTCCACCTCGTGCCTGACCTGCCCGAGATCCTGCTCACCGGGCGCGAACGCGAGTACGCCGCCTGGTTCCTCAAGACCAAGGCCCTCGACCCCGCCACCTTCGACGACACCGACCTCGACCACTACGCGGCGGCCCTCGCCACCGACGGCGGCCTGCACGCTTCCCTCGCCTACTACCGCGACGCCGCCGAGTCGGCCCGCAGAAACCACGAGGCGCTCGACAGCCGCCACCTGACCGTGCCCGTGCTGGGCATCTCCAGCAGCCACGGCTCCATCCCGGACATGGCGGCCTCCCTT
>KL571465.1:3150-7799 GCA_000715855.1 Actinoplanes liguriensis
CCCTCAGCCCGTGGGCCGCCGGCACCACCGGAGTCGTCGTCCCCGGCGCCGGCCACTTCATCCCCGACGAGCAACCCGAAGCCGTCGCCACCGCTCTGACCGGCTTCTTCACCGCCGGCTGAGCCTTTCAGCACCGCATCAGCGCCGTTTCAGCCCACCCGGGCACCCTGCAAAGGCTTCACCCCAAAGCCCATGCGGAGAAACGGGGAAGGTTCCATGAAATATCGAAAAGTGCTGGCCGGACTGGCGAGCGTGGTGACCGCCGCGCTCGTGGTGCAGGTGGCCTCGGCCGGCCCGGCACTGGCGGACAAGGACGGATCCTCGACGTCTCTGAGCCTGCAGAGCGCCACCGCGTTCGCTGGAGCCCTGGACCGGGACGTGATGACGATCGGCGTGTCGGCCGGCAACCCCAGCGGCACCTTCGGAGTCAGCGGCGGCGGCAAGTCGCTGTGCTCCGGCAACATCAGCGGCGTAGCGACCTGCACGATGCCGGCCCGCGCCCTGACTCCCGGCAACTACAACCTCGTGGCCGTCTACAACGGGAACGAGGACACGTTCCCGTCCGCCTCCGGTCTGGTGCCGCTCACCGTGCTCCTGCAGCCGACCACCACCGGCATGCAGATCCTCGACCCCTTCGGGTCCACGGTGTCCGGCGACCCCCGGCTGGTCCTCGGCCAGGAACAGGGCTATTCGTTCGAGGCCGGCGCCTTCGCCAGCGTGGAGGGCATCCCGAGCGGTTCCATGACCATCACGGCCGCGACGTCCTCGGGGACGTTCACCCTGTGCAGCGGCACGCTGAACAACTTCGGGAGTCTCGCCTCCTGCCCCCTGGCCGCGAACACGCTGCCGGTCGGCACCAACCAGATCACCGCGACGTACTTCAGCAACGGTGTCTACGCCGGCTCCAGCACGACCCGGACGGTCACCGTGGTGCCCGTGCAGTCGACGACGACCACGCTGACGCTGTCGAGCCCCTCGGTGCCGTTCGCCAGTGAGCAGACCGAGGTCTTCACCGCCCGCGTCACCAACGCCGGGGGCGGCACGCCGACCGGGACCGTCTCGATCACCACCGGGTCGACAACCATCTGCAGTTTCACCCTGAGCGGGGGCACGGGCCACTGCAGCCCGTCCGCCAGCCTGCTGCGACCGGGTAGCTACCCGCTCACCGCCACCTACAACGGCGACCCGACCGACACACCGTCCTCGGACACCTCGAAAACCCTGGTCGTGACCAAGGAGCCGACCACCACCACCCTGACCCTGTCGGCGGATGTCATCGCGTTCGGCAGCGAGGACGCCGAACTGTTCACCGTCGAGGTCACCCCCGCCGTCAGCGGAAACCCGACCGGGAACGTCACCGTCAAGAACGGCGCGGTGGCGGTGTGCACCATCGTCCTGGCCGTCACCAATGGCTGCTTCCTGAAACCCAGCCAGCTCAAAATCGGCTCCTACCAGATAACCGCCACCTACAACGGCGACAGCACGTTTGCCGCCTCCACCTCACCGGCGCAGCCACTAGCCGTGGTCGAAGCGCTGAAACTCAGAAACCTGGTGCCATAACACGCACCCAACCTCAGGCCCGGGCCGCACAGCCCGGGCCTGAGCGCGTCCCTCAACCGCCCGCACCGCCGCACTCCCGCGCGGCGGTCGACGATTACGTCTGGGGTGGCAGTGGTGCGACCGGGCGGACCGCGGTGAAGTCAGCCTGTTCATACCGGGTGGAGGCGAGAAGCAGCAGCCACTCGTCACAGCCCTGCCACGGGTAGACGTCAGCGGCACCACCGCGTACTACCCGGGAGCCGTCCCCAGCGCGTGGGCGGGCGTCAATCGGCGCGCCCGCAAATCCTGGAATCCACACGTCGGCGCAGAGCTCGCCTGCCGATCCCATGGCCACCAGACCGAAAGCGTTCTCCATAGCCGCGGACAGCTGCTCATCACCGAAGTCGTCGAGCAGTTGGTCCTCGCCGGGTTTGTCATCTCCACGGAAGGTCAAGGTGCTGGTGCCGGCCCTTGCCGCGTACTCCCATTCGGCCTCGCTCGGCAGCCGGAACGGCAGGGCCTCGAGCAGGTCGTCCAGGTCGTCCTCAAGTCGGGCCGCACTGGTCTCCGCGGTGACATAGTCGTCCTCGTAGTCCGGCAGCCAATGCCGGACCTGAGCGACCGTCAAGGGGTGCCGGGCCATCAAGAACGATTCGACGCGCACCTCACGTACCGGCTGGGAATGCCAAGCGTCGGCAAAGAACGGCTCGAGAGTGTCCTCGACCCCTCCGTTGCGCTCGATGGCGCGCACCGCCGCCAGTTCCGCCTCGGACAGGCCCATGCGGTAGGTCCCGCCCGGAACCCGCCGAAAGATCACGCCGGAAGGGATGTGCTGCCAGGCCGGGCGCCCGGCAAGTACCGTCTCGCTCCACACGACGCCGAACGTTACCTGGAGAGTGGAAGGCTCGATCGCCCCACCGCCAATCCTGCCGCGAGCGCTGTCGGCAACAGATCAGTGCGGTCGGACGCTAGCCGCTCTCCCTGCCGGGTAACGGAGCGCCCGCCAAGAACGCCTCGTACGCTTCGCGCGCGTCGTCGTCGATCAGTGGCCTCTGGTTCGAGTAACGCCCATCGGTTCGATCGCGTTTCGGGCCCGAGATCCAGAACTCTTCTCCGGTGTCGACGTCGTAGAAGTTCGAGTCGAAGTTCGCCCGGGCGGTGCCAGTGACTCGGCGCAGCGTTCTGCCATGAACGTGAGCCGTCCGCCAGGTACGGGTGAACTGCACGCGAGCGATCCAGGCCGGCCCACGGTCAGTGTTGTGTCCGGTCTTGAGCTGGACGTACATGATCCGCGCTGGCACCGACGAAGGTTACCTACCGCCATGAAGCCGCCGCCTCTGATTTACTCTTTCGAGGATTAAGAGATCAACTATCCTGTCGGCCGTGGGACACGTACTCGCCAGGTTGAACGGCTTCCGGCTGACTCTCATACCGAACTGGCCCTACTCCTTTGAGCGAGACCAGGCCGACTCCAACTGTGTACGGGCGACCCGGTGGACTTCCTCGGGGCCGGTGCAGGTGTTGATCGATCCGAGCCATCGGCTCGTCGGCGCCAGTGACGTCGTTGATTCGACGGACGGGTTGGATGTGCCTTACTGGCTGATCGAGACGTCTATCTTTCGAGTGCGCTGGCCCGCCGGTTTCACTGTCGACTCACCGCGTGATCCAGGCGACGGGACACCGTTCTACCTGCAAGGGCCTGGCGGGGCAGCCATTTTCCCGCAGGGCCCCGTAGCGCAAGCGAGGCTGGCGGATCCCGACGCCCTAGTGGCTCCGGACCAGACCGTGCTCGTTCGGCAGGTCGGCGACAGCGGCATTGCCAGCATCGAGCTGAGCTATTCGCACGACGGCGAGGCCTGGTGGCAAGCGCATTGGAAGGTGCCCTTCGGAGCCGACAATCTCGTCATCATCACGGCTCAATCGCTACTCACCGGGTCGGCGCAGACCCGCGAGGCCGCAGAGACAGTCGTCGCAAGTTTTGAGCGCACCAGGTAGCACACCGGCATCCGCGCATCGGATCAAGCTGAGGTCGTCGCCGCGGCATGGTGTTCGGTTTGGCGTCACCGTGACAGTCATACGAACGGCAGAGACAGAAGGCAGCCAAACCCAAAGTGCGCTAGCTGCGGAAACGGGCTGAGAGACAGCCACTGAGCTTGCCGTTCAACCTCCGGCTCTGACCCGACGTCCCTGCGGACGAGATCGCTACGTCGTCAAGGGTGACCACGGTGCCTGCCCACCGGTGTGCCGGGCGCGGGCAGCGACTGGAGCCGGCGCCTGTTGTATGCGGCAGTTGCGAGTATGTACGCCGTGTACCGTCGCGGCTGTGAGCAGCGAGCCGCCGGTGCGTGTGGGACTACGAGTCAATGACGTGACCGCCGCCGCGATGTTGTATGAAACCCTCGGTTTCGTCCCGGTGGGGACCGTTCCGGGTGCCGATGGCGGTGTCGTGATGGCGATCCTGCGCCGGGGACCGCTGCAGTTGCTGGTCGACGCACTGGTAGGAATGCCGTTCCCGGACAGCCCACGGGAACGGCAAACGAAGGCCGGCCCGCGCGGGCTTGGCGTTGTCATCGGACTCGAGGTCGACAACGTCGACGAGACGGCGCGTCAGTGCCGGGTCGCCGGGTGCATCATCACTTCCGCTCCGACGGACGCACCGTGGGGCGAGAGATACGCCGAGCTTGAGGACCCGTACGGGTACGCGTGGAAGCTCTTTCAGTTGACCGGTTCGTCAGACGACGGCATGCAAGCCGCCCATGACGCGTGGTTCACGAAGACGCGTTGATGAAGTGCCGGGGTCATGAGTAACCAGCGCAGACAATCCGCTCTTCGGTGAGTCCGAGCATTCGTAGGGTCGGCCTTCGCTCTGACCGGCGGTGCCGAAGCGATCGATGTGTTGGCGAAGTTCCGTGAGTAGCTCTACCAGTGCATGACCAGGCGGGCCGACGCCTTGTCGAACTGGCGGACGCCCTGTTGTGCACCGACGGGCCGGTCAAGACGCCGGTCGGGTTGTCTCTGGCGCCGGAGCATCGGCGGGCCACGGCGTCATGTACGACGCGCTCAACCACGGCCGTATCGCCGTCGAGCCGCTGCGGCGGCGCTTGGCTGGG
>KL571465.1:8014-8744 GCA_000715855.1 Actinoplanes liguriensis
ATGTGTATAAGAGACAGGCGCTTGGCTGGGTTGCCGTTGATGTCCTTGTCGTGAAGAGTCGTGTGCGCTCGAGTCGGCACGAGCGTGCGCCATCGGGCGAGCGTGACGGTCGCGCAGCGTGGCCGCCCCAAAAGCTGTCATGCAACCCCTGATAGCGAGAAAGCTGTTTCTTTCCTATGGATGCAGATCGGCGGCTTCATGCCCGCCAGCCTCGTGGGGTTTCACCTACGGCGGATTTTCAACAGCGAGACGACCTGGATGACAGCACCTAACAATCCGACGCCGAAGCAACCCGCCAGGATCCAGTCGTTCTCGTAGATGTTCTCGACGAAAGCAACTGCCATAATTGCCGCAACCGCGCTGATCAGCCAAGGAAGCCATCGCCGGAGCCTGAGCGACTCGGGTCGCGGTCGCTCGGTGGGTCCCATAGCACCCGCTATACCCGCAATGCCACCGCTGTAAGCGGCTGCCACTGCTCCAGGAGAGCACTCATCTCGGCAGTTGTATGTATCGCGGGTTGGGTGAGGCGGGGTGTGCCTGGCCATACCTCAAGAGTCGTGCCAGACACCTGGTTCGCGTCGGCCGGTCCCGCATAGCGTGACCGCGTCCGTTCGGAATGAGGAGCAGGTCATGACCACTGTGGCGCCCCCGCCGCGAACCCCCGCCCGACCAGCCGCATTGACCGCGCTCATCGCGATGGTGCCGACGCTCGTGATCGCGTTCGTTCTCG
>KL571465.1:8905-10560 GCA_000715855.1 Actinoplanes liguriensis
CTGGCCGGGGACCGCGCGCTGGGCGAGCCGGGTGGGATGGAGGCGGCGTTCCGCCCGGCGTTCGTCGACTACTGGCGATCGCGGGACCTGAGTCGGCCGCCGGCGGTGCAGCGGCTGGTCGACTACTGGTTCCGGTGGCACCTGATCAAGATCGGGATCTCCGCGCTGATGCTGATCGTGCTCGTCGCGCTGACCGTCATGCTGTGGCGTGCGTTCCTGCGTACCGACCGGCGCGGCGCGGGACGCACGGCCGCCCTCGTGTCGGCCGGCGTCGCCCTTCCGATGGCGACGTTGTTCACGCTGTTCGTGTTGGACCTCAACATCAACACCACGGCGGTGCCGTTTCCCGCCCTGTTCCCGTTCCTGGTCGACGGCGCCGCACCCGATCCGGCTCTGGCCGGCGTCCTGGAACAGGCCAGAGCCCAGCTCACCGGATCACACCTGGCGGGTGGCTACGCGTCACCCGCGCTGAACGACATGGTGGGCGAGTTCGCCCGGTACCACACCGTGCTGACCGTGATCGATACCGGCACGATGGTCGCCTTCGCCGGCCTGGCCGTCGTCCTGTGGCGGCGCTTCGCCCGGGCAGCGAGGACCGACCGCCGTACGCGAAAGGTTTTGGGCTGGTTCGGTGCCGTCGCGGTGGTGGTCGCGCTGCTCACGGTCGTGTCCGTTGTCGCCAACGTGACCGTCGCGCTGGACCCGGCACCAGACCTCCTGGCTCTGCTCAACGGCGGCGGCGACTTCTGACGGTCAAGACGAAACCCGCCGGTGCGGAGTCCGGCGGTGGGCCGCTGCTGCAAGGCCGACGGTGGCAGTTGAGGTGGGTCGCCGTGACGTATTGGTCAGGAATCGAGAAGCAGTGGGTGGGGCCGATTCGTAGCGTGGTGCCCATGACAACGATCAACTCCATCAGCGTCGGAGCGGACGACCCGGCCGCCGCCACTGCGTTCTACAAGGCCGCGTTCGACTTGGGCGACATCGTCGGTGTGCACCACTCGGACGAACCGACCACCGGCTTCCGCGGGTTCGCGGTCTCACTCGTCGTCGCACAGCCCGCCGACGTCGACATGTTCGCCGAGGCCGCTCTGGATGCCGGCGCCACCGCGCTCAAGCCGGTGACCAAGAGCTTCTGGGGCTACGGTGGCGTCGTCCAGGCACCGGACGGCACGATCTGGAAGTTCGCGACCTCGTCGAAGAAGAACACCGCTCCGGCGACCCGGCAGGTCGAGGCCGTGGTGCTGCTGCTCGGCGTCGAGAACGTCAAGGCGACCAAGCAGTTCTACGTCGAGCACGGAATGACCGTTGCGAAGAGCTTCGGTAGCAAGTACGTCGAGTTCACCGCCGCGAACTCGTCGATCAAGCTGGCGTTGTACACCCGCCGTGCCGCCGCCAAGGACGTCGGGATACCCGCGGAAGGTACCGGATCACACCGAGTCTCGATCAACAGTGACAACGGCCCGTTCACCGATCCGGACGGGTTCGTGTGGGAGGCAACGGACACACACCCCGCCTGACGGCCCAGGCCGGCCACCCCAAATCATTGACCTCACCTTTGCTTGAACTCGTAGCGTTCCCGGCATGCATGGCACCGGCAGGGGGAGCGGCTGATGAAAGAGATCACGCAACGGATGGCGCTGGACGACCCGGCGGCT
>KL571465.1:10831-13959 GCA_000715855.1 Actinoplanes liguriensis
GTGTATAAGAGACAGCGTCTACGACGCCTGGTTCGCCGCCGACATCCTCTGGGGCAGCCCGTACGGGGCGACTCTGGCAGGTTTCGAGGGGTTGAACGCGATTCACCATCGCATGATGGATCAGGCCGAGCCGCTGACCGCGCCTCCGGCGCCGGCCTCCCGGTTCGAAGTCGTGTCGGTCCTGGCGCCCGCGCCCGGAGTCGTGGTGACTCATATCCGCCGACAGGCACTCGCTGCGGGCGGCTTCTCGGAAATGGCCCTCTACGTGCTCGTCGAACGGGAAGGCCGGTGGTGGTTGGCCGCCGCTCAGAACACGCCGATCAGACCGGCGAATGGCGTGCTGTCCGGCTAGCTGTCGAGCCAGCCGGGGCGGACGCGGCCGGCCTCGTAGACCCAGACGACCAGCTGGGCCCGGTCGCGGAGGCCGAGTTTGCCGAGCACCCGGCTGACGTGCGTCTTCGCCGTCATCGGCGAGATCGTCAACCGCCCGGCGATCTCGTCGTTGGACAAGCCGCCGGCGACCAGGTCGGCGATCTCCGCCTCCCGCGGGGTCAGGCTCCCCGCCGGCAACGGCGGGGCTTGGCGTCCGGGCCGGGTGGCGACGTCAGCGATCAACCGGCGGGTGACCGACGGCGCGAGCAGGGCGTCGCCGCGGGCCACCACCCGCACGCAGCGGATCAGCTCGTCCGGCTCGGCGTCCTTGAGCAGGAACCCGCTGGCCCCGCCCCGCAGCGCCGTGAACACGTAGTCGTCCTGCTCGTACGTGGTCAGGATGACGATCCGCACGCCCGCCAGCTCCGGGTCGGCGCCGATCAGCCGGGTCGCCTCCAACCCGTCCATCACTGGCATCCGTACGTCCATGAGCACCACGTCCGGCCGTTCCCGCCGGACCATCCGGAGCGCCTCCGCGCCGTCCCCGGCCTCGCCGATCACGGTGATGTCGGGCTCCCCGTCGAGGATCGAGCGGAACCCGGCCCGGACCAGCCGCTGGTCGTCGGCGAGCAGAACCCGGATCACGACGGCACCGCCCGGGGCAGTTCGGCCCGTACCCGGAATCCGCCGTCCGGACCACGGCCGGCCGTGACCGTCCCGCCCAGCGCCGCCGCCCGCTCTGTCATGCCCTTCAATCCGTTCCCGGGAGTTCCCGCGCCGCCGCGCCCGTCGTCGTCGATGGCGAGCGTCAGCCGCTCACCCGCCTCGGCGATGGCCACGGTGACCCGCGAGGCGCCGGCGTGCCGCAGCACGTTGCTCAGCGACTCCTGCACGATACGGAATGCGGCCGCGTCGACGGCATCCGGCAGGTCCACCGGGGCAGCGCCGCTGACCTGCACGTCCACTCCGGTCGCCCGGACCTCGGCGACCAGTCCCGGCAGCCGGGCCAGCGACGGCCCGTCGCCGGAGCGCAGGATGCCGAGCACGGACCGGAACTCGCTGAGCGCCTCCTTGCTGGCCGTGCGGATGTGCTCCAGAGCCTGAAACGCCTGGTCCGGGTCCCGCCGGTGCAGAGCCGCCCCGGCCTGCACGGTAATCAAAGAGATCTGATGAGCCAGTACGTCGTGCAACTCCCGCGCGATCCGCAGCCGTTCCCGGTTCTCCCGGTCCCGGGCTTCCGCTTCGGCCCGTAACCGCCACGACCGGGCCACTTCGCCGACGATCACCGGCCCGATCAGGATCGCGACCTGCCCGACGGCGGTGGCCGGCTCGATCATCCGGGCGTTGCCGTAGAGCAGCCACGCCATCAGCGGCACCCCGCCGAGCAGCAGCACGACCCCGACCGCCGCGGCGATGCGGTTGCCGGCCCTGGCGACGGTGAACAGCGCGACCACGTACCCGGCGCCGAGCGGCGAGTCGGGGAAGCCGAGCGGGTAGTAGAGCAGCGCCGCGACCGCCGTGACCATCAGCACCGTGACCGGACGCCACGGCCGGAAGATCAGCGCCCCGGCGCTGACCACCTGCAGCACCCAGCCCCAGGGCCAGACCGGCCGGCTCGCCCCGCCCGGGTCGGCCAGCAGGAACACTGCGTTCAGGGCCAGGATTCCAGCCGGTAGCGCGAAGATCCGCCAGTCGGGCCTCATGACGTCACTGTAGGCACAGGGACCACCCCGGCCCGATCAGGTCAACGGCGCACCCGATAGCGCAGGTGCAGCACGCGGTTGCCCTGGATCACCACGTCCGGATCCTCCAGCAGGTGCTGCGCGTCGACCGGGCCGAAGAAGCGCTTGCCGGAGCCGAACACGACCGGCACCACGTCCATGCGCACCTCGTCGACCAGGCCCGCGGCGAGCACCTGGCCACCCACGTCACCGGCGGCGACCTCGACCAGGCGGTCACCCGCGAGCTCCTGGGCCTTGGCGATGGCTGCCTCGACGCCGTCGACGAAGTGGAACGGCGCCGCGGGGTCCCAGCCTTCGGGCGCCGGCCGGTGCGTCACCACCACGACGTGGTCAATGCCGCCCGGGGGTTTGCCGTCCCAGCCGTCCGTCAGGTCGAACACGTGGCGGCCGACGACGGTCACCCCGATCTGGTCCCAGTACGCCCGGGTGTGGTCGTAGGACGTCTGCGACACCTTCAGCACGCCGCTCTCGTCCAGCGGGACGTCACCGCCGGTCAACCAGTCGAACAGCGGCCCGGGCTGGTCGTTCTCGTCCGCGACGAAACCGTCCACGGACACCGAGCTGTACATGACGACCTTGCCCACGGGGCTTCTCCTCTGCTTCGGGTGCCCCCAAATTAGCGTGTCGTGAGCTGCCGTTCTTGTAAGAAATCAATCGGACGGCAGCGGCCAGCCCTCCATCGCGTGACCGGGATGTTCGCGCAGGAACCGCCGCCGGACCTCCACGTACCGGGTGGGTGTGAGCCCGGTGAACTCCCGGAACTCGTGGCCGAAGTGGGCCTGGTCGAAGTACCCGGCGCGACCGGCGAGCTCGCCCCAGTCGATCGGCCCGGCGGGGTCGAGCGCGAACACGGTGGCGGTGAAGCGGTAGGTGCGGGCCAGGCGCTTGGGCGTGACGCCGATGAGTTCCTTGAACCGCTGGGCCAGATGTGTGCTGCTGACCCCGGCCGCCACGCTCAGGTCGCCGATCGCCGCCGTGCCGCCGGCCGCCGCGAGGACGCCGCTCGTGTGGCGG
>JNYN01003864.1 GCA_000715855.1 Actinoplanes liguriensis
AGATGTGTATAAGAGACAGACCCACGCACCTGCTGCAGGGTAGAGCGTGCCGAGCAGCAGCGTCGTGTTCAGCGCGACGAAGATCACGACGGCGCCGCTCACGGCCTGTCTATGTGTATAAGAGACAGGACCCGGGTGAAGATCATCAAGGCAAGGGCGATGACGACGTACGCCGTGATCGCGAACCCTGACCACCAACCCGCCCGCGGCCCTTCGATGAGGACCGCGACCACCGTTCCGATCAGCACCACGAGGAGCGCCTGGCCGGGCAGGTCGAGCCGGCGTGGCCGCGGCGACCGTGACTCGGGGACATAGGCCACGGTCAGCGCGAGCACGACCGCGATGATCGGCAGGTTGGCCCAGAAGACCAGCCGCCAGCCCAGCCCGGTGATCAGCGCGCCGCCGAGCACCGGCCCGGCCGCCATGCTGAGCCCGAAGACCGCCGCCCAGATCCCGATCGCCTGCGCCCGCTCCCGCGGATCGGTGACCATGCTCACCACGATGGCCAGGGCGACCGGGCTCAGCATCGATCCGCCCACGCCCTGCACCACCCGGGCCGCGACCAGCGCTTCCAGGCCCGGGGCGAGCGCGCAGCCGGCCGACCCGATCGCGAACAGCACCAGCCCGAGCCGGAACACCCGTCGCCGCCCGGCGCGGTCCGCCAGCGCCCCCGAGGTGATCAGCAGACCGGCCAGCACCAGCGTGTAGGCGTCGACGGCCCACTCCAGCTCACGGACGCCGAGCCGCAACTCCCGCCCGATCGACGGCAGCGCCACGTTGACGACCGTCGTGTCCAGTCCGACCAGAAAGATGCTGGTGCAGCAGATCGCCAGCACCACCCATTGACGCGTCTTGTCTCTCACATCGGGGATCGTGGCCGCCGCGCACCCCGGGCTACCAGGAAATTTGCGAAGACCGCAAACTGTCCGGGTGGACCCCTCCCTCGCCGAGCTGCTCGACGGCATCGGCCCGCGACTGCGCCGGATCCGGCAGGACCGTGGTCTGACCCTGGCGGATCTGGCGGCGGCCACCGGGCTCTCCGTCAGCACCCTCTCGCGCCTGGAGGCCGGCAAGCGACGGCCCACGCTGGACCTGCTGATCCCCCTGGCACGTACGCATCGGATGGCGCTCGACCACCTGATCGGCGCGCCGCCCACCGGTGACCCGCGGGCGCATCTCACCCCGTACCGCACCGAGCCGCGGACCGGTCTGCCCAGCGTGGTGGTGCCCTTGACGGCGTACCCCGGTCGCCTTCAGGTCTTCAAACAGATCCTCGGGCCGAGCCCGGGCCCGCCGAAGCAGGTGACCCATCCGGGGCACGCCTGGTTCCATGTGCTCGCCGGGGACGTCCGTCTGCTGCTCGGCGACCGTGAGCTGCTTCTGCACCCGGGCGACACCGTGGACTTCGACTCCGCCGAGCCGCACTGGTTCGGGCCGGCGGGCGAGCGGGCCGCGGAGATCCTGCACCTCTACGGCCCGCACGGCGATCGTCCGGTCACCAGCTCCACTTCGTGAGCGCGTTGCCGTCGCACGCCCTCAGCTGGAACGCCGCGCGGTTCGCGGTCGACGCCGCGGCCAGGCACAGCGTGGGCACCGTGGCCGGCTCGATCGTGCCGCTGCTGCGGAACGTCCACCGCTGCGCAACGCTCCCGTTGCAGGCGCTCGTCCAGACCTTCTGCCCCGCGACAAAATTGCCCTGCGGCACCTCGAGGCAGTTGCCCATGATCCGGATGGACCGATCCGCGATGAGCGTGGTCAGCGCTTGGGCGTTGCTGCCGTTGCAGTCGTAGGTCCACAGGTAGGTCCCGGTCTCGATCGACGACGACGGCACGTCGACACACCGGCCGGAGCTGTTCTTCACCGGGCTCATCAGCGGCTTCGAGCCCTTCGAGACGAGGACCATCTTGGCGACCGACGGAACCCCGTCGGCGCCGATGATGAACAGCATGTAGTAGCCGGGCGGCGCGACACCCCCGGTCGGCGGCCCGGTGACCGTCAACGTCGTGCCGGACGCCGAGAACTTCAGCGGGACGTAACGCTGCCCCTGGTCCTGGGCGTGTGTCACATCGCCGAGGCCGACAAGCGCGACCTTCGACACGCTCGCCGCCTGCGGTGAGGTGACCGTGAACGCCGTGTTGATGCCGACCGTGGCCGGCGCGGCCGAGATCACCGGGCGGGCGGCGAGCTGCCCGCTGCCGTCCTTCTTGTAGAGGTACGGCGGCGTGAAGTACTCGACGTTCTTCTCCAGGTAGCCCTGGGTCACGCAGGGGCCGCAGACCCCGCCGCCACCGGTGAGCACCCGCCCGTCCGGCAGCAGCGCCGCCGTCGAGTGGTACTGCCGGATCCGGCTCGCGCTGGACAACGTCGACCACTGGCCGGTCCCGGGATTCCACAACTCCGCCGCCGTCGAGGCGTGGTTCAGATCGATCGCGCCGCCGGTGCCCCGTGTGGTCATCCCGCCGGTCACCAGCACCTGGCCGTCGGCGAGCAGTGTGGCGTTCGCCTGCCGCCGACCGGTCGACATCGACGCGCCCGGCGTGTAAGTCGGCGTGCGCCAGGGGTTGCTGTCGATGATCACCGAGGTCTTGGTGGGCACGTCAGGGACGTCGTCCTCGGTGGTCAGTCCACCACCGACGACGAGGGTCTTACCGATGTCGTACGTCGCGTAGCTGCCGTAGTCCCGGTTGATCGAGTCCCCCCGCGTGGTGGTCGCGGTGATCACGCCCTTCCCCGCGCTGTTGATCGTGTACCCGGTCGGGGACGGGCCGTAGAACCCGATCTGCGTGTCCGGCCGCGAGCCGAGGAACGGGTAGATCCGCGCGCTGTACTTCGCGAAGCCGGTGAGCGGCCGGATGATGTTGTCCGCCCCGAAGACCTCCGAGGTCGCCGGTCCACCCCCGACGATCACGCCCTCACCGGCGGCGTTCTCCGCCACCGACGGGTACCAGCGCCCGGCCGCCATGTTCCGGCCCTGGCTCCACTTCTCGGTCTGCCACTGGAAGACCCAGGTGCTGACCGTGCCCTGGAGCTTCGAGTTGAGGTTGCCACCGGCGATCAGGATGTTGCCGTTCGACAGATGCGCGAAGCCGGCGCAGAAGATGTTGTTGCCCTGCAGGTCAACCCGCTTGTACGTGTTGTCCACCGGATTCCAGACCATCACACGCGTGAAGTTGTGCGTCGGGTACGACTCGGCCGCGTTGTCGCCCACCGAGTCCCAGATCAGCACCTTCCCGTTCGGCAGCACCGCCTGGAACACCGGCACGACCGGCGTGTTCGTGACCGCGCTCCACGCTCCGGAAACACCGGGGTCGGCGACCACGTTCGCCTTGGAGCGCGCCTCACCGGGTCGAATCCCGGTGGCCTTCTGGATCCGGGCCGCGTTCGCCCCGGTCTGCTGCTCGATCTCCGACATCGGTGTGTCGGCCAGGTCGAGCTCCAGGTGCGCCCGAGCGTCCTCAGGATCGTCAGCCACCCCCGCGGCATGCTCGTGCACCTGCTGCTCTTGCGGCGCCTGTTCCTGCTGCGCCGGTAATTCCCGTTGCGGCTGTTGCGGCTGTTGCGGCTGTTGCGCCTGAGATGCCGGCCCGGCCACCGCCGGCTCGGCGACCGGATCCATCGCCGTAGCCCCGAGCAGCGCCAAAGCCACTAAATAACCAAATGCAATGATCCCGCGCCTGGTGCCCATTCCGATGCGCCTCTCCCCCGAAGTCGAACACGCTCGACCCCGACGGCGCACCAACCCATTCCAAACCGGACTCCGCTCCCCGAATTCTCCGGAAAGCAGCCGAACCCACCCCAGCCGCGCCATTCCCAGCGCAGCTCAGCAAGCCTTTCCCGGCACTCCGACCATGGGTTCCGCGCAATATCCTCCAGCGCCGCCAGCCTCCCGCGTCCAGTCCGGCCACCCTAACTCGCAACTTAGGCGCTCTTCAATGTCCATTCAGCCGCAATCCCCTATTCATTCAGCGTCACCCTCCCGCAACTCACCCCAAAGCAGCCACCCCAATAGCCCCTCACACACATGACCCAAAACAGACATCAATTCCCGACCACCCCCGCCGTTAACAAGCCCGGAATAGCAGAAAAGCCCAGCCGTTCCCCCTCATTTCCACCGATCAATTTCGGACCTCCCCTCCCACCCGCCGACCCCAATTCGCCCAAATGCCACAAACCAAATCCACCCCACACCACAAAGCCCCCGGACCGCCCACTCAAGGCAAGCCCCTCGAGCATCGGGACCCAAGCCAGAGCAGGCCGAGACACGGCAAGGCAGCAAGGCGGCCAGGGCGGAGGCTGCGCAGCGCGATGCGGCACGAGATGAAGCAGGACGAGCCGAGGCGGCACCGCACCGGGCAGGGCACGCAAGGCCGGCCGCAGCACAAAGCGGGTCAGCGCAGTACGGCGCCGAGGCGGGGCGCGAACAAGCGCGAGGCCGACCACGGGATGGAACCAACAACAACGCGGGCCAAGGGCGCGGCGCAGGCGCAGACGCGAAGGCAAGGCGAGCGAAGCGAGACCCAGAACCAAAGCCCCACGTCAGCCCGGAACCCAAACGCAAAGCGCTCCAGCCCCAAGACCCAACCGCAACCAACCGCACCGCCCGCGC
>KL571466.1:0-1196 GCA_000715855.1 Actinoplanes liguriensis
CCTGGCGGCTCGGAAAACATTACTCCCAGCCGCGGGCAACTCCAAATCGGCTTGCTGAGACGGCGGTCACAGCTAAATATCGTACGTAATCCTCAGATTTTGGAATTTCTCGGAGCGAAGCGAACGAGTGGTGCGTGGGACCGGGCGACCTGCGGGACCGGGAACCCGGCGTCGGCCGGCGGGCGAGGGTCGGCGGCGCGGCACGTGGAACCGGGTGGCGCGCCGAGCCTCAGTCGGCACAGCACGGGTAACCGCCACCGCAGGCCGTCAAGCTCGTCAAGGAAGACGCCTGGCACGGCGCTTCGAGTCGGTCGCGGCGGCTCTTGAAGCCGGCCGGCGCGGCGAGCACGTGAGCGGGATGGCGTGGCTCGGAGGAAGGACAGGAACGGGCGGGTCACCGGGCGCCGGAAATCGGTGGCAGTTCGGGGGCGCGAGGCGTGCGGGTCTGGCGTATAACCAGCAGCATGCGCACTGACGAACTGGCGGACATGTTGCGGGAGGTCCCGGGCACCGAGGTGACCGCCGGTCCGGGGCTCGTCACGGTGCACATCCCGGCGATCGGGGACACCGTGCAGATCCGCTTCCGGAACGTGCTGGACGCCGACTGGGTGCACGTCCCCACCGGGGAGCCGGCGGTTCAGATCGATCTCAAGCTGCGGCGCGAGTCGCTGCCGCTGATCGTGACCGTCGACGACGTGGTGTTCACACCCGCGTACGCGGATGATCTGATCGATCCCGAAGACGAGCTCCTCGTGCCGGCGATGCCGAGCCTCGTCGCGTATTCGGAGATGCATCGGGACGTTCGGGCACTCGGGAAAGCGCTCGACGACCCGAACTTCGACCTGGAGCCGGACGTGCTCGCGGCGACACTCACCGCGCATCGGTGCTTCCTGGCCGGGGCGATGCGGGTCGGGATGTGGCCGGTGCGGGTGGCCGCCTGGTGGGAGTACTCGTCGGCGCGGTCGGCGGGGAAGATCACGATGGCGCGGTTCCAGGAGGATCCGCGGTGGGATCAGCTGATGGACGGCGTGCGGGAGGCTCGGCAGCAGTCCGAGGCTCAGGAGGCTCATCGCGGTTCTGAGCAGGGGAACGTGCGGGCGATTCGCTGAGTTTGCGGCAGTGGGCATACGCGGAGGCTGGTTCGGTTGGGGTGGGGACTTCGCCGGCGGCGCACGGCCGGGAGCCTGTCTCTTATA
>KL571466.1:1430-6019 GCA_000715855.1 Actinoplanes liguriensis
ACAGGCCGGGAGCCGCCGCCCCGGTGGGCGGCGGCTCCCCATGGCGTACCGGGATCAGATCAGGATCGGTGTTCCTGAGTTGCGGTTCGCCGGGCGCGGCAAGCCGTAGTGCTCCCGCAGTGTCCGCCCGCGGTACTCGGTGCGGAACAATCCGCGTTCCTGCAGGATCGGCACCACCTGGTCGACGAAGTCGGTCAGGGATGACGGCAGGACGGGCGGCATTATGTTGAAGCCGTCCGCCGCGCCGTTCTCGAACCAGCTCTGGATCTGGTCGGCCACCTGGACCGGTGTCCCGGCGAAGGTCAGGTGTCCGCGGCCGCCGCCGAGGCGGGCGATGATCTCGCGGACGGTCAGGCTCTCCCGGCGACCGAGATTGACCACCAGGGTGCGGCGGCTCTTCTGGCCTTCGATCGCTTCTTCCTCGGGCAGGTCGTCGGGCAGTTGAGCGTCGAGCCGCAGCGATTCGACGGGTACGCCGAGCAGGGCGGCCAGTTGCGGGAGCGCGTATTCGGGCCGGATGAGCCCGTTCAGGACACGTTCCTTCTCGAGCGCCTCCTCCTCGGAGGACGCGATGACCGGGACGATCCCCGGCAGGATCTTGATGTGCCCGGGGTCGCGGCCGAATTCGAGCGCACGCCGTTTCAGGTCGTCGTAGAACTCCTGCGCGTCCGAGAGTGTCTGGTGCGCGGTGAACACCGCCTCGGCGTACTTGGCGGCGAAGTTCCGGCCGTTCTCGGAGGAGCCCGCCTGGACGAGCACCGGGTGGCCCTGCGCGGATCGCGGAACGTTGAGCGCCCCGGCGACCTGGTAGAACCGCCCCTCGTGAGCCGGCGGGTAGATCTTGGCGTGGTCGCCCCAGATGCCGTTCTCCTTGTCGGCGAGCACGGCGTCGTCGGCCCACGAGTCCCAGAGTTTGAGCGAGACGTCGACGAATTCGGCGGCGCGTTCGTACCGCTCCCGGTGGGCGGGCAGGTGGTCGAGGTTGAAGTTGCGGGCCGCGTCCAGGCCGGCGGTGGTGACGATGTTCCAGCCGGCCCGGCCGCCGCTGACGATGTCCAGTGACGCGAAGCGCCGGGCCAGGTTGTACGGCTCGTTGTACGTGGTGGACGCGGTCGCGATCAGTCCGATGTGCGAGGTGGCGCCGGCCAGCGCGGTGAGCAGGACGGTCGGTTCGAGGGCGGCGGACGGGCGGCGCCCGACCTGGTCCCACAGCGCCGGCCCGTCGGCGAGGAAGACGGAGTCGAGTTTGCCGCGCTCGGCGATCCGGGCGAGGTTCTTGAAGTGTTCGACGTCGATGTCCGCGTGCGGGTCGGTCTCCGGGAGCCGCCATGCGGCCTCGTGGTGGCCGACGCTCATCAGGAACGCGTTGAGGTGCAGTTCACGAGTCATGGTCACTGCACCTGCGGGGTGTAGTGGGTGGCCTCGTCGCCTTCGAGGATGTAGCTCTTGGTGCCGTCGACGCCGACCGGGACGTCGCCGGCGACGGTGACGCGGTGCAGTTTGCGGTCCAGGTCGCCGTAGTCGTCGGCGGCGTAGTGCTGGGTGCTGCGGTTGTCCCAGACGACGAGGTCGCCGACCTGCCACTTGTGGCGCAGCGTGTTCTCGGGGCGGGTCACGTAGTGCTGGAGCAGGCGCAGGATGTCCCGGGACTCGGTCTTCGAGAGGCCGAGGATCCCGGTGACGAAGTTGCCGATGAACAGGTTCGGCTTGCCGGAGTCCGGGTTGACGCGGACGACCGGGTGCGCGGTGCGGTACCGGGTGGAGACGAAAACCTTGTGGTAGTCGTCGACCTCGGCGGAGCGGAACTGCGGGTGCTCGGCGTAGTCGTAGGCGTTGGAGTGCTCGGCCCACAACCGGTCGGCCAGGACGCGCAGGTGCTCGGGCAGGTCGAAATAGGCGGCGCTGGTGTTCGAGAAGAGCGTGTCTCCCCCGTACGGCGGGATGACCAGACTCCGCAGTGTGGTGGCCTTCGGCGGGGCGACCACGAACGTCACGTCGGTGTGCCAGGCGTTCGCCCGTGCGCCCTCACCGCCGGCCACTTCGAGCACGTTGGCCTGGCCGTCGACGGACGGGACGGTCGGGTGGGCGAGGGTGAGCTCGCCGAAGATCGAGGCGAAGCGCTGGTGCTGGTCGTCGTCGAGGTGCTGGTCGCGGAAGACGAGGACCTTGTGCTCGACGAGCGCGTTGTGGATCTCCTTGGCGACGACGTCGTCGACGGGGGACGACAGGTCGACGCCGGCCACCGAGGCGCCGATCCGGCCACCGATCCGCGTGATGTCGATACTCATGGGATTCCTCCGAACTAGTTGGTGCGCCAGGTGGAGAAGCGGCGCTCGGTGAGGATCAGGAGCTGGTTCACGATCAGGCCGATGCCGGAGATGGTGATGATTCCGGCGTACATGTCGGGGACCGCGAAGTTGTACTGGGCGTAGTTGATGAGGTAACCGAGGCCCGCCTTCGCGCCGACCATCTCGGCGGCGATCAGGATCAGGATCGAGTACGCCCCGGCCAGCCGGATGCCGGTGAAGATCGTGGGCACGGCGGCCGGCAGGACGACTTTCTGGAACAGGCTGACCGGCCCGAGTCCCAGCGAGCGCGCCGATTTGATCAGCAGGGGGTCGACGGTCCGGACGCCACTGACCGTGTTCAGCAGGATCGGCCACGCACAGGCGTACAAGATAATCGCGATTTTCGATGTCTCGCCGAGGCCCAGGATCAGCACGAAGACCGGCAGGATCGCCAGTGCGGCCGTGTTCCGGAAGACTTCCAGCAACGGGGTCAGCAGGTTGGCGACCGGTTTGTACCAGCCGATCAGCAGGCCCAACGGGATCGAGACGACGATCGCCAGGGCGAAGCCGACGAGCGAGCGGGTCAGGCTGGCCTGGGTGTGCTCCCAGAGCTCGCCGGATCGGGCCAGGTCCCACCAGGCGACCAGGACTTCGGAGAGCGGCGGCAGGAACGTGGCGTCGACCAGGCCGAGCCGCGGGACGATCTCCCAGATGAGCGCCAGGGCGACGATCGCGACGCTCCGGGTCGCGACATTCCCGAAGAAGCGTGCGTAACGCCGGCCGGAGCTCCGGATCGTGATCGCCACGGGAGCGGTCACCGGGACTGCGGGGCTAGACACGGTTGGCCTCCAGTTCTTCGCTGCGAGCCCGGTTGACCTCGTCCCGCAGCAGCGTCCAGATCTCGTGGCGGTAGTGCGCGAACTGCGGATCCGACCGGACGTCCTCGGACTGCGAGAGGATCGGCACGTCGACGACCTGCTTGATCCGGCCCGGCCGGGAGGTCATCACCGCGACGCGTTGTCCCAGGTAGACGGCCTCTTCGATGCCGTGGGTGATGAAGACGACGGTCTTGCCGGTCTTCTCCCAGATGCGCAGCAACTCGTCCTGCAGCCCGTCGCGGGTCTGCGCGTCGAGGGCCGCGAACGGCTCGTCCATCAGCAGCACGTCCGGGTCGAACGCCAGGCTGCGGGCGATCGCGACGCGCTGCTTCATGCCGCCGGACAGCTCGTGCGGGTAGCGGTCGTGGAAGCCGGCGAGGCCGACCAGGTCGAGGTATTCGCGCGCCCTCGCGGCCCGTTCGCGCCGCGGGACGTGCTTGGCCTCCAGCCCGAACTCGACGTTGCCCTGCGCGGTGCGCCACGGCAGCAGCGCGTACTGCTGGAAGACCACGCCGCGGTCCAGACCCGGGCCGGTGACCTCCTTGCCGTCGACCAGGATCCGGCCGCTGGTCGGCTCGGCGAGGCCGCCGAGCAGGTCGAGCAGGGTGGACTTGCCGCAACCGCTCGGACCGACGATGACCAGGAACTCGCCGTCCCGGACGCTCAGATCGACACCGTCGAGAGCGGTGACGCCGCGGAACTGCTTGCCGACATTGTCGAAGACGATTTTCATGCCGCACCGCCATCGGCGTACGAGTTGTATTTGTTGCTGAAGATGTCGGTGGCCTTGACGTCCTTCTTCAGCTCGCCCGCCCGGTTCAGCCAGTCGATCCAGGTCTGGAACTCGGTATCGGTGATCACGCCGCCCGTTCCGGCGACGCCGTAGCTCTTGAAGAACTGCAGACTGGAGTTGTCCTCACTGCGGCCGCGCTTCTTGACGATCTCCTGGAACTTGGCGATGACCTGATCGGTGGGCGTGGTCCGGGACCATTCGATCGCCTTGCCGACGCCGGAGACGAACGTCTTCACGGTGTCCGGGTTCTTCTTGAGGAAGTCGTCGCGGAAGATGTAACTGCCCGCGGTGAACTTGCCCAGCAGATCGAAATCGGTGAACAGCGGATGGATGCCGCCGCGGGTGAGCGCCTTGTCGCGCAGCACGCCGCCGAGCGCGCCGGCGTCGATCTGGCTCTGGCGCACCGACTGCTCGGTGTTGACCGGCGGCACCACGATCAGCTCGACCTGCTTGATCTCGGCGTCGGTCAGGTTGTTCTTCGCCAGGTAGGTCTTGATGACCGCCTCGTGATGGGCGCCGAGCGTATTGACACCGATCTTCTTGCCGATCAGGTCGCGGGCGGTCTTGATCGGGCTGTTGTCGAGCACGTAATAGCCGGTGTAGGTGTCCTTGTCGACGCCGTAGTAGCTG
>KL571466.1:6233-7227 GCA_000715855.1 Actinoplanes liguriensis
TTTTAGCCGATGACGGCGGTGATCGGCGCGCCGTTCGCGGCCAGTTTCACGATGGCGCCGTTGAATGCGCCGCCGAAGTCGACGTCACCGGTGGTGGCGGCCTGAATATCTTGTGGGCCGCTGATCGTGTTGCCGATCCACTTGAGCGTGACGTCGCCCAGATAGCCGAGTTCGGCGGCGAGCTCGGGCAGTGTCACGGCGCCGACGCTGCCCTGATATCGCAGTTCCTTGACCTGACTGCCGGAGGCCGAGGCCCCGCTGCTGCCGCATGCGGAAAGTCCGGTGGCGGTCAGGAATGCGCCGCCCAAAAGGCCGGCGAGTGCGTTTCGACGAGTGGTCACAGAAAACTCCTCAATGGCGGCATTCATCGGACGACCACTCAACGGGGTCGCCGGAAATTCAAAGGCTTATTGGGGGTACGGCCATAGCAGCGCGACCGGGCGCCGATGCGCGGCCGTGGCTGCGGGAGGTGTCGGGGCGGCGTGCGGTGGCGCTTCGCCGTCACAGCCTCAACAGGAGCAGGTGCACACCCGGAGGAAGTCGACGAAGCGACGCCGGGTCAGGCGCTTGTCTCGCTTCATGCCCACGAACGTAAACGCCCGGCGACGCCGCGTCAGCCTCTTTGTGACCTACAGCACATACATTTCCCATAGAGTGAGTGGGATTTAAACCGAGCCACTGCACTGACCAGCCAAAACGCAAAACCAGCAGGCCGGGGCCACTGCGACCGGTCCACATTGCCAGCCCACTTTCCCGGTCAACTCTCCCCACTAGACCCAATCAGTCAACTTCCCCAGCCCAATCCACGCCAGACACCCGCCCCGCAAAGCACGAGCACCGCGCGGCGCAGGACACAGCGAGGCGGGGGCCGCGGCGCGGGCGGTGCGGGGCGGCGCGGCACGGACAGCGGCGGCGCGGACAGCGGCGGGGCGGGGCAGCTGCGCGGGTTGCGGTCTCGGCTGGTTCTCACCGTGGTTATGAGGCACGAATAACC
>KL571466.1:7377-7623 GCA_000715855.1 Actinoplanes liguriensis
GTGGTTATGAGGCACGAATAACCACGGTGAGAACCAGCCAACCAGCGAGAGACGCGCCGCAGGCCGGCACTCGGCATCGGTCGCGGGCTTGGCCGACCGGTCCGGGACCGCACGCCGCGCAACCACAACACGCGGAGCGCGGGGCACAGAGGGCGGGCGCAGCGCGAGACCGAGCAGCCCGAGGCGTCGGGGCTGCGCGAGGCGCGAGACGGGGCCGGGCACGGGGCGAGGGCTGTCTCTTATACA
>KL571467.1:0-1800 GCA_000715855.1 Actinoplanes liguriensis
ACCTGGTCACCGGCGCTCTGGGCGCGATCGTGCTGGTCGACACGCGGCGGATCGAGGACTCCTTTCCGGCGATCGACTACTTCGAGGAGCACGAGATCCCGTTCATCATCGGCATCAACCGGTTCTCCGGCGCGCAGCGGTTCTCGCCGTCCGAGGTCCGCGACGCGCTGGGCATCACCACGGGCATCCCGATGGTCGAGTGCGACGCCCGCGACCGCGAGTCGGTGAAGAACGTGCTGGTGTCGCTCACCGAGGAGGTTCTCGCCAAGCGCGCGAACCGCGAGCGCGCGGACTCGACGTGGTGAGGCGCGGGCTCGCCCGGGTCCTCGCCGCGCTCAGCCTCGCGGCGCTGGCCGGCTGCTCGGGCGCCGAGGCCGCGATCACCCCGCCGCCCGGTGTCCCGGAGCCGGCCACCTGCGGCAAGGTGAACATCGCGAGCAACCCGTGGTCGGGGTACGCCGCCGACCTCGCCGTGGTCTCCTACCTGCTCAAGACCGAGCTCGGCTGCCAGGTGGCGCCGGTCAAGCTGAGCGAGACCGCGTCGTGGGCCGGCCTCTCCGACGGCAGCATCGACGTGATCCTGGAGAACTGGGGTCACGACGACCTGAAGCGCAAGTACATCGACGGCCAGAAGGTCGCCGTCGAGCTGGGCCTGACCGGCAACAAGGGTGTGATCGGCTGGTACGTCCCGCCGTGGATGGCCGAGGAGTACCCGGACATCACCGACTGGACCAAGCTCAACGACCGGATCAGCCTGTTCAAGACGTCGAAGTCCGGCGACAAGGGACAGTTCCTGGCCGGTGACGCGTCGTTCGTGACCAACGACGCCGCCCTGATCACCAACCTCAAGCTCGACTACACCGTGGTCTACACCGGCAGCGAGGCGAAGCTGATCGCCGCGTTCCGGCAGGCGGAGGAGGACCGGACCCCGCTGCTCGGGTACTTCTACGAGCCGCAGTTCGCGCTGTCGGACGTCCAGCCGGTGCGCATCCCGCTGCCGGCCTACAAGCCGGGCTGCGACACCGTCGTGGACAAGGTCGCCTGCGACTACCCGAAGTACGACCTCGACAAGGTCGCCCGCAAGGCGTTCGTCGACTCGGGCAGCGCGGCGGCCACCTTCATCAAGAACTGGACCTGGACCAACGCCGACCAGAACGCGGTCGCCAAGGACATGGTCCAGAACCACCTCTCCGCCGACGCCGCCGCCAAGAAGTGGGCCGACGCCCACCGCGACACCTGGGAGGGCTGGCTCCGCTGAGCCGGACCGCGGGACGCCCCGGGCGGTGGCGCAGATATGACATGACGCAAGATCGCCATCGCCCGGCTGAGCAGGACGCATAGTCTTGGCCCCACATCTCGCTTAACGCCCGCGTGACAAACCGTATTTATCGTCACCTATCGATAGTCTCGTTACTGTCGGGAGGCGGGGCATGACGGACAGTACGGTCCCATCGTTGGCCATCGGCATAGCTTCCTCACCGGACGATCGGAGGAAGCTCGCCCAACTACTCGGCGGCACCGAGGCGTTCGTCATCGTCTCGACGGTGGAACAGGCACGGCATTTCCTCGACGGGGTGTCGCCACCACCCGCGGCCGGCGGCGCGACGCCCGATCTGCGCATCGACTCCGACCGGCGGGTGATCTGCTGGATGGACCGGGAGGCCGCGCTCACGCCGCTCGAGCACGATCTCCTGCGCTGCCTGCTGGCGGCGCCGGGACAGGTCTGGGCGTACGCGGAACTGCATCTCGAGGTCTGGGGCAACGCGCACGTGGGCCGCGGCTCGGACATCCACTCCACGG
>KL571467.1:2069-4775 GCA_000715855.1 Actinoplanes liguriensis
AGACGGGCCGGCTCCGGTGCGGATCATCGAAGGAAGAGCCTGAGGGTACGGATCGTCAGCAGCGGACGGGGAGGAGCTTGAAGTCCTCCACCTTCGGCGCCGCGGGGTTGATCTTCGAGGTGCGGGTCTGCGGCTTCCAGCCGTCCTTCGCGGTGATCAGGGTGAGCGGGTTGTTGCGTTTGTCGAGCCAGTACGCGTACGTCCCGTCCCCCTCCGTGGCGAACGTCAGCGACGTCGCCCAGGAGTCCACCTGGACCGTCGCCCCGCCCAGCGGCGCGGCGGTCGCGCCGTCACAGGACGCCCCGGTGACCGTGCCCATCAGCTTCGCCCAGGTCTTCGGCGGCGAGGCGTTCAGGGTGACGCCGATCGGCGCGACCGTGTACGGCGTGTTCTCCTTGACCGTCACCAGGCCCGTGTAGGCGCCCGGCTGGTCCACCGACGCGGTGATCCCGGCCGTGACCGTCACCTTCTTGCCCGGGGCGATCGTCACCGACGGCTTGTCGATGGTGAGCCAGCTGACGTCACCGGACTCGGCGCACTCCTCCAGACCGGGCAACGCCTCCCCGCTGGTCGTCGCGTTGAACGACCCCGACGAGCCGCCGACCTTGTAGAAGCCGCACGCCGCCGCGCCCCGGTACCGGGCCGTGTTGGCGTTCGGCAGCGCGGCCCAGGTGCCGGCCGCCGCGTCGTACGCGAATCCGATGTTGGTGATCGCGCCACCCTGCGAGCCGCCCACCACGAGCAGCTTGCCGTTGGCCACCGCGTACGAGGCGGCCCAGTGGTCGGCCGGCGCGTCGGCGATCGCGGTCCACGTCCCGGCCGCCACGTCGAAGGCGTAGCCGGCCTTCTGGGATGCCGCGCCGTCGTTGCCGCCGGAGCAGTAGACGACCCCGTCGATGCCGCCGCACGAGGCGAAGGCGAGCGACTTCGGGTAGTTCGCCAGCGTCTCCCAGGTGTCGGCCGCCGGGTCGTAGCGGACCACGCTGTTCGACATCGGCAGGCAGGACGCGGTGGTGCAGCCGCCCACGGCGTACAGCTTGCCGTCGACGACCGCCTGACCGGCCGCGGACCGCGGCGCCGGGTTGTCCGCCTTGCGCGTCCACGTGTCGGCGTCCGGGTCGTACGCCCAGGTGGTCGCCTCGGTGCCGGAGGCGCCCCAGCCGCCGGTAGCGATGATCTTCCCGTCGACGACGCCCACGGTCAGCGCCGAGCGGGCCTCGGGCAGGTCGGCGATCGCCGTCCAGCCCTGCACGGCCGGGTCGTAGACGAAGTTCGCCTTCGAGGACGCCGAGCCGTCCGTGCCGCCGATCGAGTAGACCTTGCCGTCCAGGTTCACCACCCGGTTGTCCATCACCTTGGCCGGGTACTCGGCGATGTTCGCCCACGGCTCGGCCAGCGGACCGTCCTGGGCGGCGGCCGCGGTGACCGCCTTGCCGGACGTCTTCGACGCGAACGACGTGGCCACCTGCAACCGCTGTGCCGGGGCGCCCGGCGCGGCGAGGATCTGCTCGCGGGTCGCCTTCGTGCCGTCGGCCTTCAGCAACTCGAAGCCGTTGTCCCGCTCGCCGAACTGCGCCGTGACCGGCTGGGTGCCGGTGTTGGTGACGGTGAACTTCCTGGTCGCGGCGCCGTCGGGCAGCCGCAGGTCGGCGCTGAGCGAGGCCGGGGTGATCTCCAGCCGGCCGGCGCCGAGCGCGAACGCGGCCGCGGTGACCCCGTCGGCCTCGACGTCGACGCTCGTGGTCCCGGTGGCGTAGTTGCCGGCCTTCGCCTCGAACGGGTGCGAGCCGGTCTTGGTCGACAGCATCCAGAAGAAGCCGTCGCCGAGGCCGGTGTCGTCCGGCGTGGCGACCGTGACGGCCCGGTCGGCGGGCGCGTCCGTGCTGGTGACCGTGGCGCCGTTGACGTAGCCGCCGGTGTTGGCGTCCTTGACGTGCCCGACGACCAGGCCGCTCTCGACCGGCTCACAGCGGACCTCGCTGCCGATCAGCACGTTGTCCACCGACCACCACCAGGCGTACGAGCCGTCGACGTAGTGGAAGCGGACCCGCACCCCGGACTTGCCGGCGGCCTGCGGGATCGCGACCTCGGTCTGCTTCGGGCCGGTCACCCCGGCCGTCTGCGACAGCACGGTCTCCCAGGTCGTGCCGCCGTCGACGCTGAGCTCGACGTCGGCGTGCTCCGCGGCGTACTGCCGGAACTCCTGGTCGAACCGGATCACCGGCGCGGCCACGCCGGTCAGGTCGACCACCGGGCTGACCAGCGACGAGTTCTGCTTGGTGCCGGAGCCGTACCGGTCGCTGTCGATGATGGCGAACCCGCCGGTGCCACCGGTGTTGTTGCCGCGGTTGCCGTCGTCGGTGAGCTTCCAGACCTGGCCGTTGCCGACGTGGTCGACGACGGTCCAGCCGCCGGTGAGCGCGCTGGTGTCGAAGGTCTGGTACTCGCCGTCGGAGGCGAACTCGTAGCCGGGCGCGGCCGTGCAGTCGTTGGTCTCGACCGGCACCGCCACGCTCTGCGTGACGTTCTTCGTGCCGACCACGACGTCCTTGGTGACGGTCTGGTAGCCCGGGTACTGCGGGGTGAAGGTCAGCCTGTACGTGGCACCGGTCGGCAGCGTCACGCTGTACTTGCCGTTCGCCGGCGTCGTGTAGTCGGAGACGCCACCGGGACCGGCGACCGTCACCTTCGCGTAGAGCGGCCAAC
>KL571467.1:4984-9565 GCA_000715855.1 Actinoplanes liguriensis
CGCCCAGCCGTGCCCGGAGCCGTCGGCGACCGTGCCACCGACCGTCACCGTCGGCACCGCGGCCAGCGCGACATCGAGGGCGCTGGTCTGGTCGACGGTGACGGTCGCGGCCACGGTCTTCGCGCCGTAGCCGTACGCGGTCACGGCGACCTGGTAGTCGCCGGCCGGCAGCCGCGTCGAGTACGCGCCGTCGGTGCCGGTGACGACCTGCCGCTCGGCCGCGCCGGTCAGGGCCAGGGTCGCATTCGCGATCGGCGCGCCGGTGGCCGCGTCGGTGACCTTGCCGGCCAGCGTGCCGGTGTCCCCGATGGGCGCGGACGCCAGCAGCTTGAGCGCGTCGAGACGGCCCTCGCCGAAGACGTTGTTGTCGTCGGTGGTGCCACCGCACTGCGACGCCTCGGTGTCGGTCGCGGTGTCGTCGAGCAGCGCCTTCGTGCCGGCGATGTCACCGACCAGGGCCGGTGCGCCCGACCAGAGCAGCGCGATCGCGCCGACCAGGTGCGGCGCGGCCATCGACGTACCGCTGATGGTGTTGTAACCACCGCCGGGCCAGCTGGACCGCACGTCGACGCCGGGAGCGGCGATGTTGGGTTTGAGGTCGCCGTTCTGGCCGGCGCCGCGCGACGAGAAGTCGGCGATCACGTTGTCCGAGCCGTAGGCGCCGACCGAGTAGTTGCCCTGTCTCTTAGCCGATCCGTTGTTGCCGTTCGACCAGACGCCGAAGATGCCCGACGCCGCCCACGCGTTCGTGACGTCCTCGAAGAAGGTGTCGAACGACGGCTGGGTCGTGCCCCAGGAGTTGTTGATGATGTTCGGGCGCTTGCTCGCGTCCGGGTTCGCGCCGGTGTGGTCGGTCGGCTCGAGCAGCCACTGCCCGGAATTGATCAGCGCGGTGTCGGACGGGCAGCAGCCGTCCGCGGCGATCCAGCGCACGCCCGGCGCGACGCCGATGCCGGTGGCGCCGGCCATCGTGCCCATCGTGTGGGTGCCGTGACCGTTGGTGTCGCAGGGCGCGTCGCCGGGGCAGGCGCCGGCCGCGTCGTACCAGTTGTAGTCATGGGTGAAGGTGCCGTCGCCGTTGTTGCCCCGGTAGGAGCCGACCAGCTGCGGGTGGTCGAACTGGACGCCGGTGTCGATGCTGGCGATCGTGATGCCGTCGCCGGTCACGCCGTACTGGTCCCAGACCTTGTCGGCGTTGATGTTGGCGACGCCCCACTCGACCGCGTCCAGCGCCTTCCTGCTGACGCCCTCGCTGACCTTGGGGACCTGCACCGCGACCGGCGCGTAGAGGCCCTCGACCTCGGTGTGCCCGGCGAGGCTCTGCACCAGCTCGGACGAACCGCTGCTGACCTTGATGGCGTTGGTGGCCCAGAACGACTCGTAGGTGACGCCGGCCCGGTCGAGCTCCGAGCGCACCGCGCTCTGGCTGCCGCTCGCCGCCTTCTTCAGGGCCGCGGCAACGGCCGTACCCCGCTGATTCCAGTCCTTGATCTTGCTGGCGGCACTCAGGTCGGCCTTGGCGCCGAACCTGACCCAGAAGTCCCCGCCGCCGCGGGCCGCCATCTGCGCCGCGAGCTCCGGCTTGACCTTGTCCTTGCCGGTCGCGCCGGTCGCGGCCTGCGCCCCGCCGCCGGCCACGGCCAGCGTCGTGCCGGCAACGATGATCGCCGTCAGGGCGCTGAACCCGCGTCTGAGTAGTGGACGTCTCGCCATGTGCTGTCTCCTTCATGGAGTCCCGGACGCCGGACGGATCACGCCGGTCGCCTGACCAGCACGCTAAGATCGCTGACCGTCGATGTTCAAGATCACTTCGTCAGCAACAGGTGAGCATCCGATCAGCAAAATGCGTCGCACCCTGAGTAGTCGTCAGCGCCGTCCAGTTGCCGTCCAGCGCATGTCCAGATCCGCTCCATAACTTGAGTCGCAACCGATCACAGCAGCGCAAATGACGGAGGAGACATGCGCAACCGTGTATGGAGAGTCTGGGCTCGGACCGTGGCGACGATCACCGTCGGTGTCGTGGCCCTCGCCGCCGGCGGGGCTCTGGCCCTGACCGCCCCGGCCAGTGCCGCGCCCTCGGCCGGCTCGTCGCTGATCAACGTCACCAACGGCGACTTCAAGGTCGTCCTGTCGAACCCGAAGGTCGCGCGACTGGCGGCCGCGGACAACGTCACCGCGTTCCACGGCTTCAGCAGCCTGCAGAACCTGACCATCCAGTCGCAGGGCTTCGACCTGGAGGGTCGCATCCAGGGCACGCTGCGGACCTACAACTACAAGAGCCTGTGGACGGTCTACAACCTGCCGTCGTCGTCCGGCTGGAAGGTCTGGGCGCTCAGCTTCAAGTCGGACAGCAGCCAGAGCGTGCTGAAGGAGACGTACCGCTCGGAGCAGCTGATCGACGTCGCGATCGACATCAAGTTCAAGGTCTCGGCCGCCGCGCTGAACGGGGTGTCCACCCTGCGCATCGGGTTCGAGACGCTGCGGCTGCAGCTCGACGGCACGACCAAGGACTTCACGGTCGTCAACGGGGCCTCCGGTGGCGCCAAGGACCAGAACAACGGCGACGTCCCGGTGGACTTCGAAGAGCTCTGACCGGCCCGGAGGCGGTGACCGATCCCGGTCGCCGCCTCCCCCGCACTCATGGCCGAGGAGGCCGGCATGACACCCATCACCAACCTCGTCACCTCCGCGTTGCTCCTGTTCGGCGGCCTGGAGGACGGCGCCCACTTCGTCCCGGAGGCCGTCGGGGCCCACTGGGACGGGCGGGTCGCCACCGTCACGTTCCAGGAGGCCGGCGTGGAGCTGGACGCGGACCTGACCACGATCTCGGTCACCGTGACCGCCGATCTGGAGGCCGTCTGCCGGCGCGACGACTCCACGATCACCGTGCGCCGCTCGGCGACCGCCCTGGCCGCCGAGGACCACCCGATCAGCGAGGACGGCCTCGTCGAGGCCACCGTCGCGCTGCCGCTGCGGGTGACGCGGCCGAGCACGCCCGGCTACACCTGCGACGCTCCCCTGGTGTCGGTCACGGTCGTCCTGGAGGACTTCTGGACCGGCGCGACCCTCACACACCAGATCTGAGAAACACCGGATCAGACCCGCTTTCCCGTACGTCGTGAAGGCCCATGGAACACGGTGACCGCCGGTGGTTGCAGGCCGGCCTGGGCGCGCACCTGCTCGTACCGGTTGCCGATCTCCTCGGCGAGGCGCAGCGCGAAGAGGTGATGCGCCCGCGCCCCGCCGGGGTCGCCCATCGCCGTGGCCGCCTCCCCGAGACTGTTCACCACCCGCGCCTCACCGGCCCGCTCCCCGATCCGCCGGACCAGCGCGAGCGCCTCACCGAGCCGGTCGGCGGCCCGCTCCGGCTCACCGCGCAGCAGGTCGACACCGCCGAGACCGTCCAGGGCGTACGCCTCGCCGGCCGGCTCGGTCGCGCCGCGGAACAGCGTGAGCGCCCGCTCGTGATGCCGGCCCGCCTCGTCGTACCGGCCGAGCGCCGACCCGACGTGACCGAGGTACACCAGCGCATAGGCCTCGCCGACGACGTCCCCGGCGTCCCGGCAGATCGCGACCGAGGCCCGCAGGTCGTCCGCCGCGTCGGCGTAGCGGCCCTGACGCAACCGCACCTGACCGAGATTGCCCAGCCCACGCGCCTCGGCGCCCCGGTCCCCGGAGTCGCGGGCCATCGCGATCACCTCGGCGAGCATCCGCGCGGCGTCGTCGTAGCGGCCCAGCCACTGGTGGACGTGCCCGAGATTGCCGAGCGCGCGCACCCGCACCAGGTCGTCCCCGGTCTCGTAGGCCAGCTCCAGCGCCCGCTGCAACTCGGCGGTGGCCTTGGCGTACCGGCCCTGCTGGATGGCGACGACCCCGATGTCGATCCGCAACTGGGCCGCGCTGCGCCGGTCGGGCAGGTCCTCGGCGGCCCGCAGCGCGTGCTCGTGCAGGGTGACCGCGTCCGCGTAGTGGCCGCCGCTCTCCAGGTAGCGCAGCAGCACCAGCGCGAGCCGCACCGGATACCACGCCGGCCCGTGCTCGGCGGCGTGCACCGCCGTGGCCACCAGGTTGGCGCGCTCGGCGTCCAGCCAGGCCAGCGCCGTGCCGTCGCGCAGGACGGGCGACGCCCCCGCGAGCCGGGGCACCCGTGGCCGCCGGGCCCGCTCGGCGGGGAACAGCAGGTCCATCGCCGTGGCGGCGGTGTGCAGGTAGAGCTCCAGCACCCGGTCCGGCAGGCCGGCCTCGCCGTCCCGGACGGCCAGGTCCTTCGCGTACGCCCGGAGCAGGTCGTGCATGCCGTACCGGTCCCCGGTGCGCTGCACCAGATGCCGCCCGGCCAGCAGCGCCAGGCTCTCCCGCGCCGTCGCCTCCGCCTCGCCGAGCAGCGCGGCCGCCCCGAAGCCGTCCACGTCGGCGCCGGGATGCAGCCCCAGCAGCCGGAACATGCGGGCCGCGCCGGGCGGCAGGTCCCGGTACGACCAGGAGAACACCACGCCCATGTCGGAGTGCGGATCCCCGGTGGACAGCAGGTCCAGCCGCCCCCGGTGGTCGGCCAGCTCGCCCCTGTCTCTTATACACATC
>KL571468.1:0-271 GCA_000715855.1 Actinoplanes liguriensis
GGCCTGGACCTCATCGGCGGGCAGCAGGGCCGTCACCTGGCGGCGCAGGTCGCCGGTCAGATCCTCCGCGACCTGCGCCAACGCGGCGGTGTCGAACGCCGCCACGTGCTTGGCGACGACCCGGACGGTCCGCTCGGCAAGGTCGACCGACTCGTTGGTGAGGCCGGTCAGCAGCGCCTCGAACAGCTCCGGGTCGGGTTTGCGGGCCAGCGCCCGGTCGACCCAGGCGAGCTGGGCACGGACCAGGGTCTTCTCCCTGTCTCTTATACAC
>KL571468.1:541-5103 GCA_000715855.1 Actinoplanes liguriensis
ATGTGTATAAGAGACAGATTCCAGGGCGACGGCGACGACCGTGCTGTGCGGGCTGTCCAGCATCGTCAGATATTCCTGGCGGTGCTCGGTGCGCTCGTCGAGCCCCGGCGCGAGCAGCCGGTGCAGCTCCACGAACGAGCGGATCATGCCCGGCCGGTCGCCCTCGGCGAGCCGGTGCACGCAGCCGGCGAGCACCACGGCCCGCTGCTCGGTGAGGTTCGCCAGGCCGCCCGGGCTCACGTCGCCGCCGAGGCGGGGGATCGTGAAGACGTGGGGGAGCAGATACGCCGTACGCGAATCGGCCCTCAAAGACGACGCGCTGCACCCTGTCTCACGCAGCCAGCCCAGCAACGTCGCCTCGGTCGGCGGGACCGGCTCGCCCGCGGCGTCGAGCAGCCTGCTGATCAGGCGCCACTGCAGGTCGACCTGGTCGCGTCGCAGGCGCGCCGCCATGCCTTTGGCGACGGCGGCGAGCGAGGGCCGCCCGGGCGCCCGCAGCACCCGGATGATCATGGTGGCCAGCGCCGGATCGTTGCCGGACCCGAAATCGCGGAGCCAGGTGACCACCTTGGAGGCGCCGGTGAGGCAGCCCGCGCCGGCCACCCGTTTCGCGGCGTTGCGCCGCTGCATCAGCGCCCACCATTCAGGCTGGGACAGATCGGCGTGCGGCATCCGGACGGTGGTCAGGTGTGGCAGGCGCTTGCCCAGCTCACGACGGCCCGGCTCGCTCGTCGCGATCAGGGCGTCGGCGATCGGCTCCGGGTCGCCCCGCTCGATCAGGGTGACGAGCTGCTCGAACGACAGATCGGCGGTCATGCCCGGCAAACTAGCGGGACCCTCCGACAAAATCCGGCCCGGATCTCCGTACCGGAAAAATCGCCGACAGACAAAGCATCGCCGGACCTCTATCTTCAAGCCGTGGATGCCTCGTTCTACGCCCGCATCGGCGGGCAACCCGCGGTCACCGCCGCGGTCGACGCGCTCTACCGGGTCGTCCTGGGTGACGACCGTCTCACCGACTACTTCGACGGCCTCGACCTGGCCCGTCTCAAGGATCACATGGTCGCCCTGCTGAGTCAGGTGCTCGGCGGCCCGGCCGAGTACACCGGCCGCGACCTGCGTGGCGCGCATTTCGGGCTGGACATCATTCCGGAGCACTACGACCTGGTCGGGGCGTATCTGATCGGCGTCCTGGCCGGTCTGGGCGCGGATGACGAGGTGCTGACCGCGGTCCGGGCGGTGCTGCGCGAGTCTGCGGGCGACGTCATCGGGTGACTGAGTAGAGTTCTGCGACATGTATCGCCCGGTTCCGGCTCAGGTCGACCTTCCCGCTCTTGACCATGACATCCTGCGTTTCTGGCAGGAGCGTGACGTCTTCGGACAGAGCCTGCGGCAGTCCGCGGGCCGCCCGGAGTGGGTCTTCTACGAGGGCCCGCCGACCGCGAACGGCATGCCCGGCGCGCACCACATCGAGGCGCGCGTCTTCAAGGACGTGTTCCCGCGCTACCGGACGATGAAGGGCTTCCACGTCGCCCGCAAGGCCGGGTGGGACTGTCACGGCCTGCCGGTCGAGCTGGCCGTCGAGAAGGAGCTGGGCTTCACCGGCAAGCAGGACATCGAGGCGTTCGGCATCGCCGAGTTCAACGCCAAGTGCCGCGAGTCGGTGACCCGGCACACCGACGCGTTCGCGAATCTGACCCAGCGCATGGGCTACTGGGTCGACATGGACGACGCCTACCGGACGATGGACCCGGAATACATCGACTCGGTGTGGTGGTCGCTCAAGCAGATCTTCGACAAGGGCCTGCTCGTCGAGGACTTCCGGGTCGCCCCCTGGTGCCCGCGGGACCAGACGACGCTCTCCGACCACGAGCTCGACCAGGGGTATGAGATCGACGTCGACCCGTCGGTCTACGTGCGCTTCCCGCTGACCTCCGGCCCGCTCGCCGGCACCACGTCGCTGCTGGTCTGGACGACGACGCCGTGGACCCTGGTGTCGAACACCGCGGTCGCCGTGCACCCGAGCGTGACCTATGTCGTCGTCACCGACGGCAAGGAGCGCCTGGTCGTCGCCGAGCCGCTGATCCCCGAGGGGTGGACGCCGACCGGCGAGTCGTTCGTGGGCAAGGAGCTGGAGCGCTGGACCTATCAGCGCCCGTTCGAGCTGGTCGACGTGCCGGACGCGCACATCGTCATCCTGGCGAGCTATGTGACCACCGACAGCGGCACCGGCCTGGTCCACCAGTCGCCGGCGTTCGGCGCGGACGACCTGGCGAGCTGCCGTGCCTACGGCCTGCCGATGATCAACCCGGTGCGCCGGGACGGCACGTTCGAGCCGGAGATCGAGCTGGTCGGCGGCATGTTCTTCCGTGAGGCGAACGCGCCGCTGGTCGAGGAGTTGCGGGAGAGCGGCCTGCTGTTCAAGCACGAGCCGTATGAGCACAAGTACCCGCACTGCTGGCGCTGTCACACCGCGCTGATCTACTACGCCCAGCCGTCGTGGTATGTGCGGACGACCGCCGTGCGTGACGCGCTGCTGCGGGAGAACGAGAAGACGAACTGGCAGCCGGAGAGCATCAAGCGCGGGCGGTACGGCGACTGGCTGAACAACAACGTCGACTGGGCGCTGTCCCGGAACCGTTACTGGGGGACGCCCCTGCCGATCTGGCGGTGCTCCGAAGGTCACCTGACGTGCGTCGGCTCGCGCGAGGAACTTTCCCAGCTGACAAATCGCGATTTGTCGGATCTGGATCCGCATCGGCCGTTCATCGACGCGATCGATTTTGCCTGCCCGGCATGTGGCGACAAATCCGTCAGAGTCCCCGAGGTCATCGACGCCTGGTACGACTCCGGCTCCATGCCGTTCGCCCAGTTCGGCTACCCGTACCAGAACAAGGAGCTCTTCGAGCAGCGCTTCCCCGCGCAGTTCATCTCCGAGGCGATCGACCAGACCCGCGGCTGGTTCTACACCCTGATGGCGGTCAGCACGCTCGTCTTCGACCGCTCGTCGTATGAGAACGTCGTCTGCCTCGGTCACATCCTCGCCGAGGACGGCCGCAAGATGTCCAAGCACTTCGGCAACATCCTCGAGCCGATCCCGCTGATGGACCAGCACGGCGCGGACGCGGTCCGGTGGTTCATGGCGGCCGTCGGCTCCCCGTGGTCCGCCCGGCGCGTCGGTCACAATGCGTTGCAAGAGGTGGTCCGCAAGATCCTGCTGACCTACTGGAACACGGTCGCTTTCCAGGCGCTCTACGGCCGTACCGCCGATTGGGTTCCCTCGGCCGAGCCGGTCGAGCGGACCGCTCTCGATCGCTGGGTCCTCTCCGAGCTGCAGCTTCTGATCAAGAAGGTCGACGCGGCGCTGGCCGATTTCGACCCGCACGAGACCGGCAAACTGATCGCCGCGTTCATCGACGACCTCTCCAACTGGTACGTGCGCCGCAGCCGCCGCCGGTTCTGGCGCGGTGACCCGGCGGCCCTCGCGACGCTGCACGAGGCGCTACGCACGGTGACGCTCCTGATGGCGCCGATCACGCCGTTCGTCACCGAGCGTGTCTGGCAGGATCTGATCGTCCCGGTCGACCCGCAGGCGCCGTCGTCGGTGCACCTCGCCGCGTTCCCGGAGGCCGACGAGTCGCTGATCGACCCCGAGCTCTCCGCGCAGATGGCGACCACCCGGCGACTCGTCGAGCTGGGCCGCACCGCGCGCGCCGAGTCCGGCCTCAAGATCCGTCAGCCGCTGTCGCGCGCGCTGGTCTCCGGCGGCGCCGATCTGCCCGCGGAGCTGCTCGCCGAGATCTCCGCCGAGCTCAACGTCAACGCGGTCGAGGCCCTGGCCGGCTCGCTCGTGGACACCACCGCCAAGGCGAACTTCCGCGCGCTGGGCAAGCGTTTCGGCAAAGCGGTCCAGCAGGTCGCGGCGGCAATTCAGGCGGCTGACGCCGCAGACCTCAAGAACGATTTGCGTACGACGGGAGCCGCCACCCTGACCGTCGGGGACGAGCAGATCGTCCTCGCGCCGGACGAGGTCGTGATCACCGAGACCCCGCGCGAGGGCTGGGCCGTCGCCTCGGACTCCGGCGCGACCCTGGCGCTCGACCTGCACCTGACGCCGGAGCTGCGCCGCGCCGGCCTGGCCCGGGATGCGATCCGCCAGATCCAGGAGGCCCGTAAGGCCAGTGGCCTGGAGGTCTCCGACCGGATCCGGCTGCGGTTCCGGGCCGCCGGAGACACCACACTGGCCCTGACCGAGCACGGCGAGCTGGTCGCCGACGAGGTTCTGGCCACCGATTTCGCGGCCGGCGAGCCGGACTGGGCCGAGCCGCGCGAGTTCACCGACGAGTCGATCGGGCTCGTCTTCTGGATCACGCGCGCATAAGTCAGGCACAGGTTCCGTGGGTAGTTTGCCGGAATGGCTCGCCCGCGGTCCCTGCTCGCCGCCGCCGTCACGCTGACGCTGGCGCTGGTGACCTGGCCCGGGACGACCCCGGTCCAGGCCGCCGCGCCGACGCCGCCGATGGGTTTCAACGACTGGAACGCGTTCGGCTGCGCCGTCGGCG
>KL571468.1:5312-9689 GCA_000715855.1 Actinoplanes liguriensis
GGCTACCGCTACGTCAACATCGACGACTGCTGGGCACTCCACGACCGGGACGCCGCGGGGCGTCTGACGGCAGATCCACAGAAATTTCCGTACGGCATGAAGGCGCTCGCCGACTACGTCCACGCCCGCGGTCTGAAACTCGGGATCTACGGCGACGCCGGCACGCAGACCTGCGCCGGATACCCGGGCAGTCTCGGGCACGAGCGGATCGACGCGCAGACCTGGGCACAGTGGGGGATCGACTACCTCAAGTACGACAACTGCTTCAACCGGTCGGACGGCTCGCGGGCCGGCTACACCCGTCGCTACACCACGATGGCGGCGGCGCTGCGTGCCACCGGGCGTCCGATCCTGTACTCGATCTGCGAGTGGGGCGAGTCCCAGCCGTGGACCTGGGCCACCGGGGTGGGGCAGCTCTGGCGTACCACCGGCGACATCACCGACACCTGGTCATCGGTGAAGTCGATCATCGACCTGAACGTGCCGCTGTCGGGGTTCGCCGGCCCCGGGCACTGGAACGATCCCGACATGCTGGAAGTGGGCAACGGCGGGATGACCGAGATCGAGTACCGGACGCACATGGGCATGTGGGCGATGATGGCCGCGCCGCTGATCGCCGGCACCGACCTGCGGGTGCTCTCCGCGTCGTCACTGGCGATCCTCACCGACCCCGACGTGATCGCCATCGACCAGGATCCGCTCGGCGCCCCGGCCACGGTCGTTGCTCCGGGCATCCTCGCGCGGCCGCTGTCCGGTGGTGATCAGGCGGTCGCCCTCTACAACCCCGCCGGCACCCCGTCCGTGATGACCGCGCCCATCACGTTGCCGTCCGCCCCGGCGTACCGCCTGAGCGACGTCTGGACCGGCGAGGAGACCACGGCCACCGACAGGATCACGGCAACGGTCCCACCCCACGGCACCGCGATCTACCGGGTCCACCCCCTCCCGGGCCCGGTAGCCACCCACTGACCGCGCCCGCGTTCGGCCGGCGCCGGCCGTGGTCATGGGAGTCATGCCGCGGCCGGTCAGCGAGGCCGCCGTTTCGCCGCGGGCAGGGAGACCGCGAAGGTCGCTCCGGCGCCTGCCGTGGCCTCGTAGGTGATGTCGCCGCCGTTGGCACGGGCGAGTTCCCGCACGATGTAAAGGCCGAGCCCGGTGCCGGGCACGGTAGCGGAGGTGCTGTCGGAGCGGGCGAAGCGTTCGAATAGCTGTGACCGGAACGGCTCGGACACGCCCGGCCCGTCGTCACTGACCCGGATCAGAATGCGGTTCCCGGCCCGGCCGGCGGTGATGCGGGTGGTGCCGGCCCCGTACTTGGCGGCGTTCGACAGAAGATTGACGATGATCTGCTGGAGGTGACGGGGGTCGACCGCAACGGTCAGGTCGGACGGGCACACGATCGAAGCCGGGGTGCCGGCGGCGTGCGAGACGATGGCCCGCAGATGCGTGTGCAGGACGATGTCCTGCGGATGGGCGGTGAGCCGGCCCGCGTCCGCGGTGACCAGCGCCAGGACGTCGTGGACGATGAGCTCGAGCCGGCGGGCGTTGCGGTCGATCGTCTGCACGTCGCGCAAGCGGCGAAGGTCCTCGGCCTCGTCCCACGTCTCGATCAGCATGTCGGCGTAGACGCGGATCGCGGCCAGCGGGCTGCCGATCTCGTGCCCCAGCATGCCGATCAGATCCTGCTTGAGGTGATTCGCGGCGGTCAGTTCCCGGTTGCGCTCGGCCAGTTCGGCGGCGGCCCGGTCGCGGGCGGCCAGCGCGGCGGTCCGCTCGGCGAGCAGGGTGCTGTTCTGCGCGTAGGCCTCGGCGTGCCGCAGCGCCGCGGACAGGCTGCTCGCCAGCAACTCCAGCTGGTGCGTGTCGTCGGTGCGAAAGGCGTGAGCGCCGGCGGCGGCGACTTTCAGCACGCCGATCGGCTTGTCCGCGCTGAACAGCGGTGCGATGCACATCGAGCGGATGCCCACCCGGCGGCAGGCCTCGCGGTTGACACGGTCGTCGGTTTCGGTGTCCTCGCAGCTCACGGTGGTGCCGGTGGCCATTGCGATGCCGGACAGGGATCCGTCGATGGTCAGGCGTACACCTCGATGCGGCGCCAGCAGCCCGGCGACGGCCGCGTAGTGCAGGACGTTGCCGTCGACCATTTCCACGGCGGCGCCGTCCGCGGCCGGGAACGCCTCGACCGCCTGTTGCGCCATCACTTGCAGCACCGCATCACTGTTCTGCGCGGCAGCGGTCACGGCACGCTGTGCCCGGATGACGGCAAGCAGCGCGTGGGTCTGCCGGGCCGTGTCGGCGTCCGCCCGGCGCTGCGGGGTGACGTCCTGCACCTGCACCAGCCGATACGCGCGGCCGTCCGGTCCGTCGACCGGCGTGAGTGTCACCTGGCCCCATCGGACCCGGCCGTCCGGACACGCGAATCGCTGCTCGAAGGCGACGGCCTCCGGCCCGGCCGGCATGTCCGCCCCGGGCAGTGCCCGAGCGCCGGGCTGCAGGACCTCGCCGCAGGACTTGCCGAGCAACTGGTCCTCGGCCTGGCCCGTCAGCTCGCAGAACGCGCGGTTGGCAGCCAGGAGGATGTCGGCCTTGTCGAGGACGGCTGTCGCAACGCCGCTCTGCTGGAACCCGAGGACCCGGCACTCGAGGGCCGGATCCGACGCATCCGACGGCGGGACACGGCCGGCGTCCCTCGCAGGCGGCGGACGGAACTCCTCCGGGTGGTCGTCGCCGAAGGGCCGGGCACGGATGCCCGAGTGCTGCACGGACGCCTCGCGGCCGTGCGACGTTCCGCCGGCCCCGCTCACTGCGCCAGCCACAACTGTATATCGGTCGTCACGCCCGGAGACTGAGGCAACCCGGATTCCGGACGCGACCGCTCGACCGGCCCGCCGTCCCGGAGCGCCACCGTCGAGGTGGTAGCCGCGCCGGGCCATCGAGCGCGCGCTATCGTGGGCGCCGTGACGGGCACAACCGCGGCAGCGATCGGGCGAACCGCCCGGACGGTGCTGCTGCTGTGCACCGTCTTCGGCTTGGCGGCCATGCACACCCTGGGCCACTCCGGTGTGCGCGCCGAGCACCTCGACGCCCCGGCGATGAGCGTCGTGTCGTCGACCGCGTTCCTGTCCACGCCGTCGTTCGTGGCTGCCCCGACGACCGACTCGTGCCCGGATGACCACTGCACCGGCCATCACCACGATCAGATGACCGTGTGGAGCGTGTGCCTGGCCATCCTGGGCGGCCTCGCGGTCGTCATCCTGCTGGCGATCGCGCTGCTGGCCGCCGCGCGCCCGCGCCCCGCGCCGCGAGGCCGCGAAGGAACGCGCCGGCAACCGGGCAGGGCGCCTCCCACCGCCCGTACCGGGCTGACTCTCGCTTCGACAGCGGTGTTGCGCATTTAGAAGCCCCGTCCCTCGGCCGCGCCTTCGGGCCGGCCCGGGGAGAGCTCGTGCGTACATCCGTTTTCTGTCGAAGGGCCATATCCGTAATGTTGCGTACCTCCATGCTGTCTTCTTCCACCTGGCGCCGTGGCCTGCTGGCCGGCGCCGCTGTGACCGCCACGCTGGTGCTGTCCGGCTGCGGCGGTGACGACACCTCGTCGGACTCCGGCATGAATCACGGCGGCATGACGGCGACCACCGCCGCCTCCGCGCCGGCCACGTTCAACGACGCCGACGTCATGTTCGCGAGCATGATGATCCCCCACCACCAGCAGGCCCTGCAGATGGCGGCCCTGGCCGACGGCCGCGCGGCCGGCAGCGAGGTCAAAGATCTCGCCGCCAGGATCAAGGCCGCTCAGCAGCCCGAGATCGACACCATGAGTCAGTGGCTGACCGCGTGGGGCCACCCGATGCCGGCGATGACCGCCTCCGGCATGCCCGGCATGGACGCCTCCGCCATGCCCGGGATGAGCGCTCCGGCCATGCCCGGCATGGATCACGGCGCGATGCCGGGCGCCATGTCGCAGGCCGACATGGACAAGCTCACCCAGGCCAAGGGCGCCGCTTTCGACAAGCAGTTCCTCACCATGATGATCAGCCACCACGAAGGCGCCATCACCATGGCCCAGCAGGAAGGCGCGCAGGGCAGCAACCCGGACGCCAAGACCCTGGCTCAGAAGATCGTCACGGATCAGCAGGCGGAGATCGCCGAGATGAAGAGCCGGCTCGCCAAGCTCTGAACCCTCGTCCGCCCCGGCCCGGCCGCGGCATCACGCCCGTAGCCGCCGGGAACGCGGTGCCTGGTGCTGCGCTGTCCGCGCAGCACCAGGCACCCCTGGCCGCGCCCGAAGCTTCGCTTGCCTGAAAGGTTTTGCTCGAACACCATGACGCGTACCCCTGTTTGCTCGCGCCCCGGCCTGCTGGCTCTGTCTCTTATACA
>KL571468.1:9892-10970 GCA_000715855.1 Actinoplanes liguriensis
CGCACACGGCCGGCCCGGCTGGTGCATCGGCGACGCAGACGGCCGGCCCGGCTGCGGCCTCGGCGACCGCGGCGCACAACGACGCCGATGTCGCCTTCGCGCAGCAGATGATCCCGCATCACCAGTCGGCCGTCGCCATGGCCGAGATGGCCACCGGCCACGTGGGCGACTCCCGCGTGGCCGAGCTCGCCACCAAGATCCGGGCAGCGCAGCAGCCGGAGATCGACACCATGAACCGATGGCTGACCAGCTGGGGCAAGCCCATGCCCAGCCCCGGCGGCGACGCGATGGAGGGCATGGACCACGGTGACATGGCCGGCATCGACGAGCTCGACGTCACAGCACTCATGAATGCCAAAGGCACCCCGTGGGACAAGGAGTTCCTCGCGGTGATGGTCAAACATCATCAGGGTGCCGTCACGATGGCCCAGCAGGAACTCGCGGCGGGCGTCAACTCGGATGCCAAGGCCCTCGCCCAGAAGATCATCTCCGATCAGCAGGCGCAGATCACCGAGATGAAACAGATCCGCTCCACCCTGTAGACCGCGCCCGGCTCCCGGCGAGCGCACGCAGCCGGCCCGGGAGCCTGCTCGGAAATCGGCTCCCTGACGCCGCGGTGGCCGAGCACAGAGCCACATGAAGCCGTCGCTCGCCAGGGTGGCGTGGTCAGGTAGTGCGATCCGCGGTCCTGGCGCGGCGGGTGAGGGCCAGCCCAGCGCCGAGCGCCAGCAGCAGCGCCAGCGCCCCGAATCCGTATGCGAGACCCGCGGCCGACGCCACGGCCGCGACCAGCAGCGGACCACCCGCGTCCCCGAGCTCCCGGCCCAGTTCGGCCGCACCCATGGTCTGCCCGAGGCGGGCCGGGGGCGTGCTCGCCGCCAGCGCCGCGAAGCCCAGCGGCGTGATCAGCCCGGTGCCGACGCCGATCACGGCCGCACCTGCGAGCAGGCCGAGCAGACCCGGCAATGTGGCCGCCGCGAGGCCCGCGGCGGTGACGGCGAGCCCCACGGTGAGGCCGGACCGGGTGCTGAGCCGCCCGTCGTCGAGGGCCCGGCCGGCGCGGGGCTGAACGAGCGCG
>KL571468.1:11161-12792 GCA_000715855.1 Actinoplanes liguriensis
GCGACGGCGGTGCCGAGGACGGCGAGCACGACGAAGAGCAACCGCAGGCCGCCGGCCCACGCGAGCACGCCGCCGAGCAGCGGCCCGAGGGTGTAGCCGATCGACTTGAAGAAGCCGTACGAGCCGAACGCCCGGCCGTGCCTGGCGGCCGGATTGAGGCGCGCCACCAGCGCGGATGCCGCCGGGGAGAAGGCCGAGGCGGCGGCTCCCTGCCCGAGGCGGGCGGCCCAGAGCCAGCCGGGGCTGTCGGCCACCGCGTAGACGGCCGAGGCCACGGCGAACGCCACGAGCCCGCCCAGCAGCACCGGGCGCGCGCCGATCCGGTCGGCCAGGGCCCCGAACACCGGCTTGAGCAGCACCTCGGCACCGTCGTACAGGGCCAGCAGCCCGCCGAGCACCATCAGCGAGGTGACCGCGTCCGGAGCGAAGCCGCCGAGGTTCGCCGCGATCGAGTGCGCGCCGAAGGCGGTGGTGAACCCGGCCGCGTACAGCGGCCACGTCCGGGCCCGCGACGTCAGCGGGGGCTCACGCTCGTCGCCGTCATGGGGCGCAGGGGCAGTCGCCGGCATGCTGTGATCCTCACACGCGGCCACGAGCCCGGCCATGACGTACCCGATCGAGTCGCCGGCACCACCGTAGGAACAACTACCTGAGCAAGCCGTTCTCCTTCGACGAATCGCTGGCCCGGCTGCGTGCCGTCTACCTGCGCGTCCACGACCGCGGATCCGGCATGAACCCGGCTTCCTCGCCACGACACCGCCCGCAGCACCCCGGGAACCGGCCTCGGACTGTTGCAGGGCCCGGCCGATCACTGACGCCGGCCAGCCGCGGCGCATGGCCTCTCGGGCTGGGGCCGGCCGTGGTCATGGGGCGTGCATAACCACGCTGGGGGCCAGCCGCGCGGCGCGGCCTGTTTGGCTGGGGCCGGCGTGGTCATGGGGCGTGCTTGACCACGGCCGGCGCCGGCCGGGGTCAGACGCGTTCGGGCTCGGGGGTGGCGACCTGCGGGGTGCGGCGGGCGGCGATCAGCTCGTCCACCGACCACGCTCCGGGGCCGAAGGCGGCGATCACCAGGAACGTCCACGCGTACAGGGCCGGGGTCACCCCGCCGTTCTGGATCGGCATCAGACCGTTCTGCTGGTGGACGACGAAGTAGGCGTAGGCCATCGAGCCGGAGGCCAGGATCGCGGCGGGGCGGGTGACCAGGCCGACCATCACGAGCAGGCCGCAGACGAGTTGGATCACCGCCGCGTACCAGCCGGGCCAGGTGCCGACCGGGATGGTCTCTCCGGTGCCGCCCTTGCCGCCGAACATGCCGAACAGGCTGGACAGCCCGTGGCAGGTGAACAGCAGCCCGATGACGATACGGAACAGCGGCCAGACGATGTGGGTGTAGCGGGGGGAAGACAAGCGACGCTCCTCTGTCTGATCGGGGAGTGAATCAGGCATCAAAGGTTATGGATGGATTCTGAGAGAATTCTCAGAGCGACCGATCGGTTACACCTTGCGCCAGACGGCCACCTGGTTCTCGCTGTCCGCGGTGAAGGGCGAGCCCTTCCAGTCGGCGGTGCGCTGCTCCAGCTCCAGACCGGCGAGCCGGGCCATCAGGTCGCACTCGGCCGGCCAGATGT
>KL571468.1:13012-15791 GCA_000715855.1 Actinoplanes liguriensis
GATGTGTATAAGAGACAGGTGTAATGGTGGGAGGTGCCCTGCTGGGTGGCCATGTCGAGGGTGTCGAAGCCGGTGTGCCGCTCGCTCACCGCGAACGGGATGGCGGTCTGGCCCGGCGGGAAGCGGCGGATGCCGGGCACCCAGAGCTCGACCACGAACCGGCCGCCGGGCGCGAGGTGGCGGGCCGCGTTGCGGAAGCACTCGACCTGCTCGTCCTGCGTCCGCAGGTTGCTGATGCTGTTCCACACGACGTAAACCAGGGAGAACTCGCCGGGGACGCGGGTCGTCGCCATGTCCCCGACGACGACCGGGATCCGGTCCGCGGGGATCTTGGCGTGCAACCTGTCGGCCATCGGCCGGGACAGCTCGATCCCGCTGACCGGAACACCCCGTTCGGCCAGCGGGATCGCCACCCGCCCGGTGCCGATCGCGAACTCCAGCGCCGGCCCGTTCCCGGCGAGCCGGGCCAGCAGGTCGACGGCCGGTCCCAGCACGTCCGGCGCGAACATCTCGGTCGCGTCCGCGTCGTAGCGCCGCGCGGCGTAATCGGTCCACAGATCGCTGCTCGTCATGCGGCCGATTATTCGGGGTCGATGCCGGTCGCGCCGCCGAGTTTGTCGCCGGTGGTGACGCTCCGGCGGCCCGTGTCACCTCATGACTTGTTCAGGGCGCTGCTCACCCAGTCGACCGGAACCATGTCGGCGAAGCCGGGCGGCGCCGGGAACAGGCCCGACTGCTGGTGGAACGTGACCGACGCGGAATATCCGGCCTCCTGCGGCAGCGGCGACGCGGGGATCTCCCGCTGCAGGATCGGCGCCAGCGCCGACACCGTCTCCGGCTTCATCGTGTCCTGATAGCCGGCGAGCAGCTGTGACGTCGCCGCCGCGTCACCGTGGATCAGCGCCTCGGCCTTGGCCACGCCGCGCAGGAACGCCCCGACCGCGTCGCCCTTCCTGTCCAGTACCGACTGCGTCGTGATGATCACGCCGTGCGTGGCGTGCTGCAGCGCCGGGATGTCGCCCGCGGCGGGGGAGAGGTAGATGCGGCCCGCGCCGGCCGCGACCGCCAATTGCCCGACCGGCTGGAAGAACGACAGGAAGTCGACCCGCTTCTGGGAAAGGGCGCCGAGCGCCGCCGAGTTGTCGCTGCCGAGATTGACCAGCGTCGCATCCTTGGCGGTGTCCAGGCCGCCCTGCTGGAACAGGTATTTGACGAGCGCCTCGGTGCCGCTGCCCGGCCCGGTGATGCCGATCTTCCGGCCTCTCAGGGCGGCGATCCGGTCGGCGATCGGGGCCTTGTCGCCGGTGGCGGGGACCGAGGCGCCCGCGATGATGTCGACGTAATACGTGTCCACCAGCGTGCCGATGATCCGCGCCTGCGGATTGGTCTTGTAGAGGTTGAAGGCGTCGGTCATGACCGCCCCGGCCACGTCGATGCTGCCCGATTGCAGCGCCGCCGCGACCTTCGCGCCGGTGCCGAGCCGTGGACGTTCGCCCAGCTTGATGCCGGTGAAGAAATTGCGCTGCTCGCCGACGTAGAACGGCAGGAACGCGACCGAGTTGCTGATCTGGCCGACGTTCAGCGTCGCGCTGTCTCCGCCGGAATCGGCGTTCTTGGCACAGCCGGCGGCGACGAGGGCGGAACCGGCGGCCAGCAGGAGGGTTCGGCGCTGCATTGGCGAACTCCTAATCGAGGGGCCTCCATCGATTGGCGCGGGCGCCGAGGAGGTTGACGAGCAGATTGAGCAGGGTGGCGAAGACGCTGAGCACGACGAGGGTCGCGAACACCCCGTCGGTGTCGAAACGGGCGGACGAGTCGCTGATCAGGTAGCCGAGCCCGCGATTCGAGGCGACCAGCTCACCGATCACGGCGCCGATCAGCGCGTACGGAATGCCGACGTGCAGACCGGTGAGCAGACCACCCATCGACGCCGGCAGGGTCACCTTGAACGCGATGTCGCGCCGTGTCCCGCCCATCAGGCGAACCGCGTCGATCAAACCGCGGTCCACATCCCGTACGCCGGCCGCGGTGTTGAGAAAGACGAGGAAGAAGACACTGACCGCGGCCAGGAGCACCTTCATCTGCAGGCCGATGCCGAACCAGACGATGAACAGCGGCGCGAGAGCCACTTTCGGAATGGCGTAGAGCGCCATCAGGAACGGGTCCAGCACCGCCCAGACCGCCCGGATCGGAGCGATCAGATAGGCGAGAACGGCCCCGAGGATCGCCCCGATGGCAAAACCCAGAACAATTTCCCGTACGGTCGTCCAGGTGTGATCCAGCAGCGTCCCGTCGGCAATCCAGTCGCTGAGCCGGCGCACGATCCCGGCCGGTGAGCTGACGAAGAGCGGGTCGAGCACCGGCCCGGACAGAAGCTGCCAGGCGGCCAGTGCGCCGGCCAGGACCGCGACCCGCAGCCCCCAGATCGTGGCCCGGCGCCCGTTCCGCTCCCACCAGGTGCGCCGCCGCTCCACCAGCACCGGTCCACTGCTCATCGCGCGGCTCCCTCGTGCAGGGCGGCGGCCAGTTTCCGGTGCAGCGTGACGAACTCCGGATCGACCCGCACCTCGTCCAGGTCCCGCGGCCGGGCCAGGTCGACCTGCAGGTCGAGCAGGATCCGGCCGAGCCCGCCGAGCACCACCACCCGGTCGGCGAGGATCAGCGCCTCGTCGATGTCGTGGGTGACGAACACGACCGTACGGCCGCTGCCCTGCCACAACCGCAACAAATCGGCCTGCAGCTCGGCGCGCAGCAGCGCGTCGAGCGCGCTGAACGGCTC
>KL571468.1:16035-19745 GCA_000715855.1 Actinoplanes liguriensis
TCCAGCAGCAGCGTCTCCGGCTGACCGGCGAGCAGCCGCGCCAGCATCGCCCGCCGTCGCATCCCGCCGGACAGCTCGCGCGGATAGTGTCGTTCGTAGCCGGTCAGCCCGACCCGCTCGATCAGCTCCCGGGCCGCCCTCATCCGCTCCGGTTTCGGGTCCCCGCGCAGCTCAAGGGGCATCTCCACGTTGCGCCGCACGTCCCGCCACGGCATCAGCGTGTCGTGCTGGGTGAGGTAGCCGATCTGCGTGCGCGGCCCGGTCAGCCGCTCACCCCGGTAGTGGATCTCCCCGGCGGTCGGCGGGGCCAGCCCGGCGAGCAGGTTCAGCAGCGTGGACTTCCCGCAACCACTGCGCCCGAGCAGCACCAGGAACGAGCCGGGCGGCACGGCCAGGTCGACGTCGCGCAGCGCGACCAGATCGGCGTCGTCCTTCGGGAAGTGCTTGGCGAGGCCGCGCACTTCCAGGACCGGCTTCACGATTATCGCCCGAGAACGCGGCGGGTGTTGGTGACGGCCATCGTTCGTACATCGTCGTCGGTGAATCCCGCGTCGAGCAGTCGATCGGCCAGCAACGCCAATCCGTCCTCCACCGGCGGATTGAACGGCTGCCCGAGATCACTGCTGAGCAGCGAATGCTCCGGACCCACCTCGCGAATGTGCTCGAAGAGCAATTCCCAGGAGACCTTCTTGGTGTACGCCGTGGTGAAGCACCGTTCCAGCAGGGCGCCGCGCCCGGCGAGGTGCCGCTGGGTGTCCGCGTCGAGCTGCTGGGAGGTGAACTCGGGGTGGGTCACGATGATCCGCCGCACCCCGGCATCCGCGGCCGCGTCCACCGCGGCGATGATCTCCGGCCCGCTCAGGTGCCCGGTCGCCAGGACCATGTCGTGCTTGGCGATCACCGAGAACACCTCGTGCAGCGCGGGGACGATCTTCCCGGCGTCGTCGACCACCTCGATCGTCGGCGCGACGATGCCCTGCGCGGCGAGCTCCTCCTGCAGCGCCGCCCACATCGGCAGGACCGCGCCGGGCGGCAGCGAGGAGACGCTGGCCCGCTCGTTCGCACAGTCCACGGTGGGCAGCCAGACGACGCGCGCGCCCTGCCGCCCGGCGATCTCCACGGCCACCGGGTTGAGCCCGCCGACCGAGCCGTTCAGGGTCAGCGCACCGAGCGCCTCGACCTCGGGGACGACACCGCGCACCACCTCGGCACGCTCGGCGGTCGGGACATAATGCGATTTGAGTACGAAGCCGGCCAGCCCCACCTCGGCGAACCGGCGGGCCAGCGTGACGTCGTCGATGCGGCGTTCCATCACGTCCGGCGCGACGTGCACGTGGGTGTCGTATGCGCCGGTCACCAGGTCGCGGGCCCGGTCGGTAGGGGTCGGATGATCAGCAGCCATGCGTCATCTCCCGTGGGGCGGGGGTACTCGTCCCGACCTTGGCAGTGATTGACATCATTGTCAACAAATCGAACCTGATCTTTATGGTTTGACTTCGAGCCACCTTCAAGTCCGAAGCTGTACGGGTGGACGTGACCGCATATCTGGACCGGATCGGCCTGCCGCGCCCGATCGCCGCCGACGACGCCGCGCTGCGTGAGCTGAGCTGGGCGCACCAGACCGCCGTACCCTTCGAGAACCTCAGCATCCACCTCGGGGAGCGGATCTCCCTCGACCCGGGCGACCTGTTCGGCAAGGTGGTGCGCCGGCGCCGCGGCGGGTTCTGCTACGAGCTCAACGGCCTGTTCGCGCTGCTCCTCGAAGAGCTCGGCTACCCGGTCGAGCGGGTCGCCTCGCGGGTGCACCGCGGGGACGGCGGGTTCGGGCCGCTCTTCGATCACCTGGCGCTGATCGTCGACGGCCGGTGGGTCGTCGACGTGGGCTTCGGGCGGCACTCGTCCTATCCGCTGCGCCTCGACGTGCCGGGGGACCAGCTCGACCCGGGCGGCCGGTTCCGGGTGATCGCGTCCGGCGACGGCGACCTCGACATCTGTCGCGACGGCGAGCCGCAGTACCGGATCGAGCGCCGCCCGCGCACCCTGGCCGACTTCGAGCCGACGTGCTGGTGGCAGCAGACCTGGCCGCAGTCGCACTTCCGCACCAAGCCGGTCTGCTCCCGCCTGACCGACGGCGGACGCATCACCCTGAGCGGCCGGACCCTGCTCCGCGACGGTGTGGAGACCGCCCTGGAGTCGGACGTGGAGGTGCTGGCCGCTTACAAGACTCACTTCGGGATCGAGCTGGATCGTGTACCCGCCCCGCCAGAAAGTTGAGACTTCAACCTTTCCTGCTACGGTTGGCCGCATGCCAGGCTTCTCAGCAGCGGTGACAGCAAACGCGGGCTCGACCGACCCGGCGGCGCCGCTCGTCGTGCTCCTGCACGGCCGCGGCGCCGACGAGCAGTCGATCCTCACGCTCGCCGGGCACCTCCCGGACGGCTTCCGGTACGTCGCGGTCCGCGCCCCGATCGCCGAGGGCGGCGGCTACGCGTGGTTCGCGAACCGCGGCATCGGCCGCCCGCTGCCCGACTCGCTGCGCGCGACCATGGACTGGTTCCGGGCCTGGCTCACCGCCGAGACGCCCGCGGACCGTCCGGTGATCCTGATCGGCTTCAGCGGTGGAGCGGCCTTCGCCGGCGGGTTGCTGCTGGACGACCCGTCCCGGTGGGCGGGCGCCGCGATCCTCTACGGCACGCTGCCGTTCGACGCGGGCGTCCCCACCGGGCCCGGCCACCTGACGGGCGTCCCGGTCTTTCTCGCCCACGGCACCCACGACACGGTGATCCCGCCCGACCTGCAGTCCCGCACCTGGTCCTACCTGCACGACGAGTCCGCGGCCACGTTGACGGCCCGCCGCGACCCGGTCGGCCACGGCATCGCCGAGCCCGCCCTCACCGCCCTCGCCACCTGGCTCCAGCAGCTCGACGTCTAAGAGGCTGGATCTCTACCGGACGGGAGCCCGGTCGACGCCGATGGCGCTGGCCCTGGAGGCGCGCTCCCGACCGGGGTGAGGCGTGACATAAGACTTGTGAGCAGCGCGTTCCCGGGGCGGGGGCGCGCTGCTCACGTCGTACCCCAATTAGTGGCCCTGCGGCCAGGTCAGGTCGAGGCGGTGCTGGAAGGCCTGGTAGCCGGCTCGGGCGAAGGCGGCGGCCATCGGGGTGTTGCCGACGTCGGTGGCGGCACGGATGCGCGGCGCGTCCTGGGCGGCGAGGAGCCGGGTGCCCGCGGCCAGGATATCGTCGATGTAGCCGTTGCCGCGATGGGCCGGAAGCACGCCGAGGTAGGCGATGATCGCGTGGTGGCCGTTGTGCGCCGGGATGACGAAGCCGACCGGCTCGCCGTCGCCCGGCAGCGTCGCGACCTGCCACCAGTCGTGCGGGCTGGTGTAACGGGCCAGCTCGTCGGCGTACTGCCGCTCGGCGGACTGGCGGGCGGTCATCCGGGTCAGATCATCCCGGCTGTACGCGTCGAGTGTCCCGTCGAGCACGCTCTCCATCAGCCCGAGCAGTTCCTCGGTGTCCCGCGGCGGGCGGAGCTCCAACCGGCCGCTACCGGGCGGGACGGGTGCGCCGGGGATCCACTCCCAGCGCAGCCGCTCGACGAAGACCCGCGCGCCGGTCTCCTCGAGAAGCGAGAGGCATGACCGGATCTGATCGTCGTCGCGCCAGCCGGCCGGCAGGAAGCGGATGTAGTTCTGTCTCTTATAC
>KL571468.1:20009-22558 GCA_000715855.1 Actinoplanes liguriensis
GCGGGACCGCCAGCCGGCCCGCGCCGTGACCCGGCCGCCGCGCAGCGCCACCCAGAGCCACCCGGGCTGCCGGCGTCCCGCGGCCAGGTCCTCGGCGATCTCGGAGTTCAGGTCGTACGGCAGGGCGTTGAACAGGTCCACCTCGGCGGGGCCGCTGATCGGGCGCACGGTGAGTTCGTCATCGGGTCTCATCGAGCGCAGAGTTCAGTGCACCGCCCGTACGGGAAGCAAGTGAATTTCGATTGAGGACGGGAAGTGACCGCTTCGGGAGAGAGGCTCGGCGCATGAGAATTCCTGGTGGGAAGTCGACCGTGACGCCCTATGTGGCGGCGAGGGGCGCCGACCGTTTTCTCGACTTCGTCGAGGAGGTGTTCGCCACCGGGAAGGCCGGCCGGGTGCGCAACCCCGACGGCACGGTCGGGCACGCCGAGGTCCGGATCGGGGACTCGGTGATCATGGCGTTCGACGCGCGGCCGGAGTGGGCGGACATGCCGAGCCTGCTCAGCGTCTACGTGGACGATGTCGACGCGGTCGTGGAGCGGGCGCTCCGGGCCGGTGCGACGCTGGTCACGCCGGTCTACACCTCCGGGATCATCGGCGATCGCGGTGGGCGGATCAAGGACCCGGTCGGCAACATCTGGTGGGTGCAGACGCATCTGGAGGACGTAGACGAGGCGACCATGCTGGAGCGTTTCGGCGATCCGGCCGAGCTCGCCGCGATGCGCGACGCGCAGGGCTCCTTCGACGAGGAGATGCGCCGCCGCCAATAGGCGTAGGGTTCGTCCGGCCGGTTGCGAGACGAGTGCGATCGATGGATTCGGTGGTTTGCCGGATCGCTCTATGTTGGCCACGTGGTCACGGTCGCAACGATCGGCTTCTGTCTCGGCGCGCTCTTCGCGGGCGGCGCCGCCATCTTCCTCCTGCTGCATCTCGGCACGCTCCGCGAGGCCCGTACGCTGCGCCGGGTCGTCCCGTCGCCGATCGGCACGTGGGGCCGGGGCCGGGTCGCCGCCGAGGCGCGCACCGAGTACGGTCCGGCCGGCCCGCAGATCGGCCCGGTCAGCGGGGAGGACTGCGTGTGGTACCACGTCACGCTGACCCGCGAGCCGAGCCGGCGCAGCTCCGACGACAGCTATGACCTGCTGCTCGACATCAGCGCGCCGGGCCGCCCGGCGATCGCCGACGCCACCGGGCGGGTGCCGGTCGACCCGCGCCGGATCGAGGGGTCACTGCGCGGCGATCCGCCGGCCGTGGAGTTGATCACCGTCGATTACCGGCGGTCACAGCCCGTCCCGCTGCCCGCCGTGGTGCCGCCCGACATCGTCGACGGTCTGAAGAAGAACGAAAAGCTGGAATTGACCGAGGTACGGCTGTCGCACGGCGTACCGGTGTTCACGCTCGGCCGGGTCACCGGCGGCGGTCTGTCACCCGGTTACTTCACCACCCGGACCCGGGCCGAGGCGATCGCCGCCCGGATCGACGACCTCGGACTTGGCCGTCGCATCATCGCCGCCTTCGGGCTCGGCGGCCTCCTCCTGGCCGGAGCCGCGGTGGCGCTCCTACGATTTTCGGGCCTCTGACCTGCTGATACCCGTGTGACGTCGAGATCGGCGCGGGTTGCTCCGCAAGTTTTGTCGTAGGTCTCCGATACAACTACCTCCACTCGAAGGACGAGGGAGGGACTGTTGTGACGACTGATCGCGCCGCGTACGAACGACGCAGCTCGGCACCCGTGATCGCACCGGTGGAGCCACGGAAGCTGGCCAAGGTGCCGTTCGTGGAGCTGGCCGACGGCCGCCTGCAGGGGGTGGTGTCCAGCGGCTCCGACGTCGAGCGCGTCTACGTCTCCTCGATCACGGCGGGTGACCACGGGCTGAGCTGTAACACCAACAACAACCGCCCGTGCGGCGGCCTGTCCGGCGGTTCCCGTGCCTGCAACCATCTCCGCGCGCTGGCCGACGCCGCGGTGGCGCAGTACGGACGGGACCGCGTCGCCCGCTACCTGAAGGCCGACCTCGCCGACGGCGACGACCTCTGGGCCGGCCTGCACACCACCACCGCGCCGAACCGGGCCGCCGAGGTGTTCGCCGGCTTCCTGCGCCACCTCTCCTACCTCGAGGTCGAGCCGTCCACCGACCCGCTGCCCGAGCTGCAGTGGTTCCCGGCCGCGGCGGCGGTGCGCTGATGCTCGCCGACGCCCTGCGGTCCACGCCCGACGGTTTCGCCGAGGCCCTCGCCCTGGTCGACGGCCTCGACGACACGCTGGTGCACGGCCTGGCCCGGATCGACGAGGACCGCGCCGCGGCCCTGGAGTCGCTGGCCGCCGCGTTCACCGGGTCGCCGCTCGGTGACCGGGTCACCGACGCCGTCGGAAAGATCATCTCCGGGACCGTCACCGACGAGCACCTGGCCACCCTCGCCGGGGCGCGGGCCGCGCTGCTCGGCGCCGCGCACGACGCCCTGCAGTCCGGGCTGGACACCGCGCTCGGCCGGTCCCGCCCCGAGGCGCCCGCCGGCGTGGTGACCGACTCCTGTCTCTTATACACATC
>KL571468.1:22729-23209 GCA_000715855.1 Actinoplanes liguriensis
GTCGCTGCTCGCCGGCCCCGGCACCCGGCGCCTCGCCGTGCTGCTCGACGGGTTCGCCGCGGAGCTGCGCTCGGCCGCCCCGGTCGCCACGCTGCCGCAGGTTCCGGTGCGCCGCTGGGCCGACCTGTGGATGCGGGCGCTGCTGCTGTCGCAGGACGGCTACCCCACCGCCGGGGCCACCCCGGTCGACGGGCGGCTGGTGATCCTCGGCGTCGACCTGCACGAGCACCCCACGGTCTTCCGGGCCCAGGTGCACGGCCTGCTGGAGACGCCCGACGGCCGGGTGCGGCTGGTGCGCGCCGGTGTCGCCGCCGCCAAGGTGGACACGATCAGCGGAGCGTCCGCCTGGCGGCTGCTCAGCGCCTTCCCGATCTTCCTCGCCGTGGTGGCCGGGCGGCGCACGGCCGAGGTCACCGGCATGAGCCTCACCCCCGGCGGCGACCTGATCTGGGACGAGTCGAGGGCCGCGGCGGGGGAGCC
>KL571469.1:0-2948 GCA_000715855.1 Actinoplanes liguriensis
GCCCGCGAGCCGGAGGCGACGCCGGTAAGCTCAGTGCGGGCCGACCGCCACGATGGTGATGGCCGCGCCGCCGATCTCGTCGGACTCCTCCAGGTCGACCGTGGCGTCGATGCCCCAGTCGTGGTCGCCCTCCGGGTCCTCGAAGACCTGGCGGACCGTCCACACCGTGGTGCCCTGCTCGATCTGCAGCAGCTGCGGGCCGCGGGCCGACGCGCCGATGCCGAGCCGGTCGTACTCGTCGAAGTACTCCTCGATCGCCTCACGCCAGCGGTCGGCGGTCCAGCCGTGCTCGCCGTCCAGCTCGCCCAGCTCCTGGTAGCGGCTCATCGCGGCCAGCTCGACACGGCGGAACATCGCGTTGCGCACCAGCACCTTGAACGCCCGGACGTTGCGGGTGACCGCGGGCGGCTTGTCGTCGATGCGGACCTCTTCGACCTCGGCGCCCGGGTTGCGCAGCCGCTCCCACTCGTCGAGCTGGAGTCGACCTGGCGGACCAGCTCGCCCAGCCACTCGATCAGGTCACCCAATTCCTCCGTACGCGCATCCTCGGGCACGGTCTGCCGCAGAGCGCGATACGCGTCGGCGAGGTAGCGCAGCACCAGGCCCTCGGAACGGGACAGGCCGTAGAACGACACGTACTCCGTGAAGGTCATCGCCCGCTCGTACATGTCGCGGACCACGGACTTCGGCTTGATCTCGTAGTCGGCGACATAGGGGTGGCCCTGCCGGTACGTCTCGTACGCCCCCTCGAGCAACTCCAGCAGCGGGCGCGGCCAGGTCACGTCCTCGAGCAGGGCCATGCGCTCCTCGTACTCGATGCCGTCGGACTTCATCTGGTTGACGGCCTCGCCACGGGCCTTCTGCCGCTGCGCGGAGAGCACCTGGCGCGGGTCCTCCAGGGTCGCCTCGATGACCGAGACCACGTCCAGCGGGTATTCCGGGGCCTCCTTGTCGAGCAGCTCCAGGCAGGCCAGCGCGAACGGCGACAACGCCTGGTTCAGCGCGAAGTCCAGCTGCAGGTCGTCGACCAGCTTGTAGACGCCGGCGTCGGTGCGCTCGATGACACCACCGGCGATCAGCGCGCGGGCGATCGCGATCGCGCGGCGGATGTGCCGGCGCTGGGCGGCCGGGTCCTCGTGGTTGTCGGTGAGCAGGTGCCTCATCGCCTCGTACGGATCCTCGCCGCGGGCCAGCACGTTCAGCAGCATCGCGTGCGAGACCTGGAACGACGAGGTCAGCGGCTCCGGCTCGGCCTCGACCCTGTCCCTTATACACCTCTCTGATGGCGCGAGGGAGGCCCTCGACCAGCCGGTCGAACGTGGGCCGGCTGTAGCCGATCTGCCCCTCCGGCGGCTTCTTCCGGACGACCTTGCGCCGCTTCTTCGGGTCGTCGCCGGCCTTCGCCAGGGCGCGCTCGTTGTCGATCACGTGCTCGGGGGCCTGCACGATCACGGTGCCGATCGTGTCGTAGCCCGCGCGGCCGGCGCGGCCCGCGATCTGGTGGAACTCGCGGGCCTTGAGCAGGCGGGTCTTCACCCCGTCATACTTCGACAGGCCGGTGAACAGCACCGTGCGGATCGGCACGTTGATGCCGACGCCGAGCGTGTCCGTCCCGCAGATGACCTTGAGCAGGCCGGCCTGGGCGAGCGTCTCGATGAGCCGCCGGTACTTCGGGAGCATGCCCGCGTGGTGGACGCCGATGCCGTGGCGGACCAGGCGCGACAACGTACGCCCGAAGCCCGCCGTGAACCGGAAACTGCCGATCGCCGTGGCGATCGCGTCCTTCTCCTCGCGGGTGCACATGTTGATGCTCATCAGCGACTGCGCGCGCTCCAGCGCCGCGGCCTGCGTGAAGTGCACGATGTAGACCGGTGCCTGCCGGGTGTTCAGCAGCTCCTCGATCGTCTCGTGCAGCGGGGTCATCGCATACTCGAACATCAGCGGGACCGGGCGTTCCGCGTTGCTGACCACGGCGGTGGCCCGGCCGGTGCGGCGGGCGAGGTCGTCGACGAACCGGGTGACGTCACCGAGGGTCGCCGACATCAGCACGAACTGGGCCTGCGGCAGCTCGATCAGCGGCACCTGCCATGCCCAGCCACGGTCCGGCTCGGCGTAGAAGTGGAACTCGTCCATCACGACCTGGCCGACGTCGGCCTTCGCGCCCTCGCGCAGCGCCAGGTTCGCCAGGATCTCCGCGGTGCAGCAGATGATCGGGGCGTCCGCGTTCACATTCGCGTCGCCGGTGAGCATGCCGACGTTGTGCGCGCCGAAGATCGCGCAGAGGGCGAAGAACTTCTCACTGACCAGCGCTTTGATCGGCGCGGTGTAGAAGGTGGTGCGGCCGTCGGCGAGCGCGGCGAAGTGCGCGCCGGCGGCGACCAGGCTCTTGCCCGAGCCGGTCGGGGTGTTCAGGATGACGTTGGCGCCGGTCGCGATCTCGATCAGCGCCTCCTCCTGATGGGGATACAGGGTGATGCCCTGCTCCTCCACCCAGGCTTGGAAGGCGAGGAAGACAGCGTCGGGTTCGGCATTGCCGGGAAGGCGATCGGTCAGCGTCATGATCCTGCAAGTTTGTCAGCTCGGCCCGAACACCGCGTAAAGGGGAGCGGCGAGGCCGCCTGCGATGCTCACCACAGTAGCGACAATGATGATAATTGCCCCGAGTCGGGCCTTTTTTGGATCTTGCATGCGGCGAATCGTGCCCGCCGGCGGTTGCAGACCGGGGTGCGGAACGGTTGTAGGGTTCGCGCCGTGGGACTTCCTGTGCCGGCGCCGATCTCCGACGGCGACCGTGAACGAGTGGCCGAGCTGCTGCAGCAAGCGTGTGGCGACGGCCGCCTGACCCTGGAGGAGTTCAGCGTCCGGGTCGGCGCCGTGTGGTCCGCCGAGACCGACGTCGAGCTGGCCCACGCCACCGAAGGCCTGGCCGCGCAGCCGATCGTCGGCTC
>KL571469.1:3195-3942 GCA_000715855.1 Actinoplanes liguriensis
TTTTCAGTCAGACCAGCCGTCGCGGCCGCTGGCGGATCCGAGATCGGGTGGTCCGCCCCGTCACCGTGTTCGGCTCCACCGAGCTCGACCTGCGGGCCGTGCTCACCAGCGCGGACGTCATCGAGATCACCGGCAGGTGCGTCTTCGGCGAGCTGACCGTGATCGTGCCCGAGGGCGTCGACGTCGACCTGACCGGCACCAGCGCCTTCAGCTCCCGCGAGATGAAACTCGCGCCGGTGCCGCGCCTGCCCGGGACACCCGAGGTGCGGATCCACATCTCGTCCTGGTTCTCCTCGGTCGAGGTGGTCTCCCGCCCGCCCGAGATCACTCGCTGAGCAGGTCCCGCAGCAACTGCTCGTCCTTGGCGTCCAGATTCCCCACGAAACGCCGCAACACGGACGCCCGGTCGGACTCGTCGGAGAGCAGCCGCATCATCCGATCCGCCACCAGCCCGGCCGGCCCGTGCGGCGCGCCGTAGCGAAAAGCGCGCCCCTCACGATGCCGCGACGCCGAGCCCTTCTCATACAGCCTGGTCAACGTCGTCACCACGGTGCTGTAGGACAACTCGCCGGTCGGATCGAGCCGATCCCGCACCTCGCCAGGCGTCATCGGCCGATCGGCCGCACCCAGCACGGTCATGATCTCCGTCTCCAACTGGCCCGGCCGCCGTCTGCTCACGCCATGACTCTATCGATGGCCCCTGTGAAACCGGGAATCGGGAAGATCAATTTCAAGATCTTTCCTGTC
>KL571469.1:4195-5063 GCA_000715855.1 Actinoplanes liguriensis
GCCCAAAACGCAAACCCCTCCAGGGCGACCTCCGCGGCCGGTCCCGCTCACCCCAACCCCTCACCCAGCACAGCGCCGGCGGCGATCACGCGGGCGGCGGAGCGGCCGGAGGATTGATCACCGAGAGCTCCAGCGCGGCAGACAACTCGGCGCGACCCGGACCTCCCGCCTTGACCCATCCGGCGACGTCGTCGAGCACCAGATCGTCCAGCACCAGCCCGAACCACACCGGCCGAGCCCCGGCCCGCCGCGCCTCCGGAGCCGGCTGCACCACCAGCACGTTCGACTGCGCACAGACGTCCAGGCACAGACTGGTCCGCACCCGATGCCCCGGCCCGAGCGCCGCCCGCAGCCGCTCGACCTGCCCGTCGTGATCGACACCGGGGTGCTTGCTCACACTCCCGCAGCAACAGTCCCGGCACACCGTGACGGTGCATTCCACCCGTTCGTCCTCCACCACAGTTGATCACCCTACGTCCCACCCGCGCTTCCGCCTCCGCACAGCCGTCGGCTGGCGCTCAGGGTCCTCCGCTGGGCGGTTTTCAGCCGTGGTTGCCAGCTCGCGCTCGTCGGCTGGCGCTCACGGTTCGCCGGATGACGGTTTCAGCCCTGGCTGCCAGCTCTGTGGTCTCGGCTGGTGATGGAGGTTCGGGAGGGGCTGCGAGGGGTGTCCACGTGTGGCGTGGGTTACCGGGGGTGCGCTGGGGCCGGGAGTGGGGCTCGGCGCTGCGGTGGGGGAGTGAGAGCATGGCCGGGGAGCGTGGGAGGGCGGCGGAGATGTTCGATCATTTCTTGTGGTCGGTGGTGATCGTTCCGCCGCTGGCGGTGATCGTCGTACGCCTGCTGGCGGACCGTCTGCCGCCCGGCC
>KL571469.1:5258-8176 GCA_000715855.1 Actinoplanes liguriensis
ATGTGTATAAGAGACAGGTCGTGGCGTGGTCGGCGGTGACCGTGGCCGTGACCAGCATGATCAACCTGCTGTTGTTGTCCGCGCACGCGCTGGCGCAGGTCCCGGCGGTCGGGCATCTGTTCGGCTGGTCGGCCTCGGTGGTCGCGGCCGACACGGCCGGCGTCGAGTGGGTGCCGTGGCTGAGTCTGGCGCTGCTGACCGGCGGCCTGGTGTCGGTGGGCCGGCGCTGGCGGCGGCAGCGGCGGGTCCTGGCGATGGTCCCGGTCGACGGCCCGGGCGGCCTGGTCGTGCTGCCGGACGACGCGCCGCGGGCGTTCGCGGTCCCCGGCGACCCGGGGCACGTCGTGGTCACCACCGGGATGCGTGGGCTGCTGACGGACCCGCAGTTCGAGGCGCTGCTCGCCCACGAGAACGCCCACCTCGCCGAACGTCATCACCGCCTGGCCCGTGCTGCCGAGCTGGCGGTCGCCGCACATCCGGCGCTGTGGTGGGTCGGCAAGCACGTGGACTACCTGATCGAGCGTGCCGCCGACGAGCGGGCCGCGACCGACCTGGGCAGCCGGAGGACGCTGGCGCACGCGATCGGCGTTGCGGCCCTGGCCGGCGCGGGCAGCCCGTTCGCGGCCGCCCTGCACGCCGCGGTCCCTGGCGGTGTCGTGCCCCGGCGGGTCGCGCACCTGCTGCGCCCGCAGCCCCAGGTCGCCCCGAGCGTCTTCATCCTGCTCCCGGCCCTGGTCGCGCTCAGCTCGGTCGTCTGGACCGGCGAGGCAACCCTCGACCTGGTGGAGCTGATGGCCACCGCCTGGCGTTGATCCAAGAAGCGTTTCCGCCAAACGCCAGCTGAGCCGGCCCGTGTCGTGTTGTCCTTTCCCGGACAGTCGAAATACGGGGAGAGGCGGCGAACGGTGAGGCGGCTCGTAGCGGCCATGATCGGGTTGGTGACCCTCGGGGCGGGCAGCCCGGCCGTGGCATCGCCCACCGGTGGCCCTGGTGACTTCGTGTGGCTGACCGGCATCTGTTGCTCGTACCATCCGGGCGACCGGTTCAGCGTCCGGCGGGAGGACCGTCGTGACACGCCGTGCCGCCGGGGGAACGCCAGGGTGACCGTCCACTACGACTCACCGGGCAACGACGCGAGGGTGTACCTCATGCCTTACCGGCCGGAGGGCACCGACTGGAACACCTTCCGGCGCGGGCATCCGATCTGGCGGTCCGGGTTGCTGTCCAGTGCCAGTGCCGGAACCCAGCACGCCGACGTGCGCGTCGCCGGCATCGGTCAGATCGTGTCCCTGGGCGTGCTGGCCCTGGACCCGGCCACCGGCGACCGGTGGTGGTTCCGCAACTGGGATTTCATGCTGGACTGCGGCCACGACAACGGGATCGTCATCGAGTTGCCCCCGCTGTACGGCGGCGCCCCGGACCAGGAGCAGCGCGCGGGTCAGGCGAAGAGCGACCGCCCCCAGTAGTCGTCGGCGGCGGGCAGGCCGGGCGGGCAGGCGAACATCGCGCTGGAGACGTGCCGGATGTACTCGTTGAGGGCGTCCATCTTGGCCAGGTTGTTCTGCACCGGGACGAACTGCTTGTGCGGGTTGCGCTGGTACGCCATGAAGAACAGCCCCGCGTTCAGGCGCCCCAGCCCGTCGGAGCCGTCCACGAAGTTGTAGCCGCGACGCAGGAGCCGGGCGCCCCCGTTCTGGTCGGGGTGGGCGAGCCGCAGGTGGGAGTCGACGGGGATGACGGGCTGGTCCTCCCCGTCCTTGGCGGCGAAGTCCGGCTCGTCGTGCTCCAGGTTGCCGGTCAGCGGGGCGCCCTCGCCCTTGTTGCGGCCGATGATGGTCTGCTGCTCGGCGAGCGGGGACCGGTCCCAGGTCTCGACCAGCATGCGGATCTTGCGGGTGACCAGGTAGGAGCCACCGGTCATCCAGTCGGGGCCGTCGCCGGGCTGGACCCACAGGTGCTCGTCGAGCAGCGCGGTGTCCTCGGCCTTGAGGTTGCGGGTGCCGTCCTTGAAGCCGAACAGGTTGCGCGGGGTGGCCTGCGTGCGTGACGTCGACGAGGTGCGGCCGAAGCCGAGCTGGGACCAGCGGACGCTGACCTTGCCCATGCCGATCCGGGCCAGGTTGCGGATGGCGTGCACGGCGACCTGCGGGTCGTGGGCGCAGGCCTGCACGCCGATGTCGCCCCCGGAGATGGCCGCGTCCAGGGTGTCGCGGGGGAAATTCGGCAGGTCGGCGAGGGCGGCCGGGCGCTTGGCGGCGATCCCGAAGCGGTCCTTGCCCTGCGCGGTGCGGAACAGTGTCGGCCCGAAGCCGATGGTGAGCGTGAGGCCGGAGGCGGGCAGCCCGAGGGCTTCGCCGGTGTCGTCGGGCGGCGCCTCCAGGGATCCGCCGACCGCGCCGAACGTGCCGGCGTCCTGCCCCTGGGTCATCCGCGCGGCGGCAGCCGTCCAGTCCTGGAGCATGTCGACCAGGGCGGCCTTGTCGTCGGTGATGACGTCGAACGCGCAGAAGTGCAGCCGGTCCTGCGCGGGGGTGACGATGCCGGCCTGCTTCGCCCCGTAGAACGCGATCGACCCGGCGGTGTCGGTGTCGACCGAGACGGGCGAGGTCGCGGTCTCGTGGTGGGTCAGGGCCAGGGCCCCGGCTCCGACGGCTGCCACGCCGGCCGCACCCGCGCCGGCCAATCCGAGCACCTTGCGCCGCTGCATCTCACGAAACCTTTCTCACCGGTGCCGGCCGCGACTGATGTGCTGCCGGTTCTGCTACTGACCCGCCCCGGCCCCGCCCTCCCAGGGGAGGCCACCCACGAGTCAGTCTTGCCGAATGCGACGGATGACGTCGGCCGGCCTGTGGACAACCCATCAATGTGGATAACCGACGGGACGCCGTGCCGGGGTTTTAGAGTTCTGACCGTGCCCA
>KL571469.1:8415-11403 GCA_000715855.1 Actinoplanes liguriensis
AGCGGAGGCAGGCAATGATGAATTTGATCTTGAGGGTTGAGCCGGGAGCGGGACGACTGCCGCGCCCCCGGCGGGACAGAGCCGTTACTTCTTGGCGACGAGCGCCGCCACCTTGCTGATCGGCTCGGCCAGGGCGTTGATGTCGTCGGAGAGTTCCTTCAGGTCTGCCTGGCTGAGCGTGTTGTGCAGCTTCCAGCCGTCGCCGTCGCGGTGCTTCTCCAGGGCCGCCTCGACCTTGGCGAAGTTCTCGTCGAGCGTCTTGACCAGGGCCGGGTCGCGGTCCTCGAGGGCCGGGCGCAGCGCCTGGATGGCGCCCTGCGAGCCCTCGATGTTGGCGGCGAAGTCCCACAGGTCGGTGTGCGAGTAGCGGTCCTCCTCGCCGGTGATCTTGCCGCTGGCGACCTCGTCGAGCAGGCCCTTGGCGCCGTTGGCGAGCTCGACCGGGGAGAACGTCACGGACTGGGCCTTGGTGACGATCGTCTGGACGTCCTTGAGGAGCTGGTCGGCGACCGGCCCGTCCTTGCTGATGTCCTTGGTGACCCAGAGGTCCTTCTCGATCTTGTGGAAGCCGGTCCACTCCTGGCCGGGCTCCAGGTCGCCCTCGCGGGCGTCGATGGCCGGGTCGAGGTCGCCGAAGCTCTCCGCGACGGGCTCGATCCGCTCCCAGTAGGTGCGGGCGATCGGGAACAGCGCCTTGGCCTTCGCGACGTCGCCGCCCTTGACCGCGGTCACGAACGCGGTGGTCTGGTCGATCAGCGCGGTGCTCTGCGACTTGACGTAGCGCTGGTAGTCGGCGGTGGCCTGGGCCAGCTTGGCGTCCTCGGTGAGCGGCGCGGCGGAGCCGGAGACCTGGAACGCGTTGCGGATGCCCTTGCCGATCATGCCGGGCTTGCAGGCGGTCTCATAGGCGCCGGCGGGCAGCTCGACGATGAGCTCGCGGGAGAGGCCGGGGGCGATGTTCTCGATCTCGCCCATGATCCGGTCGCCGGTGGCGTAGACGTAGAACTCGTTGATCTTCGAGCCCTTGTTGGCGATGGAGAACGTGACCGTGCCCGCGGCGGACGTGTTGCGCTCCACCTTGCATTCGGTGTCGGAGGCGGCGACGGCGATCTTGCCGTTGGTGCTGTCGCCGGCCTTGTCGTCGGAGGCCTTGTCGGCGCATCCGGCGGTCAGAAGCAGCGCGGCTGCCGCGCCTGCGGTGAGCAGTCGTGCGGTGAGCATCGTTCTCCTAGGAAGCAGATGGTGCGGGGGTGGGCGCCGGCTTGCGGGCCGGCCAGAGGAAGAGAACGAGAACGGGAATCCCGTAGGCGAGCCAGGCGACCGTCTCGATGACGGTCGGCGCGGGCGTGAAGTTGATCATTCCGCGGAGCAGTTCGGCGTACCACGCGGTGGGCGGGAAGCTCGACGTCACGTCGAAGGCAAGCTTGTCCAAGCCGCCGAGGACGTTGGATTCCTGCAGGTCGTGGAAGCCGTACTTGAAGATGCCGGCGGCGACCAGCACCAGCAGCGCGCCGGTCCAGGTGAAGAACGTGGACAGGTTGATCCGGACCGCGCTGACGTAGAGCAGCCAGCCGAGCACCACCGCGGTGAGCAGGCCCAGGCTGATGCCGATCAGCGGTTTGGCGTCGGTGGCGCCCTGCGCGGCCGCGTAGAACAGGATCGACGTCTCCAGGCCCTCGCGGATCACCGCGAGGAACGCCACGCCGGCGACCGCGACCGGGCCGACCGCGATGGCGTCCTCCATCTTGCCGCGCAGCTCCTTGCCGATGTGGCGGGCCATCCGGCGCATCCAGAAGATCATCCAGGTGACGAAGGCGACGGCCACGAAGGACGCGATCGCCTCGAACAGCTCCTGGTGGGTCGAGCTGAGCCGGGCGATGCCGACCTGGAGCAGGACGGCGAAGCCGATGGAGATCACCGCGGCCACCGCGACACCGGCCCAGACCAGGCGCAGCAGCGGCCGGCGATCGCTCTTGACCAGGAACGCCACGAGGATCGAGATCACGAGACTGATCTCCAGGCCCTCACGGAGGCCGATGAGGTAGATGGCGGTCATGGAGCTCCAAAGGTTAGCCAACCCTAACTTCGTAACCGCATTTTTCTTCTATCCCCTTGTAGATGTCAAATCCTCTTTCGATGTGACAGTGCTTATATAAGTCCTGTTACAGTCAAGGAGTGAGTGACTTCATCGATCCGACCGATCACGCTGTGTGGCGTCCACTGTGGGAGCTCCAGGCCGCGCTGGATGCCGAGATCGCCCGGCTCTATGCGGACGCGCGCATCGAGGGCCTCAAGCCGTCCTGGGTGAAAGAGCTGATCAAGCTGCACGTGCACGGCCCGATGACGATCGCGCAACTGGCCTCGGCCGTCGGGCGGACGCACTCCGCGTTGAGCCAGAAAGTTTCCGCGATGCGTGCCGCGGGGTGGGTGGTGACGTCGCCGGGGCCGGATGCCCGCGCGAAGAACGTCGGCCTGTCCGAGAAATCGCGTCACGTCGTGGACCGGCTGGCCGCCGAGTGGCGAGCGACCGAGGCGGTCGTTCAAGAGATCGAGGACCTCATCCCGTACGGCATGAATCGCGTCGTCCGTGACATCCAGGAGGTGCTGGCCCGGAAGAGCTTCCGCGACCGCATCGCCGAGAAGCTGGCCGGTGACCCGGCGTGGGAGTGACCGCCGCCCTGATCGATCTCGGTCCGCTGCGGTCGTCCCCGGTGTTCCGGCGCTACTGGATCGGGCGCACCCTGTCCGGTTTCGGCTCGCAGATGACCATGGTCGCGGTGATGTTCCAGGTGTGGGAGCAGACGCACAGCGCGGTGTGGACCGGCGCGGTCGGGCTGTGCCAGGCGCTGCCGGTCGTGCTGTTCGGGCTGTTCGCCGGGGCGCTGGCGGACCACGCCGACCGCCGCCGGCTCTACCTGATCACGACGGCCGGGCTGATCGCCTCCTCGGCGGCGCTGGCGGCACAGGGTCTGCTCGGCGGGCTGCCGG
>KL571469.1:11617-15720 GCA_000715855.1 Actinoplanes liguriensis
GATCGTGGTGCAGTCGTGTTTCGGCGCCCTCGGCGGACCGATCGCGCGCACGTTCCTGCCGCACCTGCTCGCCCCGGAGCAGCGGGGCGCCGGCCTGGCGCTCAACCACATCTCCTTCCAAGCGTCGATGCTGGTCGGCCCCGCGGCGGGCGGGCTGGTCGTCGGCTGGACCGGCGTCGCCGGGTGCTACCTGATCGACACCGTCACCTTCCTGGCGGCGCTCTACGGGGTGATCGGCCTGCCCCGGTTGCCGGCCACCGGGGAGCGACTGGGCGCCGGCCTGCACGCGGTCGGCAAGGGCCTGCGGTTCCTCTGGCACGACCGGGTCGTCCGGGGTGCGCTCCTCACCGACCTCGCGGCGACCGTGCTGGCCATGCCGATCAGCCTGTTCCCGCTGGTCAATGCCGCCCGCTTCGACGGGAACCCGCGCACGCTCGGGCTGTTCCTGACGTCGGTCGCCGTGGGCGGGGTGCTCGCGTCGCTGCTGTCCGGCGCGTTCACCCGGTGGGGCCGCCCGGGGACGGTGATGCTCGGGGCGGCGACCGTGTGGGGCGCGGCGCTCGCGATGTTCGGCCTGGTCACGAGCCCATGGCCGAGCCTGGCGTGCCTGGTCGTGGCCGGCGCCGCGGACACCGTGGCGGTGGTGTCCCGGGCGACCGTCGTGCAGCTGCGCACCCCGGACGCGCTGATGGGCCGGGTCGCGGCCGCCGAGCAGATCGTCGGACAGGCCGGGCCCGATCTCGGCAACCTGCGGGCCGGACTGGTCGCGGGGGCGTTCTCCGGGCCGGTCGCGCTGGTCAGCGGGGGAGTCCTGTGCGTGGTGGCGGTCGCCGCGATCGCCCGGACTCGTACCGCCCGTTGACCGGGGGCGCCCCGGCCGTCACCAGCGCCGGAACGGGCAGCGTCAACTACTCCCGGCCGCGCCCGGGTTCCCCGGCGGGCGGGCATAACGGACCACCACCTCGGGCAGCGGGCGGCCCTGGAAGCGCTCCTGCAGGCGCGCGGCGATCTCCGCACGCGTGCCGACCACCTCGACGCTGGTCAGGAACGGCAGGTCGGGCAGGGTCGCCGGGTCCACCTCGTACGCGTTGATCAGGCACAACCGGAACAGGCCGGGATGCTGCCCGAGCAGCGCAAGGTCGAGCAGACGCCCCGGCGGTGCCTCGAAGTCGAGCGTCAGCTCCCGCAGGTTCGTGAACGGCTCCAGCGTCTTCACCGAGAACTCGCCGCCCAGGTTGAGCCGGACCACCGGGGTCGGCCGCAGCCCCTCCGGGATCACCACGTCCGCACCACCGGTGGACAGGTGCAGGCCCATGCTGAACCGGTCGTCCTGCGTCTCGACCCGCAGACCCTCGCCGGGGCTCTGCAGCAGCAGCGTGATCATCGTGGCGGGCAGCAGGAGGCAGTCGACCCCGGCGCAGTTGATCCAGAGCCGGACGATCGCGGTCTGCCGCAGGTCCAGGTCGCCCTCGGCGTCGAACCACTCCAGGTACTGGATCTGCGGGTGCCGGGCGATAGCCTCGGCGAGACCGCGATCCGCCCCGGACCAGGACACCGTGCTCAGGTTCGGCAGCTTGTCGAGCATCGCCCAGTCGACCGGGCCGTCCGGGGGCACGACGGCGCGCAGGTCGAGCGCGGTGATCCACGGCGTCATCCGGTGGGGGCCGGCGCCGAAGTCGACCTCGACCACGGCGTCGACGTGTGCACGGCGCAGGTCGCGTACCGATCGGAAGTTCCACGTGTTCGCGGGCACCCGGACACGCTAGGCCGGTTTCGCGGCCCGGACTAGTCCCTCGGCCAGGCAGCCAGTCGATCTCTGAGCTGGGCGATCATTTCGGCATCCAGGCCATAGAGGGTGAAGCGGACGTCGTCGAGGCGATCCAGGTAACGGCCGGCGTCCGCGATGTCCTCCGGATCCAGCGCCGGATCGGCGGCGTAGCCCAGCTCCAGGACCCGGTCCAGCGGATAGCGCTCCAGGGCGGCCGCGACATCGATGTAGTCCCGCACCTCACGCCGGTTGACCAGGGCGGCGACCTTCGTGGCGACCAGATCGTCGAGGTGCATCACCGGGCCCAGGTCCATCACCACCGGCGCGCGGCTGCGGTCCAACCGGCACAGCGTCAGGCGCAGCGCCCGGTGCGCGTCGGCGACCAGGAACTCCTGAATGTCCTGATCCATTCCGGCGAACAATTCGTCGCCCTCTTCGCGGGCCACCCGATAGCCGGCCTCGGTCAGCGCCGCGGTCACCTCACCGGCCGCCGCGGTCACGCCGTCGACCGTGTCGGTGAACAGGTCGATGTCCTCGGTCGGCCGGGCGACCAGGCCATTGACCAGCCAGGCGACCCCGCCACCGAGCACGAAACCGTGTTTGTCGGCGACCGCGAGAGCGATTCTGGCCACATCGCGATAGAAGTCGTCGACGCTCATTTCATTTCGGCTGTCTCAGGCGGCGCAACGCATGCGCAGCCGAGGATGCCGGGCCTCCCACGCCGCACGGACACCACGCGGCAGATTCAACTCGGACCAGAGGCGGACCAGCGTCGCGCCGTCGATATAGGCACGCAACTCGTCGACCCGGATCGATTCGCGGAGCACATTCTCATACATCCAGAGCAACATCGTGCGCTGCGACAGATCGAACGCGCGCTGCGGATGCCACCAGAGTCGTAACGGCAACTCGACGAGACCGCAGGTCGGGCCCCGCAATTCGGCCAGGGTGCCGGCCACGACCACCGGCCGATGTGGCCGGGCCAGATGGACGACGGGGGCGGCGCTCGCGGACATACGCTCAGCCTAAACCGGCATCCCCACCGAAAAGCAAGCGCCTTGATTGCGGAGATGCCCGCAACACTCACCGTTCGGCGTTTGGTCGCGGTTGCTTTTCCCGTACGACGGTTGTTTCGTGAATGCGACCCGCATTGATTTCCACCCTCCCGTGTGTGGCACGATGCCGCGCGAGGTGATGTCGATCATGCAGGTGACGGATCAGGCGCGGCACGCCCTGACACTGGCCGCCGAGACGGCCCACGGGCTGGGCGAACGGCCGGTCAACGCCTATCACCTGGCGGTCGGGCTGGCCGGGACCGAGGGCGCCGCGCGGCACGTGCTGAACTCGGCCGTCCTCGGCGCGCCCGGGCCGTCGGCGCCCGCCTCCGCCTCCGACGTCGCTGACCTCGCCGTTTCACGTGCTCACGCGGCCGGGCGGGATCGCGCCACGACCGCGGACTTCCTGCTCGCCGCGCTGGACGCCGACGACGACGGGCCGGTGGCGAGCGTGCTGCGGGACGCGGGCGCGGACCCGGCCGAGGTCCGGGCGGCGCTGGCCGGGCAGGACCATCGCGTCTGCTGTCAGGAGTCGGGGGAGAGCCCGTTGCGCGCGGTGCTCGCCGCGACCGGCGCCCACGCGGAGGGCATTCCCGGACGGGCTCGGGCGCTTGCCGGCGTACTGGGAAATCTGGCCCTTCCGGTTCTTCTCCTCTGCCTGGTGACGCTGATCAGCTGGGACACCGCCGGGCCGGAGACGACCCTGGCCGTGGGCGGGCTGGCACTCGTCGTCCTCGTTCCCGTGCGGTGGCTTGCCGGGCGGCGGGCGTCGATCCGGATGCTCGCGCAGGTGCCGACCCCGCTGGGCGTGCCCGCGCAGATGCGGCCGGTGATCGACCGGCTCGGTCTCGACGTGCTCGACGTGCGCCGGGACGCCGACGGCCGGCCCGATCGGTGCCTGCAGCAGGGGCGACGCGGCTGGGTGGTGCTCTCCTCGAACACCGAGAACCACCCGGAGTGGGCCGCCTTCGTGGTGTGGCACGAGCTGGCGCACCTGGCCCGGCGCGACCTGACGGCACGTCAGATGACCCTGACGCTCTACGCCGCCGGATTCGTCGCCGCGCTGGTCAGTTTCGACCCGTGGGCGATCGCGGTCAGCGTGGCGGGCGGAGGGATGCTGATCATCGCCGCCCGATGGTGGCAGGAACTGGCATGCGACCGGTTCGCGGTGCGGCGTGCCGGGGAAGCCGCGTTCCACGACTGGGTCGCGGACCAGGCGGAGATGCGGCGGAGAGCGCGCACGCGACCCCTCTCGCCGCGGCGCTGGCTCAGCCACCCGC
>KL571469.1:15962-16153 GCA_000715855.1 Actinoplanes liguriensis
GCTGCGGGCGGCGCTGCACCCCGTCTGACGTCACTGAGCCTCCGTGGTGGCCTGTCGCCAGGCACGTTCGTGAGATGACTCCCTCATCGCGGCATCAAGAAGGGCAAGAGCCGTTTCCCGTACGGTCATGGCGGCCTGCTCGCGGCTCTGACCGGCGATGTCGAGCAGCCAGATGAGCGACTCGATGCCGG
>KL571469.1:16457-20444 GCA_000715855.1 Actinoplanes liguriensis
CCCGCGGCGCAGCAGCGGCCGCTCGTCGTCGCCGGCCGGCTGCTCCAGGGACAACCGGAGCGCCGAACGCAGCTGTGGCTCATACCGCAGGTTGTAGTCGGTGAAGGCGATCATGAAGTTCGCCATCCGGGCACGTGGCTCGGCGGGCGCGTCCTCCGGCAGCAGCGTGTCCGGCTGGAGCTGGGGCTGGGCGGCCAGCAGCAGGCTGCGCTGATTCGGAAAGTAGCGATAAGCGGTCGTGCGCGAGATCCCGCTGTGGGCGGCCGCATCCTCCACCCGTGGCGTGAGGCCCTCGGAGAGCAGCTCACGGGCGGCGTCGATCAGGGCTTGCCGGGTGCGGGATTTTTGATTCGTCCGTCCGGTCGTCTCATATGGGATTGGCATCGCCATCATGGTACCGTAATCCCACGAAGCGAGGGAGGGCGCCATGAGCGATCAGGATCCGGTCGTCACCGACCCGGAGCTGTACAAGGTCGTCTTCGAGAACGACCGCGTGCGGGTGCTGGAATATCGGGACCGGCCCGGTGATCGGACCAACCCGCACCGACATCCGGACAGCGTGATGGTGACGTTGAGCGCGTTCCGGCGGCGGGTCAGCGATGGGGAGCGGTCCGTCGACGTGGAGTTGCCGGCGGGGGCGGTTCGCTGGGTCGGGGCGCAGGAGCATTCCGGGCACAACGTGGGGGATTCGGAGACGCATGGGATCTTCATCGAGCTGAAGGAGGGGGCCGGTCAGGCAGTGAGCGGGGTGCTCGGGCCGCAGGGCTGACGCCGGGTCTCAGCGATCGGGCTCGGCCTCCGAATCGGGCCGGTCTCGCTCTCCGGGTCGCGCTTCAGCCGCCGCTCGGGTTTGGGCTGGTCTCAGGTCCGAGCTTCAGCCGGCGCTCAGGCCTCGGCTGGTCTCAGGTTCGGGCTTCGAATCGGAGCTCGGCTGGGCTCGGGATCGGGGTTCGGCTTTGGGCTTCGCTTCGGCTTTGGGCTTCGTGTTCGGCTCAGGCGAAGCGTTCCGTGGTGACCGGGATCAGGCCGCGCTCGCGGACGTCGGCGGTGAGTTTGCGCAGCACCGCGCCGGCGACGTCGGGGCTCTCGCCGCCGAGCAGCATGGTGACGTCCAGGCCCCAGGCGATGCCGCGGCCGACACGACGGAGGTTCCAGGTGAACAGGTGATTCCCGGCCCGGCCCTTGCCGGACGGCATACCGCCGGGTGTGGTCCCGCGCCAGGCGGCGCTCAGCTCCGCCAGTTGCCCGGCACGGGGCTCCTTGGCGAACAGGACTCGGTAGATGCGCTTCTCGGTGTAGCCCTGCGGCATGTCGTCCGAGCCGAGGCGCAGCGGGGCGGCGTTCGTGAAGCGGACCCACTCGCCGAAACGGGAGCGCAGTTCCAGCTCGCTCGGCAGGGCGCCGCCGTCGAGATCGTGGAAGACGCGGGCCGCGCGGTCGCGGCGGATCGGGGTGAGCACGGAGAGCAGGTCCTGATCGGTGCGCAGGAATCGGCCGAACGAGCCCGTGCCGCGCCAGCCACCGTCGCCGGCGGCCCACATCGCACCGGCCAGGCCCACGGTGACGTGATCCTCGCCGTAGGCGAACTCCTCGACCAGGATCGCGTCCCCGGCCAGCAGGTAATAGTCCATGTGTCCCCCCGACGACTACGCACGTCGATTGAACCTGCCCCTCGCCAGGGGCGCACGCTGCCACGCGTGTCACATTGCTGACCCGGAACGGTCACGGTCCTTCGCCCCGACGGCTGGCCTGGGCGGGAGCGTCCCGGCGCTGTCTCAGGCCCGGTGCGTGGTTGATCACACGGTCGCGGTCGCCGGAGTAGTTCGCTGGGTTGCTCGGGTCACGGCGCCGGCTGTGTCCGGTCTGCTCGGGTTGCCGCGCTGACTGTGCCCGGTGCCCGGGTTGCCGCGCCGGCTGTGCCCGGGCTGCTCGGCGGGGCCGGGTAGGCGAGACTCGTGGGATGAGTGTGGGACGGCTGCACCATTTGATCTTCGACTGTGCGGATCCGGGCGCGGCGGCGCGGTTCTGGAGTGAGGTGCTGGGGCGGCCGATCACCTACGACGACGGGGACTTCGTGGTGGTGGCCGAGAGCGCTACGACGTCCGGGATGGCGTTCCAGCGGGCGGTGGGGCATCGGCGGCCGACGTGGCCTGCACCGGACGTGCCTCAGCAGGCGCACTTCGACGTGATGGTGGATGACCTGGAGGCGGCGACCGCGGCGGTGCTCGCCCTTGGGGCGGTGCGGCTTGCCGATGATCACGTGTTCGCTGATCCGGCCGGTCATCCGTTCTGCCTGATCCCGCGGCCGGGCTGGGCGCCGCCGGTCGGGACCGGGCCGGCCTGAGGGGCGCTGGGCTGGACTCGATGGGCCTGGCTGAGGGCTCTGGGCCAAGCGGGCTCTGGGCCAGGCAGGTTCTGGGCCAGGCGGGCTCTGGGCCAGGCGGGCCGCTGGGCGGGGCGCGGGGTTGGGCTGGTCTGAGCGGGGCTGGGCGCTGGGCTGGCCTGAGGGGCGCTCCGCTGGGCTGGCCTGAGGGGCGCTCCGCTGGGCTAAGGGCGGTCGGGGCGTAGGTGGGAGCGTTCGCCCTCGTGGTCCAGGATGCAGAGGACCTCGGCTGGGCCGCCTGCGGAGCCGAAGGCGTGGGGGACCATCGTGGAGAACTCGGCAGCCTCGCCGGACTTGACGGTGATGGTGCGTTCGGCGAGGCGCAGGATGATGGTGCCGGACAGGACGACGAACCAGTCGCGGCCCGGATGCACCCGTAGGTCGGTGGGGACCGGGCGGTCCACGCGCAGTTTGGCGACGGTCATGCCCGCCGGGGTGCCCTCGCGGTTCAGCAGCCAGGTGGTCATGCCGCGGGAGTCGTCGTGGTGGGGGCGGATCACCACATCCTCGTCGCGGCCCGACTCGACGAGCTGGTCCAGGCTGGTGTTCAGGGCTCGGGCGATCGGGGCCAGCTGGTCGAGGGCGATGCGGCGGTGGCCGGTCTCGATGCGGCTCAGGGTGGACGGCGTCATGTAGGCGCGGGTGGCCAGCTCGTCGAGGGTCCAGCCGCGCGCGACCCGGAGACCGCGGATTCGCTGACGGACCAGGGCGTCCAATTCTCCGTCTTGCGTCATACGCAAGAGCATATGCCGGAAGCGCAAAACGTGGGTACGGTCGTGGCATGGCACACGAACACGGTCACCAGCAGGCAGATCACGGCTCCCACGGCGACCGGCCGGGTCACGGCCGGCTCAGCGAGAGCGAGCAGCAGGCTGATCACGCCGCGCAGGGCGCGCACGGGGAGCAGGGCGGCCACGGCGAGGGCGACGGGCACGCCGGGCACCGGGACGCCGGGCACGGGCATGGCGGGCACGGGCATGGCGGGCACGGGGACGCCGGTCACGGGCACGGGCATGGCGGCCATGGGCATGGCGGGGGCGGGCAGCATGGCGGGGACGGGCTGGCGCAGATGCTCGATCTCGACGCCGAGGTGCTGCAGGACTACTACCGCGAGGTGATCGGCTGGGCCGGCTCGCTCGTACCGGCCAATCCTTTGATCGTCGATCTCGGCGCCGGAACCGGAACCGGAACGATCGCACTGGCCCGGCACCTGCCGACCGCCTCCCTGACCGCGGTCGACATGGATGACGAGATGCTCGCCCACCTGCGGGAACGCGCCGCGTCCGCACCGTGCGGGCGGATCTTGACGGTGACTGGCCGCAGCTGGGCCCGGCCGACCTGGTGTGGGCGTCCGCGTCGATGCACCACCTGGCCGACCCGGCGCGGACGCTGCTGCAGGTCCGGGACGTGCTCCGCCCGGGCGGCGTTTTCATGATCACCGAGCTGGACGGGTTCCCGCGCTTCCTGACCGATCCGGCCGGGAGCGCGGTCGAGGAGCGCGCCCACCAGGAGCTGGCGAAGATGCGCCTCGAGGGCGGCCTGCACATGGGCGAGGACTGGGGCGCCCGGCTCAAGGCGGCCGGGCTCGAGCTGGTCGGCGAGCG
>KL571469.1:20668-25119 GCA_000715855.1 Actinoplanes liguriensis
GAGATCGAGATCCCGGGCCCGCTGTCGCCCGCAGGCGTCAAGTATGCGCAGGTCACCCTGCAGCGCAGCGCCCAGCGGCTGACCGATCGGCTGTCCCCGGACGACCTGGCGGCGCTGACGGCGTGCGCGGAGACCGCCCCGGCCCGCGACGACCTCACCGTTCGAGCAACTCGTGACATCTGGATCGGTCGCCGCCCCTGATCCGGAACGCGTCCTCCCACGCCTCGACGCCCCCGCGGATCGGCCACGCCCGGCTGCGGGGGATCGGCCACCCGCCGTCCGGGTCGGAGGGTTCGAGCACCAGCAGGCCGGGTTCGACGTTCTCGGCCAGCGCGGCGGCCAGCCGGGCGTGACCGTCGAGCAGCAGATAGCCGTCGAGGGCGCTGGCCGCCCCGAGCAGCAGCGGCGGGAGCACCCCGTCGCGGGCCTGCTTGCGATAGGCCTTGACCCGCCCGGATTCCGGGCCGGGGAGCGGGCGCAGCGGCACGATCCCGTGCCACCCGGCGAACCAGTCGAGGTGGGCATAGGGGAAGTCGGCCACGAGATCGTAGGTCAGGATGTGGGTGTCCTTCCGCCGGCGCAGCACCCAGGCGCCGTCGTGCAGCGGGCCGTCGCCGGCCGCGTCCAGCCAGCCGGCGAACCGGTGCGCCCACTGGTCGAACCAGCCGGGAGAGCCCGCCGACCGGCGCACCAGCTCGGCCGGGATCGGCGGCAGCGGCGACGTGTAGCTTCCGGTGCGGTAGAGAGCGACGCCGTAGCGCCACCGATGGACCAGACCGAAGAAGACCACGTCGTCCCGCCGGCGCAGCAGCATCCGGCCACCGGAGGCCACCTCGAACCGCAGACCCGGCTCCCGCCTGCCCGGGACGGTCAGCATCAGTCCCGGGTCGGCGACGGAGGACGACGCTCGCTCCATGTCAGCCGAGACGGGTGCGGATGATGAGGTCGTGCAGGGCGGTGACGGCCTGGTCGGAGGGACGGTCGGCGAGCTTCGACTCGTCCTTGGCCGTCTCCAGCTCGGCGCGCAGGCGTGGGATGTCCGTGGCCAGTCGCGCCGCGACGCCGGGCGGGAACGGGCCGTGCTCCGCCTCGCGCTTGGCCGCGATCAGGTCCGGCACGTAGCCGGGCGCGCCGTCCAGCACGCCCAGGTCGCACTCCAGCTGACCGGTTCTCATCAGATGGATTCCGGTCAGCAGGACGCGCAGGGTGTAGAGGGCCGGCTTCAGCTCGCCGGTCTTCGTGTACAGCTTCTCCTGGCTGTGCGAGAAACCCAGTTAGTGATAGGCGTGATTGCGCGTGATCAGCCCGGGCGCCAGCTCCCGCAGCTCGTCGTGGAGCGGCGACGTGACGACCACGAGCGGGGACAGAAGTTGCTCGAGGACGTAGCCGTTGCGGCTGTTCAGCAGCTTGGCGAACTTCAGCAGGTCGTGCGAGACGACGTCCAGCTCGACGCCGTCGCGCAGGCCGTCGCGCTGCAGGGTCTCCGGGCCGCGGTGCAGGCCGAGGACCTCGACGGCCGGCAGCACGTGCGCGGCGCGCAGGTCGAGGTCGGAGTCGATCGACGCGAAGCCGTACAGGTGCGCGCCGCTCACGGTGCAGAAGACCAGGGGATAGGGGAGTTGCCGGGCGACGTCGGCCGCCCATTCCGGCACCGTCAGGGTCACGATCGCAAACCTCTTTCCCGTACGTCGTGCAGGAGCTGATCGACCCGTTCGCGGTCCGGCCGCTCGGGCAGGCGGGTCTCGGCCGCCGCCTGATCGAGATCGGCCAGCAGCGTGGCGGCCCAGGCGGCGACCTCGTCCCAGTCGAGCTCGCCCCGGCGGACGGCGAGCAGCCGGTCGCGCAGGTGCCGGACGTCGACGAGGATCTCACCGGTCCGCAGCACGTGCGCGCCCGCCATCAACAGCCGGACCATGTGCATAGCCTGCTTGTGGTTGGTCTCGCCGGTGCGGGCGCGCCGGGACGCGACCTTGTCGAGCTGGTCGCGGGCGTAGTTGCCGTAGGTGTCGTAGACCCGCCGGGACAGGAACGCCCCGCGCATCGCCCGCAGCTGTTCACCGTCGGGCGTGATCTGCTCGGTGACGGGCGACCAGAGCACCTCGAGAACGGTCGGGTTGGCCTGCAGCGCGAGCGTGCAGAACCGTTCGATCTCCCACGAGAACTGCTCCTCGGCGGGCCCGTCCAGGTGGGTCGGCGGCTTGTCGAGGCGCCAGAAGTCCCTGGTCGGGGCGGCGTAGACACCCCGCCGATCGTGGTCGCTCTCCGGGCCTTCCAGACCGTAGGCGCGGGAGCCGACCACGACGGCGAGGATCGTGTGCTTCTCGACCAGGTCCGTCATGCCGCGAAGGCTAATCACCGGTGGTGAAGGACGCGCGGCATTTACGACGTACCGAACAAGCGGATCTTGATCTTCAGAGGTCGAGAACCGTGGCGTCGATGTCGCCGATCTCGGCCTCGGAAAGGTCGAGGTTGTTGAGCGCGGCGATGTTGTTCTCCAGCTGCTGCACGCTCGACGCCCCGATGATCAGGCTGGTCATGCGCTGGTCGCGCAGGGCCCACGCGAGGGCGAGCTGCGCGAGCGACTGACCGCGCCGCTTCGCGATGTCGTTGAGCGCGTGCAGCCGGCCCAGGGTCTTGGAGTCCAGGGCGCTCTCGTTGAGGAACACGCTGGTGCGGATCCGCGAGTCGTCCGGGATGCCGTCCAGGTAGCGGTCGGTGAGCAGGCCCTGCTGCAGCGGGCTGAACGCGATGCACCCCGCGCCGGCCTCCTCCAGGGTGTCGAGCAGGTTGTCGTGCTCGATCCAGCGGTTGAGGATCGAGTAGGACGGCTGATGAATCAGCAGCGGCGTGCCCAGTTCGCGAAGAATCGCGGCGGCCTTCGCGGTCTGCTCGGACTTGTAGTTGCTCAGGCCGACGTAGAGCGCCTTGCCGGACCGCACGATGTGATCGAGAGCGGACATCGTCTCTTCGAGCGGGGTGTCCGGGTCGGGCCGGTGGTGGTAGAAGACGTCCACGTAGTCGACGCCGAGCCGCCGCAGCGACTGGTCCAGCGAGCTGACCAGGTACTTCCGCGAGCCGAAGTCGCCGTAGGGCCCGTCCCACATGGTGTAGCCGGCCTTGCTGGAGATGACCATCTCGTCGCGGTGGCTCGTGAAGTCCGCGGCCAGGATCCGGCCGAAGTTGGTCTCCGCGCTGCCGGGCGGCGGGCCGTAGTTGTTGGCCAGGTCGAAGTGGGTGACCCCGAGGTCGAAGGCGCGGCGGACGATGTCGCGCTGGCGGTCGGCCGGGCGCGTGTCACCGAAGTTGTGCCAGAGACCCAGGGAGATGGCGGGCAGCTTGAGGCCGCTGCGGCCCGCGCGGCGGTACGTCATGGACTCGTAGCGATCAACTGCAGGGGTGTAGGTCACAGCTCCACCCTAGAAGTTCCGATCATGGTCATGCGCACTGGTAGGTTGGTTTCGCTGCGCGGGAGAGACCTGCTCTTTCCCTCCGGAAAGCACGGGCGCCGAAGGGGCAACTCCTCCCCGGAATCTCTACAGGCAAACGGACCGCGCGGGCAGGTGACTCTGAAGTCCCTTCGTGGGTATGACAGAGGGGGAGGGCTTTGTCAGCCTTCTCACCCATCGGGAGTCGCCCATGACGTCGTCATTCACCCACCGCCACATCGGTCCGCAGGCGAACGAGCAGGCCGAGATGCTCAAGGCCGTGGGCTACGAGTCGCTCGGCGACCTGATGGACGCCGCGATCCCGGAGTCGATCCGCTTCCACGGCGAGCTCGATCTGCCGGCCGGCGCCTCCGAGGAGGAGACGATCGCCGAGCTGCGCGCGATCGCGGCCCGCAACGTCCTCGCGACGCCGATGATCGGCCTGGGCTACTACGGAACGCACACCCCCGCGGTGATCAAGCGGAACGTGCTGGAGAGCCCGGCGTGGTACACGGCGTACACGCCGTACCAGCCGGAGATCAGCCAGGGCCGCCTGGAGGCGCTGCTCAACTTCCAGACCATGGTCACCGATCTGACCGGTCTGACCACCGCGAACGCGTCGATGCTGGATGAGGCGACCGCCGTGGCCGAGGCCATGACGCTCGCGCGCAGAGCCTCCAAGAGCAAGTCTCCGGCGTACGTCGTGGATGCCGACACGTTCCCGCAGACGCTCGCCGTCCTGCGCACCCGGGCCGAGCCGCTGGGCATCGAGGTCAAGCTCGTCGACCTGGACGCGGGCGACGACCTGCCGGAGGAGTTCTTCGGGCTGCACCTGCAGTACCCGGGCGCGTCCGGCGCGGTCCGTGACCACGCCGCCCTGATCGAGGCCGCCCACGCCAAGGGCGCCCTGGTCACGGTCGCCGCCGACCTGCTCGCCCTCACGTTGCTGCGCGCCCCGGGCGAGATCGGTGCGGACATCGCGGCCGGCACCACCCAGCGCTTCGGCGTGCCGCTCGGCTTCGGCGG
>KL571469.1:25353-26712 GCA_000715855.1 Actinoplanes liguriensis
CCCGCACGCCGGCTACCTGGCGGTGCGCGCCGGGCTGGAGCGCAGCCTGCCGGGCCGTCTCGTGGGCGTCTCCAAGGACGCGGACGGGGCTCCGGCGTACCGGCTGGCCCTGCAGACCCGCGAGCAGCACATCCGCCGCGAGAAGGCGACCAGCAACATCTGCACCGCGCAGGTCCTGCTCGCGGTGATGGCGAGCATGTACGCGGTCTACCACGGCCCGGCCGGCCTGCGCGCGATCGCCAAGCGGGTGCACGACCACGCGCTGACGATCGCCGGCAGCCTGACCGCGGCCGGGGTCGAGGTCGCGCACACCGCGTTCTTCGACACGGTCACCGCGGTGGTGCCCGGTCGCGCCGAGGCGATCGTCGCGGCCGCCGCCGACCAGGGCGTCGACCTGCTCCTGGTGAACGCCGACCGGGTGTCGATCTCCACCGACGAGACCACCACCGGCGCGCACGTCGCGACGGTGCTGGCCGCGTTCGGCGCGTCCGTCACCGAGCCGGCCGTCTGCGGCGCGAAGCCGCTCGCCCGGACCAGCGACTACCTGCACCACCCGGTGTTCAACACGCACCACTCCGAGACGAGCATGCTGCGCTACCTGCGCAAGCTGTCGGACCGGGACTACGCGCTGGACCGCGGCATGATCCCGCTGGGCTCGTGCACGATGAAGCTGAACGCCACCACCGAGATGGCGGCGGTCACCTGGCCCGAGTTCGCCGACATCCACCCCTTCGCGCCGACGAGCCAGACGCAGGGGTACGAGTCCCTGGTCGCCCAGCTCGAGGCGTGGCTCGCCGAGATCACCGGCTACGACGCGGTCAGCGTGCAGCCGAACGCCGGCTCCCAGGGCGAGCTGGCCGGTCTGCTGGCGATCCGCGGCTACCACCGCTCCCGGGGCGAGTCGCACCGCGACGTCTGCCTGATCCCGTCGTCGGCGCACGGCACGAACGCGGCCAGCGCCGTGATGGCCGGCATGCGGGTCGTCGTGGTCGCCTGCGACGAGAACGGCAACGTCGACCTCACCGACCTGGCCGCCAAGATCGAGAAGCACGCGTCCGCGCTGGCCGCGATCATGGTGACCTACCCGTCCACCCACGGTGTGTACGAGACCTCGATCGCCGACCTGTGCGCGCGGGTCCACGAGGCCGGCGGCCAGGTGTACGTCGACGGCGCGAACCTCAACGCCCTGGTCGGCTTCGCCAAGCCGGGCAAGTTCGGCGCGGACGTCTCGCACCTGAACCTGCACAAGACGTTCTGCATCCCGCACGGCGGTGGCGGCCCCGGCGTCGGCCCGGTCGCGGTCCGCGCGCACCTCGCGGACTTCCTGCCCGGCAACCCGCTGGAGCCCGGCGACCACCA
>KL571469.1:26990-27513 GCA_000715855.1 Actinoplanes liguriensis
CGGTTCGGCCGGCATCCTGCCGATCTCCTGGGCGTACGTGCGGATGATGGGCCCGGACGGCCTGGCCCAGGCCACCGCGACCGCGGTGCTGACCGCGAACTACGTGGCGGCGCGGCTGCGCGAGCACTACCCGGTGCTCTACGCGGGGGAGAACGGCCTGGTCGCGCACGAGTGCATCCTCGACCTGCGGCCGATCACCAAGGCCACCGGCGTGAGCGTGGACGACGTCGCGAAGCGGCTCATCGACTACGGCTTCCACGCGCCGACGATGTCGTTCCCGGTCGCCGGCACCCTCATGGTGGAGCCGACCGAGAGCGAGGACCTGGCCGAGCTGGATCGCTTCTGCGACGCCATGATCGCGATCAAGGCGGAGATCGATCAGGTGGCCGCGGGCGCCTGGCCGAAGGACGACAACCCCCTCGCCAACGCCCCGCACACCGCGTCGGCGGTCACCGCGGACGAGTGGTCCCACCCGTACCCGCGCTCGGTCGCCGGCTTCCCGAAGGGCTGTCTCTTATACACA
>KL571469.1:27700-32262 GCA_000715855.1 Actinoplanes liguriensis
TGTGTATAAGAGACAGGGCCTACGGCGACCGCAACCTGGTCTGCTCATGCCCCTCGCCGGAGGCCTTCGAGAGCTGATCCCAGGATTTGTGCGCAGGTCGCGGTCCACGGATCGCGGCCTGCGCCGTCTTTTGGGCCGGACCGTCATCACCGACCGACCGGCCGGAGGGCCCGAAACTTCCGCCAAATAGGGCGGCCGTATCGTTACCCTCAGTAATTATGCGGCGAGCGCGTGGCGTGCCGGGCCGCGGTGCGGCGCGATCGTCGTACCGTCCGGCAGGAGCTCGCCGGTGTCCTCGAAGACGATGACACCGTTGCAGAGCAGGCTCCAACCCTGTTCGCAGAAGGTCGCCACTGCGCGGGCGGCCTCCCGGTCGATAGCGTCGGCTGGAGGGCATTGATTCAGGTGCTGGCACATCGCGAGTTTTCTCCGGTAGGGGGCTGTGTGAAGGTTCACAAAGTCGGGTTCGAACGTTACCTCACATCGAACGACAACGGTTCAACGGAGTGACGGCGTCCGGCTCTGCTCCCACGGTTCCGATGGTCCACGTTCAGGGGTCCACCGGCCACTCTCCGGTACCTCCTTCCGGGGCTCCGCCGGCGGCTCCGACCACCTGCCATGCCCGTCACCATGCGTTACGTTCGTTCTCGTGGCACCGGGGTGATTCCGGTGACCCTGCCGAGCTTCTGACCGGCTTCCTGGCCGACAACGGACTGCCGGTGCGAAACCTCGGCCGTTCGGATGACAAATACCGGACGAACAGCCATAGCACTATTTGCGGGGCGTCGCTCTACGTGTCCACGGATGCCGGATCCGTAATGATCAACGCCACGCCGGGCGGCCCCAGTCCGGTCCCTGTCATCCCGGACGTGTACGCCGTCGTCTGGATACACACCACCGATGTCACCTCCGGTTCAACGCCGGAGTGGGAACTCGGGTCGTGGGCGGAGAGCTGGACTCCCGCGGAACACGCCCGCGCAGTTCAGGACGTGCGGGACGCGATCGGGCGGGGCGACGTCTACCAGGTCAATGTGGTCGGGCACGGCTCCGCGCCGTACGTCGGAAACCCGACAGCGGCCCTCGGGCGGGTCGCGGCGCTGGCCGGCGCCCGGTACGGCGGGATCCTGAGCGCCACCGACGGGCGGTGGGCGATCGCCACGGCCTCCCCGGAGACGCTCGTCGAGGTGCGGGACGGGCGGGTCATCACCCGGCCGATCAAGGGGACACGCCCGGCCACCGCCGAGGGGCGCCGGGAGCTCCTGGCCTCCGCCAAGGAACGGGCCGAGCACGTGATGATCGTCGACCTGGAGCGCAACGACCTCGCCCGGCTGCCGGGAACCGGGCCGGTGCGGGTGGACGAGCTGTTCGCCGTACGGGAATGGTCGGGTCTCTGGCAAGCGGAGTCGGTCGTCTCCGCGGAGATCTCGGGCGACGTGGGCCTCGCCGAGCTGCTCCGCGCCGTCTGCCCCGGCGGCAGCGTCACCGGCGCCCCGAAGATGGCCGCGCTGGCGCAGATCGCCGCCCTGGAGCCGGTCGGGCGCGGCGTCAGCATGGGCGCCCTCGGCTGGATCGGGCACGACCACCTCGACCTGGGGCTGAGCATCCGCACCGTGGCCGTCGACGGCGCCCGCGTGCACACCTGGGCCGGAGGCGGGATCACCGCCGACAGCGACCCGGCCGCCGAGGTCGCCGAAGCCGCCGCGAAGTGCCGGCCACTGCGAGCCGCGCTCGCGAGTCCGGTCTCAGCCGGCGCATAGTCGCTTCCCAGCGTTCTCTACCTATTGCGTGCCACTCTCATCGTCCGCCCCCACCGGCGGGGGACGAACGCGTACCTTGACGCACGCGTTTCCCGGACACGGTCCACAGTGACACCTCAGCCACCGTGGCCTGAAGAGAAGGCGACACCCAGGTCATGCTCACTTCACCGCCGATCCCGCAGGAGTTCGCGCGCTTCGCGCGGGACTGCCGGCAGCGACTGCACAGCAGCGCGTTCCGGCTCTGCCGTGACTGGCACCTCGCGCAGGACCTGACCCAGGCCACGCTCACCAAGGTGTATCTGAGCTGGGATCGGGCCGCCGAGAGCGACAACCTTTCGGCGTACGCCCAGAAAGTCCTGTTCCGGACGTATGTCGACCATCGGCGGCGGCGTAGCTCCACCGAGTCCACGCCCGGTGACCTGCGTGAGCCGGAATACTCGATGGACCTGGATCTGCGGATCACCATGATGGGGGCGCTGCGCCGACTGCCCGACCGGGACCGGGCGATCGTGGTGCTGCGCTACTTCGCCGACCACAGCGTGGAACAGGTCGCCGCCGAGCTGGACGTGCCGATCACCGTGGTCAAGAGCCAGACCCGGCGCTCGCTGATCAAGCTGAAACACATGCTGCTGCGCGACAGGTCGTCGCTGCTTGCGGCGTGACGGTATTCTTTCGCGCTGAAGGGGAGTAGTCCTTCGCCGGTCGTTCGACATCCTGGAGCCCTCCCGGCTCCCGGCGCCCGGGCCTCGGGGTTTCCCGAGGTGGACCAGACCTTCGGCCCTGCAGGTGACGTGAGTTGCCGCGGACAGGGGCCGGGGTCTCGGATGTCATCGGGGTTCCGCCTCCTGCCACGGCGGAGAGGAAACGACCGTGGCAGCTTCGACCGTCGGGGACCTGCGTGGACATCGCGTTCCCGAGCTCAACTATCCGGCCGGGGCGCTGCTGGTGGTGGCGGGCGTGCCCGGTGCGGGGAAGACCACGCTGCTCAAGCGGCTCTTCCCACGGCCCGGGGTGCGGCTGCTCGACTCCGAGCAGGCCCGGCTCGAACTGAGCCCCTACCTCGGGGCGCTGCCGTACAAGTACTGGCGACCGGTCGTGCACGTTGCCCACTATGTCCGGCTGTTTCGCGCGCTGCGGGGATCGGAATCGGTCGTGGTGCACGAATCGGGGACCCGGGGCTGGGCGCTGAAGCTGATCACCGAGGCGGCGCGGCGGGCGGAGCGTCGTACCCACCTGTTGCTCCTCGACGTGGACCCCCGGGAAGCGCTCGCCGGGCAGGAGGCGCGCAAACGCAAGGTCCGGCGGGCGTGCTTCGCGACGCACGTGCGCAAGTGGGAGCGGCTGCTCGGCCGGGTCGCCGATCCGGGGCACGCGCTGCACCGGGACGTGGCCACCGTCACGATCATCGACCGGCCGGGGGCTGCGGCGCTGAGCGCCATCCGCTTCGACGGCCTGCACGTGGTCCACCCCGCTCCCGTCGCGGTTGCGGTCGCCGCCCGCAGTGTCCTCGCCGAGCAGGCCGCCTGACCGCGGGGTGCCGTTGTCAGGCAGGCTGCCGGACCGTCGGGCGTTGTCCCGTGTGCCTTCATCGGGCGGGCTGCCTGACCGTTCGGCGGTAACGAGTGGATAGGATTTCGGGCATGACAGTGAGGCCCATCCGGCTCTACGGTGACCCGGTCCTGCGCACGCCCGCCGACCCGGTCACCGACTTCGACGCCGGCCTGCGTGAGATCGTCCGCGACCTGGAGGAGACCGTCCGCGAGCCGGGCCGCGCCGGGGTGGCCGGCCCGCAGATCGGGGTCAGCCTGCGGCTGTTCTCCTACAACGTGGACGGGCAGGTCGGGCACATGGTGAACCCGGTCCTCTCGGACTTCGAGGGGGAGCAGGAGGACGAGGAAGGCTGTCTGTCGCTGCCCGGTCTCGGCTACTCGACGAAGCGGGCGATGTCGGTCACGGCGCGGGGCTTCGACCTGAACGGGGAGCCACTGGTGATCCACGGCACCGGGTTCCTGGCGCGGGCGCTGCAGCACGAGACGGATCACCTCGACGGGCGTCTGTACATCGACACTCTCGTCGGTGACGTGCGCCGTCAGGCCCTCCGGGAGTTGCGCCGCGTCGTCCCGCGCTGATCGGCTTCCGCCTGGGCGCGCTGGGGGTGGCCGCTCGGGCTGCCCGGCCGACGCGATCGGCCTCTGCCCGGACGCGTGGGCCGGCCTGATCGGCTTCTCCCCGGACGCGTAGGCCCCTGACCGGACTTCGTCCGGGGTGGCGGGGCGGAGCGGATCGGTGGATCCTCGAGGCGTGACTGGGGTTGATCGCGCTGCCGGAGATGCGGGCGCCACGGACACCCGGCGGTTTGCGGCGGAGTCGCTGGCGGCCGGGGATGCGACCGGCTGGTTCGAGCGGCTCTACGCCGAGGCCCGCGACGGGCATGCCACCGTGCCGTGGGACGTGCCGGACGCCAGCATCAACCTGCGGGAGTTCGAGCTGGCGCGCGGGGACGGTCGCCGGGCGCTGGTCGTCGGCTGCGGCAACGGGCGGGACGCCGAGCACGTCGCCGCCCTGGGCTACGCCGTGACCGCTTTCGACATCTCCGAGACGGCGATCGCCCTCGCCCGCGAGCGTCATCCGGACTCGCCGGTCGACTATCGGGTCGCCGACCTGCTGAACCCGCCGCCGGAGTGGTACCGGGCGTTCGACCTCGTGCTGGAGAGCAACAACGTCCAGGCGCTGCCCAGCGGGATCCGCGCACGGGCGATCGCGGGGGTCGGCGAGCTCGTCGCCGCGGGCGGGACCCTGCTGGTC
>KL571469.1:32468-33483 GCA_000715855.1 Actinoplanes liguriensis
GGTCGACGCGTTCGCCGGCCCGGGTCTGCGGCAGGTGTCGGTCGAGGAGGTGCCGTCGTCCGGCTCGCGGTTGCGGATGCGCTGGCGCGCGGTCTTCAGCCGCTGACGTTGTCCTCTCCGGGGCTGCCCGGCGGCAGGTTGTCGGCGCGTCGCGCGATGTCGGTGGCCGTCTCGGTGACCTGATTCGCCAGGTCGTGCAGGCGGCGCCCGGTCGCCTGATCCGGCATGGTCTGCGCGCTGTGGTGCATGACCCCCTCTGCCTGCTCGAGCTCGTCGGCCGTGTGCCGCATGGCCGCCGCGGTCCGTTGCCGGCTGCTCCGCTCCTCGCTCATGGTCATCTTCCAGGGGTACCCACTTTGGTGCCCCTAACCACAGCGTCACCGAACATGCGCGCAAAGGCGCAGAAAACCTGTGCCGGAAAACCTAGACTTGGTGGCGAGGTTGGGTTAGAGTTCCTGTTGTTGAAAGTAGAGATCTGTGATCACGCAGACGAATCAGGCCGAGCTACAGCAGGGCCGGACGACATCGTTCAGGCTCGCTCGACCTCAGCACCAGCAGGTGGGGCCAAGGCAGGTTCAGGGCTCCGCTTGAGGATTGATCTCGCTGCCCGGAAGTGCGAGGCCCACGAATTCGCGTGAGGGCCTCAGGTCGCGGCGAGCAGCACGAATGCACAGTTGAAGCAGAGGAAAGGGAGGACCCGAACACCGTTGGATCGCCCGTCTCCGATCGTGTAGACGATCTCGGGGCGGACACCGCAGTTCCCTTCGAACGAGAGGTGGTCTCCGGTCACGCTTATGCGATCCCCGCACGTCAGCCCGTCTACGACGGCCGGTGCGGCTACGAGAACCCCGACGAACCTGTCGGTAGATGGTGTTTAAGTCCTATGAACCCTGGGCCCCGGCGCTTCCCGCGCCGGGGCCCTCGTCATGGAGGTATTTCGCAGTTGGCCCCACCCGACGACATGTTCGGTGACGACGACTATCCCGCCTACACGATGGGCCGCGCCGCGGAGATC
>KL571469.1:33695-36007 GCA_000715855.1 Actinoplanes liguriensis
CTACACGATGGGCCGCGCCGCGGAGATCGTCGGCACGTCGCAGGACTTCCTGCGGCGGCTCGACGAGGAGAAGCTGTTCAGCCCGTTCCGTTCGGCCGGCGGCCACCGCCGCTACTCCCGATACCAGTTGCGCCTCGCCGCACGGGCCCGGGAGATGGTCGATCAGGGCACCGCCTTGGAAGCCGCCTGCCGGATCATCATCCTTGAGGACCAGCTCGAAGAGGCCCTCGAACAGAACCGCCGCCTACAATCCGATCCGCCTGGCGACAACGCCTGACGGCGACACTCCACGGTCCTTCTCCAGCCTCGGGAAGGGCCGTTCGTCGTGTCAGGGCAGGGCCGGACCCACCGCCCTGCGTCGTCACCCCGGATCACAGGGATCGGATGTATGCCGCGCAAGCCTTGTCGACAGTGGCCCACGGCTTGCCGAAGGCCGACTGCGACGCGCCGTCCAGGCCGATGCCGTACTGCACCGCCCCTTGGAAGAACTGCAACGTCTTCTGCTTGCCGTATCGCTCGAACAGGAAGCTGACGGCGTAGAAGCCGACGGCGTACCGGCCGTCGGCGTCGAGCAGGCTCGCGTCGTCGGCCGGGGGTGCGATGCCGGCCGAGCGCAGTGGCCGCTGCCGCAGCAGATGACCGAGCGCGTACCTCTTGCGGTAGCCGTCGATGCCCGGCCGCCGCTGCCCGACATAATCGGCCATGCCCTCGACCAGGAACCAGACGTCGGACCGTCCGTAATAGGTGTCGTTGCGCAGGGTGGCGACGTGCGCCAGCTCGTGGGTGAGCAACTCGTCGGTGAAGTCCGGGGTCAGCTCCGACTCCAGCACCTCCACCTCGATGCGGGCCGCACCGGTGGGGATGGCTCTACCGGCGACCCACTTGCCGGGACGACCGGCGTACCATCGCCGCCAGGAAGCGTTGTCGGCGACGAAGATCCGGTACCTGTCGACGGCAGGCTCCCCGATCCGGTACCGGTCCGCAACCGCGGCGGCTTTCTCCGCCCGGCGGGACAGCTCGGCGAGCCGGTCCCGGTAGCGCACCGGGACGGCGACCAGCGTGCGGGCGCCGACCCGGACCGCCAGCTCGGTCGTCTCCCACGGCCGGCTCAGCGACCGTGTCCCGTACGACGTGCACGACCAGCACGGCGAGTTCCGATCATGTTGCCGGAAGCCGGTCAGTCGCAGGCCCTCGGGAGTCTCCGCCCACAGGCTGTCGAAGACCGCTTCGTCGATGCCGCAGTCCGTCTCCACGAAGCAGTGGTTGACGATGTGTACCGCCCGCCAGGTCCCTTTCTTCGCCAGCGCGTGCGGTTGCGCATCGATCCGCTGGTCGAAGCGGGTCACCTGCAGGGAGCGCAGCGTCCGGAACCGGCGCTGCAACTCGGCGAGCACCTCTTTGTTCCCGGGCTGCGCGGCCGCGGCGAACTCCCGGAAATCCCCGGCCAGCAGTCCCCGGGTCTGGACCCGCAGAGCCGCCTGCACTTCCTGCCCGACCCAGGCCTGCATCGCCGACAGGGGCGCGCCGGCGCCCGGACGCGGCAGCGCAGCGGTGGTTGCTTCCAGCGCCGGCGCCACCGAGGACACAGCGGGCTCCGGCACACTGTCGGCTCGACAGGCACTCAGAGAGCCCGCCACCGATATCGCGGCAACGAACAGTCCAACCACTCGCCGCCACCGATGGTTCTTGATCACGAGCGAGCAGCATAGATGCACGTAAGATCACCCAAGCCACCACCATGCCGTCGGCCCAAGGCGCCGGCTGGTCCTCACGGTGGTTGTCCCGACCGTGTAACCACCGTGGGGGCCGGCCGGGCTGTGGCGTCCGCTGGACGGGGGCGGTCAGAGGCGTAGGACCAGGCCGGAGCGGGCGGCGGTTACCTCGCCGCGGAAACGGCTGCGTGCCGCTTCGATGGCCTCGGCCGGGGGAGTCTCCGCGAGGAGGTGCGTGAGGACCAGATGGCCGGCGGCGGCCTGCGCGGCGGAAGCGCCCACGATCGTCGCGCTGGAAAGAAAACCGAAGGCCTGCTCCGGTACGTCGTCAAGATGCGACGCCTCGGCCAGGAAGACGTCCGCGTCGCGGGCCAGGCGTGCCACGTCCGGGCTGGGTCCACTGTCGCCGGTGTAGGCGAGGACCTGCCCGCCCGCGCTCAGGCGCAGCCCGGCGTTCGGCACCCAGTGCGGCAGCAGCGCCGTCTCGACCCGGAACGGCCCCACCTCGAAGCGGTCGCCGGGGTGGAACTCCCGCAGGTCGAGACCGTCGTCGAGCATCCCGGGGCGGTCCAGGGCGAGGACCTGTCTCTTATACACATC
>KL571469.1:36213-40019 GCA_000715855.1 Actinoplanes liguriensis
GCGGAGCCGGTTCCGCCCGCAGGACACGGGAACGTAGCAGCGGGTTCAGGTCGGCGCAGTGATCCGGGTGGCCGTGGGTGACGATCACGGCGTCGACGTCGGGGCCGGCCAGGCGGGGCATCGTCGCATACCCCAGATCGAGGACCAGCCGGAAGCCGTCCTTCTCCACCAGGAATCCACTGCAGGCTTCGCCGGGGAGCGGCCAGGCCCCACAGCCGCCGAGTACCGTGATCCGCATCGTGACCTCTACTCAGGACGAACCGTAGGACCTGGCGCCAACGCTAACGGGAGAGGGACGGCCACCGCCACCGTCCGGGGCGCTCGGCGCCGGGGCGGCGCGGCCATGGGCGTACGGGAAAATGCCGGTTTTGATCGTCGGCGCGGCCGGGGAGACCGATGCGGTCTCCCCGGTGCTGGTGTCTACACGTATGCCCGGGTGATCAGCTCGACGGCGTGGCCGGCCGGGTCCTTGAAGTAGACGCCGCGCCCGCCGTGCTCGTTGTTGATCTCGCCCGCGCGGCGCATCTGCGGATCGGCCCAGTGCACGATCCCGCGTTCGAGCAGCCGCGCGTACGCCCGGTCGAACAGCTCGTCGTCGAGCAGGAACGCGTAGTGCTGCATCTGGATCTCCACCGGCGGCTCGGCGAACTGCAGGAGCACGCCGTCGGTGAGCTGGAGGTTGGTGAACAGACCCCACGACGGGGCCTCGGCCGCCTCCAGCAGCTCACGGTAGAAGCGAGCCGACTCCTGGCGATCCAGGGAGGCGATGATGGTGTGGTTGAACGTCGCTGGCAAGAGCGTTGACCTCGCATTTTCGTTCGTATCGACGGGACCTGGGGGAGCGGTCGCTCCGGAGGTCCGCGTGCCGAACGAGCGGGGGTCAGCGATCCACCGGATCGCCGATCCGTGCATGGCTGAGAGCCGGTCCGGTGTTCACGATGGACACCCTACCGGATCCGGTCCAACCCGGTGGCATCGACGCATTCGATAACCGTTAACCTTTCGGGCGCGTACCGGAAAGGTTTTTCAGGTTGCCGGGTTCACACGTTGTGCGACGCACGCGCTCCGACGATCGCTACCCTCCGGCGTGGGAGGCACGGTGACGATCGAATCAGAGACCCGGCGGACATGGGACGAACTGCCCGCCGAAGAGCTGGGCATCACACCCCGCACGGTGCAGACCATGATCAGGATGGTGGCGGCCCGCGGCGCGGCGGCTCAACTCGTGGTCATGCGGCACGGCGAGGTCGTGCTCGACTGGTCCTTCGGAGTGCCACGGGACGTGCCGTTCCTGCTCTTCTCGGCCGGGAAACCGCTGGTCGCGACGCTCGTCCACCAGCTCGCCGAGCAGGGTCTGCTGTCGCTCGACGCGCCCCTGGCGACGTACTGGCCGGAATTCGAGTTCAACGGCAAAGAGACGATTACGGTACGTCAGGTGCTGCAGCACCGGTCCGGACTGCCTTACGTGAAGAGCATCTACCGTGACGCGCTCCTGGCTCCGGACTGGAACCGATCAGTGCGCGCCCTGGCCGGCGCCCGTCCGCACCACGCGCCCGGGCAGCGTCCCGCCTACCACACCCTGAGCTACGGATTCCTGCTCGGCGAGCTGATCCAGCGGGTCACCGGGATGACCCTGCGCGAGGTGCTGCACCGGCTGATCCTGCAGCCCCTGGGCCTGCGCGACACCCATTTGAACGCGCCGCCCAGGCGTGTCCCGATGCGGCACGCGCCCAGCGGCGGGCCGCGGACCCTGCAGTGGGCGGCGAACCTCGGCATCGCCCGCAACGCCGTCATCCCGGCCGCCACGGTCAGCAGCACCGCCCGCGACCTGGCCGTTTTCTACCACGCGCTGCTCGGGACCCGGCTGCTCTCCGCGGACGCCGTCGCCGGCGCCTGCACGCCCTCCACCAACGGCGAGACGGACCAGATTCTCGGCAACCGGATCCGCTGGTCGGAGGGCTTCCAGCTGGGCGGCAACGAGAACGACCCGGACCGGCCGCGGCCGATGGGCCGGCTCAGCAGCCGGCGCGCGTTCGGGCACAACGGCTCCAACGCGTGCCTGGGCTGGGCCGACCCGGATCGTGACCTGGTCATGGTCTACCTGACGAACCGCCTCGAGGGCAGCCCGGAGGCGCAGCCCTACCAGTGCGAGCTCAGCGACACCCTGCTCGCCGGGTGCCGCTGACACTCAGGCCTGCGGGGTCGGCAGCGCGACGAGCTGGCGCAGGTTGACGTGGCGGGGGCGGCTCACGACGTACCCGATCAGGTCGGCGATGTCCTCGGCGCGCAGCGCCGGCAGAAGCTGGAACATGCCGTCCAACTGGCCGGCGATCTCGGTGTTGTCGATGTGACCGCCCAGCTCGGTGTCGGTCAGTCCGGGCTCGATGTTGGTGACCCGGACCATCTCGGCGCCCAGCTCGGTCCGCAGCGACGTGGACAGCTGGGTCAGCGCCGCCTTGGTCGCGGAGTAGACGGCGTAGGCCGGGAACGTCACGTGCGCGGCGATCGACGAGATGTTCACCAGGTCGGCCGGGCGTCCGGCGGCCGCGGCGGCGCGCACCCCCGGCAGGAACGCGCGGATCACGTGCAGCGCGCCGGTCAGGTTCGTGTCGATCATCCGTGCCCACTCGTCGGAGCGCCCGTCCGTGATCGGGTTCGGCAGCATCACGCCCGCCGAGTTGATCACCAGGTCAGCGTCCGGAACCCGGGCCGCGGCCGCGGTGACCTGCTCGGGATCGGTGATGTCGACCGGCAGCGCGAGCGCGGCGCCACCGGCGGACGTGATCTGGGCGGCCAGCTCGCCGAGACGGTCGCGGCGGCGGGAGAGCAGGACCACACGGGCGCCGGAGGCGGCGAGGAGCTCCGCGGTGGCGGCGCCCATGCCGCTGGCGGCCCCGGTGATGACGGCGGTGCGGTTGCGCAGGTCGTAGCTGTTCATGCCGACGAGCGTCGCCGGGTTCGCCGGCGGTAGGCAGGTGGGCGATGAGACTAGGTCTGGCAGTACCAGGCTGGGGCGGCCCCGGCGAGGCAGAATGGCCGCATGACCGCTCCTGAGGCAGACATCGGCGCGTTCCTGCGATCCCGGCGTGCCGCGATCCAGCCGCGGGATGTCGGGCTGCCCGCCTACGGGCGGCGGCGCGTGCCGGGCCTGCGGCGTGAGGAGCTGGCCCAGCTGGCCGGCGTCAGCCCCGACTACTACATCCGGCTGGAGCAGGGCCGCGGCCGCAACGTCTCCGACGCGGTGCTGGACGCGGTCGCCCGGGTCCTCGGGCTGGATCGGACCGAGCGGCAGCACCTGTTCAACCTGGCCCGTCCGCGCGACACCGGCTGCGCGCTGCAGTTCGTCCGCCCCGGCGTGCAGACGCTGCTGGACATGATGGAGACCGTGCCGGCGTTCGTCCTCGGGCGACGGATGGACGTGCTGGCGTGGAACGCGCTGGGTGACGCGGTGAACGGCTTCGCCGCCTGGCCGCTCGAGCGCCGCAACGTGGCCCGGCAGGCGTTCCTCGACCCGGCCGCGCGCCTGTTCTACCCGCAGTGGGAGTCGGTCGCCGCCGAGACAGTGGCGTTCCTGCAGCTCGACGCCGGGCGGCACCCGGGCGATCCGCTGCTGGCCGCGATGGTCGAGGAGTTGTCGGCCGCCAGCCCCGACTTCGCCCGGATGTGGGCGGCGCGGCGGGTCAAGGAGAAGACCGCCGGGCTCAAGGTGATCCGCCATCCCCTGGTCGGCGAGCTCGCTCTGGGGTACGAGACGCTCGCCCTGCCCGGCGAGCCGGATCAGCTGCTCGTCTGTCTCTTATACACAT
>KL571469.1:40202-43736 GCA_000715855.1 Actinoplanes liguriensis
GATGTGTATAAGAGACAGCATGACGGGCTGCGCCTGCTCGCGAGCTGGTGCGCCCCGGCCCGGGGTTCGACGGAGGGGCGCGCGCCCGCGAAGTAGTCTGCGGCGATGCGATTCGAGACGGGGCAGATCGTGGTACGGCGATACCGGCGCGGGCCGTGGCGCACCTGGGCGCAGCCCATGCGCGTCGTGCGGGACGACGACGCGGGCCTGCTGCTGTGGGCGCCCGAGGGCGGGGAGTTCGCCCGGCTGATCGATGTGGACGGCCGGACCACGCACGACGTCAGTCCGGACCTGATGCACGACCCGAAGCTGAAGCTGCACACCTGGCGCGGGAACGACGTCCTGATCCTGATGCCGCCCGATGCGGGGTATTCGGTGTGGTGGTTCTTCACCGGCGGCGAGTTCTCCGGGTGGTACGTCAACCTGGAGAAGCCCTACGTCCGGCAGGACGACGGCGTCGAGACGACCGACCTGGTGCTCGACGTCGTGGCGACCCCGGACCGGCAGTGGGAGTGGAAGGACACCGACGAGTTCGCCGAGCTCACCGGCCATCCGCTCTACTTCGACGCGGCCACCGCGGCGCAGATCCGGGCCGAGGCCGAGCGGCTGACAAAACTGATCGACACCGGCGAGTTCCCGTTCGACGATACGCACACCGGCTTCCGCCCGGACCCGGGCTGGCCGCTGCCGCGTTTCGCACCAGGAGCACTCGACCGATGATCACCAAGTTCAACCCGGAGACGGTCCACGAGACGGCCGGCTACAGCCACGTGACGATCTCCACGGCGGGCCGGCTCGCCCACCTGGCCGGGCAGTGCCCGCTGAATCCGGCCGGCGAGGTCGTCGGCGAGCCCGGCGACTACGCGGCACAGACCGCCCAGGTGCTCGCCAACTGCCTGGCCGTCCTGGCCGCGGCCGGCGCCACACCGGACCAGGTGGTCCGCTCGGTCATCTACGTGGTCAGCCCGGAGCCTGCCGTGCTGTCCGCGGTCTGGCGCCAGCTCACCGCGTCGCCGCTGGCGCCGGCGTTCACGACCGCGAGCACGCTGGTGGGGGTGGCGTCGCTCGGCTACCAGCATCAGCTCGTCGAGATCGACCTGACCGCCGCCCTCGCGGACTGACCGCCCCGGCGTCAGGCGCCGCTCAGCAGGGCCGGCAGGTCGGCGATCGAGTCGATGACGTGGGTGGGCTCGGGCAGGTCGCCGATGGCCTGCTGGTCGGCGTACTTGCCGGTGCGGACCAGGACCGCGGTGGCGCCGGCCGCACCCGCCATCCGGATGTCCGTGGTGCGGTCGTCGCCGGCCACCCACAGCTCGCCCGGGGCGTCGTGCGCGGCCAGGCGCAGGAAGTCCTGGCTGGGCTTGCCCAGGACGCGCGCCTGCCGGCCGGTGGCGAACTCGAGGGCGGCGACGATCGCGCCGGTGTCCAGGTGGTCGCCGTCGGCGGCGCGGAAGTACGGGCCGTGCTGCAGGGCCAGCAGCTCGGCGCCGGCACGGACGGCCCGGAAGGCGGCGTCCAGCCTCTCGTAGCTCAGGGTCTGCCGGCAGTCGCCGACCACCACGTGGGTGACCTCGCCGGGGCCGGTGTACGCGGCCAGCTCGTCGCGGACGGCCCGGTCCGCGAGGGCCAGGACCCGGGCGCCCGGCGGCAGGACGCGCCGGGCGGCGACGACCGGGGTGAAGACCTCGCCGAGCGCGACCGGGATGCCCGAGCGGCGGATGCGCTCGACCAGGCTCGCCTCCGACTGCGAGTCGGTGTTGGTGAACACCCGGACGGTGTGCCCGGCACGCCGCAGCTCGACCACGGCACGGGCCGCCCCGGGCACCGCCCTGCCGTGCTCGTGCAGGGTGCCGTCCAGATCGAGCAGTACCAGCCGCGGTTCCATGCCACCCCAACCCGTTCTCGCTGCGAGGTCGGAGGAGCCTACCCCGCGGTGTAACGGGCGCCACACCTGGCTAGTGGCCGCCGGTGAGGTAGCGGGTCAGCATGGCGGTCATCTCGTCCTCCAGGGACTTCGGGTCGAGGGCGGCCGGCGCCGCGGTCAGCCAGTGCGCGACCACACCGACCGTGGTGACGATCAGGTTCGCGGCGACGGTGGTGTCCGCGACGTGGACCTCCGGGTGGCCGGCGAGGAAGTCGCGCACGTCCGCGGTGTGCCGGCTCTGCTGCTCGATCATCAACGGCATGATCTCCGGCCAGTGCATGGCCTGCTGCATCATCACGCTCAGCAGCTCGGGATCGTCGCTGTGGTTGTCGACTGCGGCGTGGACGACCGCGCGGATGCCGTCGGCGAGCGGCATCGCGGCGATCTCGTCCAGGCTCGGCGTCTCCCGGGCCAGGTGCTCGTCGACCAGCGCGACCAGGATCGCGTCCTTGCCGGGGAAGTACTGGTACAGCGAGCCGATCGACACCCCGGCGCGCTCGGCTATCCGGTTCGTGGTCCCGGCGGCGTAGCCGTGCTCGGCGAAAACGTGAGCAGCCGCGGTCAGGATTCGCTGCCGGGTCAGCTCCGCGCGGATCTGCCGGGGCGTTTTCCGTGGTCGCAGGTGCGGGGCATCGGACGTCATCGAGAGCTCCAGGTGCGGCGAAAGCGAGTAGCGGAGGATGCGAGCAATTGCTCATAATTATGCCATGACCTGCGAATATTCGGAGTGGTGCCGATGCCTGGACTGATCGAGAGGATGGTGCCACGGCGCCAGCGCGGCGTCGTCACCGGCGCTGCTCGCGGCGTTGACGGCGCTGCCCCTGCCGGACGAGCCGGGGATCGCGTACGTCGCCGGCGAGTCCCGCACGTGTCAGAAGGTGCGCGCCCACCTGCTCCACGAACGGGGGTGGCCGCGGGCCAGTGTGCGCCTGCACGCGTACTGGACCGCCTAGATTCGGTCGTGTGGATGTCTTGATCGGGGTCGGCTCGCTCGCGGGCCGAGGGGTGTACGCGGCGCGCGACTTCGAGGCCGGGGAGGTCGTCGTCGGCTATCGGCTGCGGCCGCTGGACGAGGCGGAGTACCTGGCGCTGCCGGCCGGCGAGGAGCTGTTCGTGCACAGTTACGGCGGGCGGCGGTTCCTCTATCCGGCGCCGGCGCGGTTCGTGAACCACTCCGCCGACCCGTCCTGCTACCAGGACTTCGACCGGGGCTGTGATGTCGCGCTGCGGCCGATCACGCGCGGCGAGCCGATCACGATCGACGCGACCGAGGAGACCGCCCGGGAACTGAGCACGTTCCTCGACGCGTACCGCGACGGCGTCGACGGGCTGGTCGCGGCGGATGCCGTGCGGTGGGGCCCGGAGCTGACCGCCGAGCAGCGGCGCGGCATCACCGGCGTGGACTGGCTGGTCGGGACCGGGCGCTGGGAGGCGTTGTGCTCGGCCGAGGTGACCGGTGCCCGGCACCTGTCGCTGCTCCTCAAGGTGATCACCGGCAACTGGCAGATCGTCTACCAGCACCTCGGTTGAGCGCACGCCGCCATGGGGGTCCATCAGGCCTGTCGTACCGGTCTTCTAGGATGCCCGCCATGCCTGTCTCTTATACACAT
>KL571469.1:43966-45074 GCA_000715855.1 Actinoplanes liguriensis
CCTGCCGTTGCGGGCGACGACCGCGGGGGAGTCGCTGGACAGTGCCGTGGCACTGTTACGGCAGCGTGCGCTGCCCCTGCTCGTCGTGTCGGCGGTGCTGGCGGCCGGCGACCAGGTGCTGCTGGCCCGGCTGCGGGCCGCCACGCCGTCCCTGAGTCCGTCGGTCATGATTCCGGACCACTACAACTTCGCGGCCTGGTGGCAGCTCATCGCGACCGGGCTGGCGATCGAGGTCGGGATCATCGCGGTGCTCGGCGCGTTCGCCGGGGCGGCGGCCGGGCCGGCGCTGCTCGGGCGTTCCGCGTCGCACGGGGCGGTCCTGCGGCGTACCCGCCCGGTCTGGGCTCTTGTGCTGGCGGTCCTGCTGGGCGCACTGGCGTGGCCGGCCGCCTACTTCGGACTGGCCGGGGTGATCGTGCTCTTCGCGCTGACCGGCCTGACCACGCCGATCCTGACGCTGGAGCGGCCAGGCAACCCGTTCGCCGCGCTCGGCCGTTCGATCCAGCTGTCGGCGCGCGGCGGCCTGCGCGCCGGCCGGATCCGGATCCTGGGCTACCTGACCTGGCTGGGCATCCGGGCTGTGCTCGGGATCGGCTGGATCGCCATCGGTGACCTGCTCTCCTACAACTTCTCGGACGCCGGGTGGGTGGACTGGGCGGTCCCGGCCGCCTGGGCGATCGCGAACACCGTCGGGTACGCGGCGATCGCCTGCCTGGACGCGGTGCTGCTGATCGAGGCGCGGATCCGGACCGAGGGCCTGGACATCGCGCTGAACCGGAGCCGGGCGCGCGGCGAGGACGAGGCGGAGACCCTGGTGGCGGCGCGATGAGGTTCTACGACGCGCGGCTGGCGCGGCTGTTCGACCTGCTGTCGCCGCAGGCGGTCCTGCTGATCCTGCTCGCGCTGACCGCCCTGGTCGCGGCGTTGTGGTACTGGTTCCCGGCGTGGGTGCCCCGGCGGATGCCCCGGCTGCGCTTCCGGTTCCCGCGCCTGCGGCTGCCACGGTGGCGGTTCCCGCGCCTGCGCATCAGATTCCGTCTGCCCCGCCGGCGGCGCAAGCCGAAAGCGAAGCCCAAGCCCAGGCCGGAGCCCGCGCCCCTGGAGACAC
>KL571470.1:0-114 GCA_000715855.1 Actinoplanes liguriensis
ACGACACCCGCCACGTCGAGACAGGCACGGAAGGACACGCGGGGGCGACTCTGCAATCCAGCGCGGCCGATCCGATCCCCATGATCGACACTTCGGACAAGTCACTTCCCGGAC
>KL571470.1:369-2995 GCA_000715855.1 Actinoplanes liguriensis
TGACAGTAAAGAGTGGCGCTTCAGCGGCGGCTGATCGTCTGCTTACGCGACTTGCCGTCCGGGCTGGCGGGGAGCGAGTGGGGAGCGCGACGGCGACTCGGCCGACTCGTTGGGCTTGGCCGAGGTGGTGGCAGTGAAAGGAGCAGTCGGGGTCGAAATCGGCAGCGCCGGACGGCGTTCAGGGGTGTAGGCGACTGCGCCTGAACCGGGATGATTTGCATTTGGCCTGGTCGGAGCCGTGGTCAGGATACTTCTCTTCCGCGACGCCCATCGCATCGATAATCTTCGTCGCGTGAAGCGTGCGCTGGCAGCCGCGGGGCTGACTCTGAGTCTGACTTTGATCGCCGTGCCGTCACCGGCGTCCGCGGCCGACGCGTCCTATCGGACGTTGAGCACGGCCAGCCACCAGGACTGGATGCGATCACTGCCCGACACGCGGAGCCTGGCCGCGCTGTCCCTTCCGGGCACGCACGAGACGCTGGCCATCCACGGCGGCGCCTGGACGCAGACCCAGGAGGACTTCGGGGACGGCGCCGCCACACTGACGGCACAGCTCAACGCCGGGATTCGCATGATCGACATCCGGGCGCGGGTGAACACCGGCAACACGTTCACCATCCACCACGGGGCGACGTACCAGAACGCGAACTTCGACGACGTACTGGCGAAGTTGTCGGACTTTCTCGGCGCGCATCCCGGCGAGAGCGTCGTCGTGCGGCTCAAGCAGGAATGCACCGGCGAGCTGGGCTCGTGCACCGACGCGTCGGGGCAGAGCAGCTTCCAGGACATCTTCGACGGGTACGTGTCCCGGCGCCCGGCACTGTTCTGGACCCCGTCCGTGACCCGCTCGGCCGGGGCTGCCATGCCCACGCTCGGCCAGATCCGCGGCAGGGTCGTGCTCGCCGTCCTGAACGGCCCGCGCGGCGGGGTGATCGAGCACTACGGGCTGGGCCAGTTCGCCGGGTGGCACGACGGGTCGTCGGCGTACGTGCAGGACGAGTACAACGTGCCGAGCGTCGGGGCGATCGCCACCAAGCGGGACCAGGTGCGCCGTTTCCTGGACACGACCAGCGCGGCCGACCCGTCCCTGATGTACGTCAACTTCGCCAGCGGGGCCAGCGTGTTCGCCCAGCCGCAGCAGGTGGCGGGTGGGGCGCTGGGCGTGCAGGGCGTCGACCCGTTCCTGCTGATCTACCTGAACGAGGGGCCGGAGGTGCACACGCCGGTGGTCCGGACCGGGGCGCTGATGCTGGACTTCCCGGGCGGCGGCCTGATCGACAAGATCGTGTCGCGCAACTAGGGCTTGAGGACGACCTTGCCGGTGGTGCGGCGGGCGAGCAGGTCCTCGTGGGCCCGGCGGGCGTCGGCGAGTGGGTAGGCGGGACCGGGCGGCAGAGTCAGCTGCCCGGCCCTGACCAGGTCGAACATCTCGGCGAGCGGCTCGCGGAAGAAGCCCGGCAACGCCAGAGCCGGCCGCAACCAGTACCCGGCGACCGCGAGGTTCCGGTTGGAGAGGACGTCCACGTCGATCGGCGGCCGGCCTTCGCGGGCCGCGTTGCCGTAGGTGACGAGGCGACCGAAAGGGGCCAGCGCCTCGATCGACGCGGTCAGAGCCGCACCACCCGTCGACTCCAGGATCACATCCGCACCCCGGCCGCCGGTCGCCTCCCGGACGCGATCGGCGTAGCCGGCCGGATCGTTGGAGATCGCCACCTGGGCGCCGAGCCCGGCCGCGTGCCGCTGTTTCTCAGGTGTGGAGGCGCCGGCGACGATCAGGCCGGCGCCGAAGTGGCGGGCCAACTGGACCGCCACCGAACCGACCCCGCCGGACGCCGCCCCGATCAGCACGGTCTCGCCGGGCTGGAGGCGCGTGCTGTGACGAAGGACGTGCCACGCGGTCAGCCCCTGGACCAGCAGTGCGAGGGCGGTCGCGTCGTCCACCCCGTCCGGCAGGTCGACCGCGTCCGCCTCGTCGACCACGGCCCGCTCGGCGTAGCCGCCACCGGCGAACGTCAGGCCGAGGATCCGGCGGCCGTCGGCGGTGCGCCCGGCGACCTCGGTCCCGGGGACGAACGGGAACCGCGCTTCGCCCCGGTACGTCCCGTCGATCCGGTGGGTGTCGGCATAGTTGACGCCGGCCGCGGTCACCTCGACCAGCAACTGCCCGGGCCCGGCGACGGGGTCGGGCAGCTCGGCCGGCACGAGAACCTCAGGGCCACCGACTCGTTCGACCAGGATCCCCCGCATGTCGATCACCCTATCCGACTGCTCCTATGGGGATTGTCAGGACTTGACGTACTCCGCCAGGTGCTCGCCGGTCAGGGTGGAGCGGGCCGCGACCAGGTCGGCCGGTGTGCCCTCGAAGACCACCCGGCCGCCGTCGTGACCCGCGCCCGGGCCCAGGTCGATGATCCAGTCGGCGTGCGCCATCACGGCCTGGTGGTGCTCGATGACGATGACCGAGCGGCCCGCGTCGACCAGGCGGTCCAGCAGCCCGAGGAGCTGCTCGACATCGGCCAGGTGCAGGCCGGTCGTCGGCTCGTCGAGGATGAAGACGCCGCCGGGCTCGCCCATGTGGACGGCCAGTTTCACCCGCTGCCGCTCGCCGCCGGACAGTGTGGACAGT
>KL571470.1:3248-7212 GCA_000715855.1 Actinoplanes liguriensis
GGCTGCCCCAGGGTCAGGTAGCCGAGCCCGACGTCGGACAGCCGCGTGAGGATCTTGTGGGCCGCGGGGTTGCCGGTGGCGAAGAACTCGACGGCCTCGGACACCGGCATGGCGAGCACCTCGCTGATGTCCCGGTCGTTCACCTTGTAGTCGAGCACCGACGCGTCGAAGCGCCGCCCCTCGCACACCTCGCAGGTGGTGGCCACGCCGGCCATCATCGCCAGGTCGGTGTAGATCACGCCGTTGCCGTTGCAGTTCGGGCAGGCGCCCTCCGAGTTCGCGCTGAACAGGGCCGGCTTCACGCCGTTGACCTTGGCAAACTGCTTGCGGATCGGTTCCAGCAGACCGGTGTACGTCGCAGGGTTGCTCCGCCGCGAGCCCTTGATCGACCCCTGGTCGACCGTCACGACGCCGTCCCGCCCGGCGATCGAGCCGTGGATCAGGGAGCTCTTGCCGGAGCCGGCCACGCCCGTCACGACGACCAGCACACCGAGGGGCAGGTCGACGTCGACGTTCTTCAGGTTGTGCCGGTTCGCGCCGCGCACTTTCAGAAAATCGGACGGCTTGCGTACGTCGTCCTTCAGCGCCGCCCGATCGTCCAGGTGCCGTCCGGTGAGCGTGCCGCTGGCGCGCAGCCCGTCGAGACTGCCCTGGAACACGATCTCCCCACCGGCCGCGCCGGCCCGTGGGCCGAGGTCGACGACGTGGTCCGCGATGGCGATCGCCTCCGGCTTGTGTTCGACCACCAGCACGGTGTTGCCCTTGTCCCGCAACTGCAGGAGCAGCTCGTTCATCCGCTGGATGTCGTGCGGGTGCAGGCCGATCGTGGGCTCGTCGAAGACGTACGTGATGTCGGTCAGCGACGACCCGAGGTGCCGGATCATCTTGGTGCGCTGCGCCTCGCCACCGGAGAGGGTCCCGGCCGGGCGATCGAGGGACAGGTAACCGAGCCCGATCTCGATGAACGAGTCGAGCGTGTGCTGGAGTTTGCCGAGCAGCGGGGCGACGGACGGCTCGTCGAGCCCGCGCACCCAGCCGGCCAGGTCGCTGATCTGCATCGCGCACGCGTCGGCGATGCTCACGCCCTTGATCTTCGAGGAGCGGGCGCCCTCGCTGAGCCGGGTCCCGTCGCACTCGGGACAGGTGGTGAACGTGATCGCGCGGTCGACGAAGGCCCGGATGTGCGGCTGCATCGCCTCCCGGTCCTTGGACAGGAAGGACTTCTGGATCGACGGGATGAGGCCGCTGAACGTCAGGTTGATGCCGTCGACCTTGATCTTCGTGGGCTCGCGGTGGAGCAGGTCGTGCAGTTCCTTCTTCGTGTACTTCCTGATCGGCTTGTCCGGGTCGAAGTACCCGCAGCCACGGAAGATCCGGCCGAACCAGCCGTCCATGCTGTACCCGGGGATGGTGAGCGCGCCCTCGTTGAGGGACTTGCTGTCGTCGTACAGCGCGGTGAGGTCGAAGTCGGTGACCGCGCCGCGCCCCTCGCACCGCGGGCACATGCCACCGGTGATGCTGAAGCTGCGCCGCTCCTTGGTGGTGACGCCGGCCTTCTCCATGGTCACGGCGCCGGCGCCGGAGATCGAGGCGACGTTGAAGGAGTACGCCTGCGGGGAGCCGATGTGCGGATCGCCGAGCCGGCTGAAGAGGATCCGCAGCATGGCGTTGGCGTCGGTGGCGGTGCCGACGGTGGACCGCGGGTCGGCGCCCATCCGCTCCTGGTCGACCAGGATGGCCGTGGTCAGGCCCTCCAGCACGTCCACCTCAGGGCGGGCCAGGGCCGGCATGAAGCCCTGGACGAACGCGCTGTACGTCTCGTTGATCATCCGCTGGGACTCGGCGGCGATGGTGCCGAACACCAGCGAGCTCTTGCCCGACCCGGAGACGCCGGTGAACACGGTGAGCCGGCGTTTCGGGATCTCGACGCTGACGTCCTTGAGGTTGTTGACGCGCGCGCCGTGCACGCGGATCAGGTCGTGGCTGTCGGCGGCGTGCGTCTTCTCCATGGCGGAAAGGCTAGTGGGGGGCCGCGGGCCCCCGCTTCTTCTTTCCTGACCGAAATACCGCAGGAAGACGACGCGGGAGCCGGATCCCGGAAACTACCGTCAAGGCATGTTCGCCAGGCGTCCGCTCCTCGCCGACGCCGCCGTTGCCGTGGCGCTGACCGTGATGGCCGTCGTGGCCTACCTGGCGGGGGCGACGCACCAGGGCATGCGCCCGCTGGACCGGGGCGATGTCGGCGGCGCGGTGATCGCGCTGGTCGCCATGACGGTCCGCCGGCGGTGGCCCCGCGAGGCACTGGTCATGGCGACCGCGGCGATCATCGCGCACTCCTGGACGCACGAGGGCCGGCATCCGTTGCTGATCCTGGCGGCGGGCATGTGCGCGTACACGACGGCGACCCGGAGCAGCCGCCGGGACACCTGGCTGACGTTCGCCGGCTGCGGGGTCGCGCTCTACCTCGGTGACGTGCTCTCCGGCCGGTTCCCGCTGCTCACCGCCGCGACCCTCCCGGTTCTGACGTTCATCGGGATGGCCACCGCGTTCGGGGACGCGACCCGCAACCGCCGCGCGTACCTGGCCGAGGTCGAGGAGCGCGCCCGGCACGCCGAGCAGACCCGTGAGGACGAGGCCCGCCGCCGGGTGATCCAGGAGCGGCTGCGGATCGCCCGGGAACTGCACGACGTGGTCGCGCACCACATCGCGGTGATCAATGTGCAGGCCGGCGCCGCCAGTCACCTGCTGGACCGGCGGCCCGAGCAGGTGCGGTCGGCGCTGGATCACATCCGGCACGCCGGGGACACCGTGCTCAAGGAGCTGGCGTCGATCGTCGGGGTGCTGCGGCAGTCGGACGATCCGGACGCGATGACCGAGCCGACGCGCGGGCTGGCCCGGCTTCCCGAGCTGCTGGACACGATGACCGCGGCCGGGCTGGCGGTGCGGTTCCAGCAGTCCGGCGCGGAGCGGGAGCTGCCCGCGGTGGTGGATCTGGCGGCCTATCGAATAGTCCAGGAAGCACTGACGAATGCACATAAATACGGCACGGGACAGGCAGTGTTGACTGTCACCTACACCCGCGAGGGCGTGACCATCATCGCCACCAACGATGTCACGAAAAATACGGACAAGGTTGGCTCGGGGTACGGGATCGTCGGCATGCGCGAGCGCGCGGCGGCCGCCGACGGGACGCTCAGGGCGTACGGGAAAGAAGGATTCTTCGTGGTTGAAGCCGAACTGCCGGCACCGATCGAGGCACCGTGATCCGCGTCCTGCTCGCCGACGACCAGGCGCTGATCCGCGCCGGCTACCGGATGATCCTCGACTCCGAGCCGGACATGGAGATCGTCGCCGAGGCCGTCGACGGCCGTCAGGCGGTCGAGCTGGCCCGCACCGAGCGCGCCGACGTGGTCCTGATGGACATCCGGATGCCGGTGATGGACGGCATCGAGGCGACCCGGCGGATCGCCGACGACGACGACCTGGCCGGCGTACGCGTCCTGGTCCTCACCACGTTCGAGCAGGACGACAACGTGATGCTCGCCCTGCGCGCCGGCGCGAGCGGCTTCCTCGGCAAGGGTGTCGGGCCGGACGAGTTGATCACGGCCGTGCGGGTGGTCGCGTCCGGTGACGCGCTGCTCTCCCCCAAGGCCACCCGTGGCCTGCTCGATCATCTGCTCAGCCAGCCGGAGGCGGGTCCGCCGCCGGCCGCCCTGGACGAGCTGACCCAGCGCGAGCGGGAGGTGCTGGTGCTGGTCGCGCACGGGCTCACCAACGACGAGATCGCCGAGCGGCTGTTCCTCTCCCCGCTGACCGCGAAGACACACGTCAACCGGGCGATGGCGAAGCTGCGGGTCCGCGACCGCGCGCAACTGGTCGTGGTCGCCTACCAGAGCGGTCTGGTGCGGCCCGGGAATCCGCAGCCGAAGTAGCCGGGCGGCGGAAACTACCGCAGCCGGGGTAG
>KL571470.1:7435-8629 GCA_000715855.1 Actinoplanes liguriensis
GATGTGTATAAGAGACAGCGCGGCAGCCGCCCGGGGATCGAGACTTCCACCGTGTCTCTCCTGACCCGGATAAGTCTCGCGAACCGCAAGCTGGTGGCCCTGGTCGCCGCGCTGGTCGTCGCCCTGGGCTGCTACGCGGCGGCCTCGCTGAAGCAGCAGCTCCTGCCCGATCTGTCGTTCCCGGCCGTCACGGTCCTGGCCACCTACCCGGGCGCCGCGCCCGAGGTGGTCGAGGAGCAGGTCACCATCCCGATCGAGGACACGCTCAAGGGCGTGACCGGGGTGGAGACGACGACGTCGACCTCACGGCAGGGGTCGGTCACGATCACCATGTCGTTCGGCTACGACACCGACATCGACACCGCCACCGGTGACATCCAGGAGGCGCTGGCCAAGGCCCGGCTCCCGGAGGGCGTCGACCCGCAGGTGCTCACCGGCAGCACCGGCGACATGCCGACGATGACGCTCGCCGCGACCTCGGACGGCGACCAGCGCGCCTTCGCGGCGAAGCTGAACTCGACGGTCGTCCCGGAGCTGCAGTCGATCGACGGGGTCAACGAGGTCGCCGTCTCCGGCACCCGCGACCAGGTCGTGACCGTCACGCCCCGTTCTCCTTCCTCGACCCAGTCGATCATGACGGCGCTGAGCACGCTCGGCGGCACGTCGTCGGCCGGTCAGATCACCTCCAGCGGCAAGAACCTGAGCCTCGCCGTCGGGTCAGCGGTCACCTCGCTCGACCAGATCAAGAACCTCTGGATCTCCGGGCCGAAACCGGTCCAGCTCAAGGAGATCGCCTCGGTCACGCTTTCCGACGCGGAGATCACTTCGATCACGCGTACGGACGGAAAGCCCTCCCTGGGTCTGTCGATCACCATGGATCACGGCGGGTCCTCGTCCTCGATCTCCGACGACGTCCACGCGAAACTGGCCGATCTGGAGACCTCGCTCGGCGACGGCGCGAAGCTGACCGTGGTGTCCGACAGCGGCCCCCAGGTCAAGGACTCCGTCGACGGCCTGCTCGAAGAGGGCGCGCTCGGCCTGCTGATGGCGATCGTGGTGATCGTGCTGTTCCTGCGGTCCGGCCGGTCGACGCTGGTCACCGCGGTGTCGATCCCGCTGTCGCTGCTGATCGCGCTGACCGTGCTCTGGTGGCGGGACTACTCGCTGAACATCCTCACCCTGGGCGGCCTGACC
>KL571470.1:8824-10447 GCA_000715855.1 Actinoplanes liguriensis
ATCGCGGTGGGCCGGGTGGTGGACGACTCGATCGTCGTCCTCGAGAACATCAAACGCCATCTGGGGTACGGCGAGGATCGTCGCCACGCGATCATCACCGCGGTGCGGGAGGTCGCCACCGCCGTCACGTCGTCGACGCTGACCACGGTCGCGGTGTTCCTGCCGATCGCGTTCGTCAGCGGCCTGGTCGGCGAGCTCTTCGGGGCGTTCTCGATCACCGTGACCGTGGCGATGCTCGCGTCCCTGCTGGTGTCGCTGACCGTGGTGCCGGCCCTGGCGTACTGGTTCCTGAAGGCCCCGGTCGTCACCGAGGACGCCGAGACGTACCGGGAGCGCGTCGAGGCCGACGAGCGGCGCGGGCTGCTGCCCCGGATGTACCTGCCGGTGATCACCTGGTCGGTGCGCCGCCGCAAGACCGTGCTGACCGCGGCCGTCCTGCTGCTGATCGGCACGGTCGCGATGGCCGGCGCGCTGAAGACGAGCTTCATCGGCGACTCCGGCTCGGACAGCGTCCAGGTCAGCCAGACCCTGCCGGCCAGGACCGACCTGGCCACCACGGACCGGGCGGCGCAGCGGGTCGAGAAGGTGCTCGCGACGGTCGGCGGGATCGACTCCTACCAGGTGACGGTCGGGTCGACGGGCGGGTTCTTCGGGGGTTCCAGCAGCGGGAACACGGTGTCCTACACGATCAACACCAGTGAGGACGCGGCCGCCGTCCAGGACGTCCTCACCGGTGAGCTCGGAAAGATCACCGACGGTGGCGAGATCACCGTCGGCGAGGGCGGCGGTGGCGGGTTCGGCAGCAGCGACATCGAGGTGTCCGTGCGGGCCTCCGACGACGCCACGCTGACCGCCGCGACCGAGCAGATCCAGCAGGCGCTCACCAAGGTCACCCAGGTCACCGACGTGAGCAGCGACCTGAGCGAGAGCGCGCCGCAGATCAGCATCGTGGCCAAGGGAGAACAGGCGGCGAAGTACGGCCTGAGCGACCAGACGATCGTGTCCGCGCTGCGCACCGCGGTGCAGGGCGCCACCACCGCCCAGGTCACCCTGAACGGCGCCGCCCACGACGTGATCGTCAAGACCAGCGCGACCGCGCCGGACAGTCTCGCCGAGGTCAAGGCGCTGAAGCTGACGACGGCGACCGGGCCCGTGCGACTGGACAAGGTCGCCACCGTCACCCAGGTGGACGGGCCGGTCCAGCGGGTACGCGTCGACGGCGGCCGCACCAACACGGTCACCGCCACGCCGGCCGGGGACGACACCGGCGCGGCCAGCACCGCGGTGCAGACGGCGCTCGACGGGATCACCCTCCCGGCCGGGGCGACGTACGAGATGGGTGGGGTGACCTCGCAGCAGAACGACGCCTTCACTCAACTCATCCTGGCCATCCTGATCGCGATCGGCCTGGTCTTCCTGATCCTCGTCGCGGTCTTCGGCAGCATCCGGCAGACGTTCGTGCTGCTCGTCTCGATCCCGTTCGCCTTCGTCGGCGCGATCGCGCTGCTGCTGGTGACCGGCACCCCGATGGGCGTCGCCGCGCTGATCGGCCTGCTGATGCTGATCGGCATCGTGGTGACCAACGCGATCGTGCTGATGGACCTGATCAACCAGTACCGGGAG
>KL571470.1:10651-15199 GCA_000715855.1 Actinoplanes liguriensis
GTACCGGGAGCGCGGCATGCCGGTCGCGCAGGCGGTGGTCGAGGGCGGCCTGCGCCGGCTCCGGCCGATCCTGATGACCGCGCTCGCGACGATCTTCGCGCTGCTGCCGATGGCGCTCGGGATCACCGGGTCGGGCGGGTTCATCTCCCAGCCCCTCGCCGTCGTGGTGATCGGCGGCCTGGTCACGTCGACGCTGCTCACGCTGGTGCTGATCCCGACGCTCTACACGATGGTGGAGAACCGCCGGGACCGCCGCCGGACGATCGCGGCGCCGGCGGAGGAACCGGCCGCCGAACCCGTGCCGGTCGGGTAAACCTAAAAGCGCTCTCCCGGCTGCCGATCTGAGGCTCAGCGAATCGAGACGCTGGGAGAGCGCGTGGACGTCGAGCAGCAGCCGGTCACCGGTGATGAGGGCTTCAGTGTCCTCGAGATGGTGGTGGCGCTGGCGGTCCTGAGCGTGACCATGGTCGCCAGCGCCCCCTTCTTCGTGAACAGTCTGACCAGCGTCAACCGGCAGCGGACCCGGCAGGCCGCGATCCAGCTCGCCGAGACGGCCATGGAGCAGGTGCGCGGCCTCAAGGGCAGCGCCCTGCTCACCGGTCGCAGCACGTCCGCCACCCAGACCCAGTTCAACACCGTGCTCAGCGCGGACGCCACCACCGCGGGCTTTCTCACCGTCGCCAAGCCCTTCGTCTCCCAGATGGAGGCGGCCGGTGACCCGATGATCACCGACACCTCCTCGACGGCCGGCGCGGACGCCCCGATCCCCACGTCGGCCCAGCAGGTCACCGTCGAGGGGACCACGTACACGCAGAACATCTTCGTCGGCAAGTGCGAGGTCTACCTGACCGGCACCACCGAGTGCGTCTACCCCAAGGGTGCGGCGGCGCCCGCCGACACCACCAAGATCCTGCAGTTCTTCCGGGTCGTGGTGCTGGAGAACTGGGCGGACCCGAGCGCCTGCCGGACCACCGCCAACACCTGCAGCTACGTCGCCACCACGCTGGTGTCGCGCGCCTCCGAGCCGAACTTCGACTTCAACCGCCCGGCGCCACAGGTCCTGGACAACAGCCAGACCTGGTACGTCGGTGACACCGTCTCCTACCAGATGCAGGCCCGCGGCGGTCAGCTCCCGAACACCTGGACCGTCGGCGCGCTGCCGCCCGGGCTCACCATGACCGCGGCCGGTCTCGTCTCCGGCACCGCGACCACCGCGACCGCCACCGGTGGCCTGGTCACCACCACCACCGTCACCGACCACGTGAACCGGAACAGCACCGGATCGGTCACCTTCACCGTGCTCGCCCAGCCCGTCGCGACCGTGCCCGTCACCGTCGTCACGAGCCGCATCGGCGACACGTACAGCCTGGCGCTCACCGCCACCGGTGGAAAATCCCCCTACACGTACGCGGTGACCGGTCTCCCGCCCGGCCTCGCGCTCGACGCCACGACGAACACCATCACCGGCAGCCCGACCACCAACGGGACCTACACCGTCTCGGTGATCACCACCGACGCGAACAACCACGCGGGGCCGGCCAAGACGTACACGCAGACGGTCAACCCGGCGCTCACCCTGAGCGGGCTGTCCGACCAGACGATCGACCTGAAGACGAAGCTCGACCTGACCGCGGTGGCCGGGGGCGGTGACGGCAAGTACACGTACACCGGCACGAACCTGCCGCCGGGCGTGACCGTCAACAAGAACTCCGGCGCCGTCTCCGGCAAGTCGACCGCGTCCGGCCGGTTCCTGCCGACGATCACCGCCACCGACGGCTCCGGAGGCACCCTCAGTCAGCAGATCGCGGTCATCGTGACCACCAGCGACTCGCTGATCTTCACGGCGCCGGCGCTGACCGCGCCCGACCAGACGACGGCCAAGGGCACCGCGGCGTCACTGGCCCTGGCCACGAACGGGACGTTGCTGGGCCTGTCGCCCACGATCACCGTCACCGGGCTGCCGGCCGGGCTGAGCTACAACGCGCTGACCGCGACGATCGCCGGGACGCCGACCACGGCCGGCACCTACACGGTCACCGCGACGGCCACCTCGCTGACGCCGGCCAGCACCAGCATCCTCACCCTCGTCTGGAAGATCACATGAGCGACGACATCGAGACGCCGGAGACCGGGGACGAAGGCTTCTCCCTGATCGACATCATCGTCGCCACCGCGATCATGTCGTTCGTCATGGTGATCGTCACCGGGGCGATCACCGAGGTCTACTCCGACGTCAACCGGACCGACGGTCTCGCCGCCGCCCGCGACCAGGTCGGCAACAGCTTCCGCCGGCTGGACAAGGAACTGCGGTACGCGACCTGGGTGAACACCCCCGGCAAGGTGGGCGACGCCTGGTACGTGGAATACGCCACCAACACCAACTGCCAGCAGCTCAAGTTCCTCAACGGTGCGCTGACCCGCTCGGTCTGGACCCTGCCGTCCACCACGCCGGGCACCGCGCTGACGATCGCCGGGGACCTGGCACAGACCGGTGCCATCGCGCCGTTCACCGTGTACGAGCCCGGGGATCAGCCGTACGCGTCGGCGACCCCGAACGTGAGCGGGGTCGGGCGCAGCTACGAGCTCGAGCACAGCCAGATCCGGCTGCGGTTCAGCGGCAAGGTCGGCACCACCGAACTGCCCCTGGACGTGCTGTTCACGGCCCAGAACACGAACCGCAACACGCCGACGCTCAACGACTGCAGCAAGGGAAGGCCGGCCGCATGAGGCTCCCACTCCGCCGTTCCGGCTCACCCACCAGCTCCCGCTTTCGTGCTCGCGCTTTCACCCCGCTGGTCTCGCTGCGCCGTTCGTTCACGCCGGTCGTCTCCCTGCGCCGCTCGTTCACGCCGGTCGTCTCCCTGCGCCGCTCTTTTACGCCGGTGGTCTCGCTGCGCCGGGACGAAGGGTCGCTGCCGCTCGCGATGCTGGTGGTGACCGTTGTGCTGTCGCTCTCCGCGACCCTGGTCCCGATCGTCGTCCGGCAGATCAAGAACACTCAGGGGTACGACCAGCGGGGCGCCGCCCTGGACGCCGCCCAGGCCGGCATGGACGTGATGATGGCCCGCGTCCGCGCCGCCTCGGACGACGAGCAGAACGGCTACCTGGAGAACATGCCGCCCTGCACGATGACCGGGACCACCGGCTCGACCGGGGGCAGCATCACGTCGAGCTACACCGTGACCGTGATCTACCGCGACCGTGACGGCAACGCGATGGGCGGCTGCGCGGTCAACGACGTGCCCACCACCGCGGTCGTCACGTCAGCCGGCACCAACGGGGCGATCACGCGGACCCTCACCGCCACCTACGTCTTCTCCACCAGCAACACCAACATCCCCGGCGGCCGCATCAAGATCTCCAGCAGCACGCTGGGCGACCAGTGCCTCGACGCCGGCTCGGCCGCCAGCCCGGCGGCCGGGACCGCGGTCACCGTGCAGACCTGCAACGGCAGCAGCCAGCAGCAGTTCGGCTACACCGCCGACCTCTACCTCAAGCTGATCTACTCGGAGTCGTCGACCGCGTCGCTGGGCATGTGCCTCTTCGCCGCCTCCACCAAGGTCAGCGGCACCACCGCGATCGTCTTCCAGGCCTGCCCCACCGTCCGGACCACCACGTTCCAGTGGGCACTCGACGGCAGCAGCGTCTTCCACGCCACCACGACGGCCAGCAAGTCCGACGGCAGTTACTGCATGAACATCAAGACCCCGGGATCGTCCACCGACAAGGCCGTGGTCCTCGCCGGATGCGGCGCGAGCTCGACGAAGAACGTCTGGTACTCGGCCCCCGGCGTCGGCGCCGGCATGGCCAGCGACGCCACCAACCAGCTGGTCAACTACAAGCAGTTCAGCCGGTGCCTCGACGTGACCAGCAAGAACATGGGCGCCTCCTACATGATCGCCTGGTTCTGCAAGCAGGACCCGGGCGCGCTCGTCGACTTCAACCAGCAGTGGGTGCACCCGGTGCCGGTGCTGCCGGCGATCTCCAAATCCGGGCCGATCATCGTCAACAACTACGCCGCCAACAGCAACGCGAACAGCGCCTACTACGACTCCGCGGGCAAGAAGATCGACATCAGTGCCAACAACTACTGCCTGAAGTCGCCCGGCACCGCCACCTCGACGTCCTGGGTGACGGTGACCCAGTGCAAGGACGCGGCAACGCAGGCCCAGACCGCGCTGACCTGGACGGTCTACCACGACACCGGCGACTACGGCACCAGCTACCGGATCATGGACTACAAGGGAAACTGCCTCCAGCCGACCGAGCAGGGCAGCGGAGTCTCAGCCGACTTCCACGGCGACGGCACGAGCAAGGTCAAGGTCGCCACGTGCACCACGGCCGACATCCAGAAGTGGAACGCCCCAGCCAACATCAACATGCCCACCCCGCTCACCAACCTCACCGAGAAGTAGTCCCGGTCCCCTGCGCCATCCGGCACACCCCCGCGCAAACAGGCCACACCCCTCCACACCCCCGGCGCCCCACCCCAGCCCTTCACCGGGCCAAACCCGCCCGGCGCGGGGGCGGCGCGGGGCGAGAGCGGGC
>KL571471.1:0-2019 GCA_000715855.1 Actinoplanes liguriensis
GAGCTGCCCGCGGCACACGGCAGCCGCGCGTACGTGGTGACGATGTTCGCTCTGCGGGACGCCGGCCGGCCGTACGCGATCTGCAGTGTGGCCAACGAGGTGACCGCCCTGCGGCATGCGGAGGGCCGGCTCCGTGCGCTGCTGGACGCCTCGCCCGAGGCGATGATCTGCGCGGCGCCGGACGGGGCGATCCTGCTCGCCAACGCCCGCGCGCTCGCCCTGTTCGGCTACTCCTGGGAGCAGCTGGCCGGCTCCCCGGTCGAGGTTCTGGTGCCGGCGGCCCAGCGGCATCGGCACGCCGGCCACCGGCAGCGCTATCTCGACGATCCCTCGCCGCGCCCGATGGGTCACGGCATGCACCTGACCGGGTGCCGCGCGGACGGCACCGCGTTCCCGGTCGAGATCAGCCTGTCGGCGGTCGAATCGGACGGCCGGACGGTGGTGTTCGCCGCGATCCAGGACATCACCGAGCGTCTCCAGCAGGCCGAGGTAAACGCGCAGCTGGCCGGCATCGTCGCGGCGTCCAACGACTCGATCGTGAGCAAGTCGCTGGACGGCACGATCCTCACCTGGAACCCGGGCGCCGAGAACCTGTACGGCTACACCGCCGCCGAGATGCTGGGCAACGACATCACGAGAATGCTGCCGCCGGACCGGCCGGACGAGGAGCGCGGCCTGTTCGCCCGGATCCGCCGCGGCGAGGTGATCCGGCACCACGAGACGCAGCGTGTCCGCAAGGACGGCCGGATCATCTCGGTGTCGCTGAGCATGGCGCCGGTCCGTGACGTCTCCGGAGCGGTCGTCGGGGCGTCGACGATCTCGCACGACATCACCGCCGAGGTGGAGGCGGAGCGCCGGCTGCGCATCGAGCGCGAGCAGTTCCGCCTGATCATGACGGCGGCCAGCGACCCGTTCCTGAGCATCGACGAGCACGGCCTGATCACCGAGTGGAACCGGCAGGCCCAGCAGTTGCTCGGCTGGGCCCGGCACCAGGTGATCGGCCGGCCCCCGAGCGAGACGGTGCTGCCCGCCCGCTACGCGCCGGCCCTGGAGCGCATCCTCGACGGGCGCTGGGATCGCCTCCTGGACCGGCCGACCGAGATGTTCGCCCGGCACAGCGGTGGCCAGGAGGTGCCGGTCGAGCTGACGATGTGGCGGATCCGGCTCGGTGGCCCGTCGACCTTCCACGCCTTCGCCCGCGACATCACCGCCCGCCGGCAGACCGAGCTGGCCCTGGAGCAGGCGCGGGACCAGGCGCTGGAGACCGCACGGCTCAAGTCCCAGTTCCTGGCCACGATGAGCCACGAGATCCGGACCCCGATGAACGGCGTGATCGGGCTGAGCGACCTGCTCATCGGGACCACGCTGGACGAGGTGCAGCGCCGGTACGCGACCGGGATCCACGACGCGGGCCTGGCCCTGCTCGCCGTCGTCAACGACATCCTCGACTTCTCGAAGCTGGAGGCCGGCAAGGCCGTCGTGGAGCGGGTCGCCTTCGACCCGGTCCGGCTGCTCGACGACGTCGCCGCCCTGGTCCGCGGCACCGCCGGGAGGAGCGGGCCGGTCGTCCGGGTCCGGTGCGACCCGGGGGTGCCCGCCCCGGCCCGCGGCGACGCCGGGAAGCTGCGGCAGGTGCTGCTGAACCTGGCCGGCAACGCGGTCAAGTTCACCCTGAGCGGCGAGGTGACGCTCACCGCGGCGCCGGACGGCGAGCCGAAGACCGGCCCGGGCGGCGCGACAGCGATCCGCTTCACGGTCACCGACACCGGCATCGGGATCGACGAGGAGCGCCAGAGCGGCCTCTTCGAGCCGTTCGTGCAGGGCGACGCGACGACCACCCGTCGTTTCGGCGGCACCGGTCTGGGGCTCGCCATCAGCCGGGAGATGGTCGCGCTGCTCGGCGGTGAGCTGCGGTTCAGCAGCCGGCTCGGGCAGGGCAGCACGTTCTGGTTCACCGTCCCGCTGTGGCCGGCCGGGGAGCCGGTCGCGCCGCGGCCCGGCGCTGTCTCTTATACACAT
>KL571471.1:2256-6800 GCA_000715855.1 Actinoplanes liguriensis
GACGGTCTCGTCCTGCTGGTCGAGGACAACGAGATCAACCAGATCGTCGCCGCCGGGCTGCTGTCCGGCCTCGGCTACCGGGCGGAGATCGCCGCGAACGGCCGGGAGGCGGTGGACCTGGCCGCGACCGGCGACTACCGGGCGATCCTGATGGACTGCCTGATGCCGGAGATGGACGGCTACCAGGCGACGGCGGCGATCCGGGAGGCCGAGAGCGGCGCCCGGCACGTCCCGATCATCGCGATGACGGCCGGGGCGCTCGCCGAGGACCGGGAGCGCTGCCTGGCCGCCGGGATGGACGACTACGTCGCCAAGCCGGTGATGACCGCCGACCTCGCGGCGACGCTGGGCGCCTGGACGGCCGCGGGCCGGGAACGGGCGCAGATCGAGGCCCGGCTGGCCCAGTTGCGCGACGCGGGCCCCGGTCTCGGCCCACCGGTCCTGGCCGGCCTGCTGCGCCGGTTGTCCGACGGCGCGCCGCAGTTGCTGGAGGAGATCCTGCAGGCGCTGGCCCTCGACGATCTCGAGGGCGTCCGGCAGAGCGCACACCAGTTGAAGGGTGTCGCCGCCAACCTCGGGGCGACGACGCTCGCCGAGACCTGTGACCGGGTGATGGCCGCGGCCCACTCCGGTGATCCGGATCGGACCGTCGAGGCGGTGACCGGGCTACGGGAACGACTGCGGCTGGTGCTCTCCGCGGTCGGCGCCGTCGCCACCAGCCTGACGAACGGCGCGCCGATGACGTGAGGACTCCCCGGACGGTGATGGGTATGCTGGCGCCAACCGATCGCCGCGGATCCACAAAGGACAACGGGTCCGCCCTGCCCGGAGGATGTGCGCGCGTGACCGAGGATGCCACCCCCAAGCTCGACACCAGCGTTCCGCAGACCGCCCGGATCTGGAACTACCTGCTCGGCGGCAAGGACAACTTCGAGGTGGACCGTGCGGTCGGCGACCAGATCGTCGCCTCCCTGCCGCACTTCGCCACCCACGCCCGCCTCTCCCGGCAGTATCTGGTGCGTGCCGTGCGCTACCTGGCCGGCGAGGCCGGGGTCACCCAGTTCCTGGACATCGGCACCGGGCTGCCCACCGCGGACAACACGCATGAGGTCGCGCAGGCCACCAACCCGGCCGCGAAGATCGTCTACGTGGACAACGACCCGCTCGTCCTCGCTCACGCCCGCGCGCTGCTGACCAGCACGGCGGAGGGGAAGACCGCGTACATCGACGCCGACCTGCGCGATCCGGAGCGGATCCTGGCGCAGGCCGCGGAGACGCTCGACCTGAACCAGCCGGTCGCACTGATGCTGATGGGCATTCTCGGCCACATCGAGTCCGACGAGGAAGCCAAGAAGATCATCGACTCGCTGCTGTCCCGGTTCCCCTCCGGGAGCTACTTCGCGATGTACGACGGCAGCGACACCGACCCGGAGGTCCGCGAGGCCACCCGGATCTGGAACATCTCGGCGAACCCGAAATACCACCTGCGCACCCCGGAGCGGATCGCGGCGCTCTTCGACGGTCTGGAGCTCGTCGAGCCCGGCGTGGTGTCGGTGACCCGCTGGCGCCCGGACGCGGACGCGGCGGAAACTCCCGAGATCAGCCAGTTCTGCGCGGTCGGCCGCAAGTCCTGATCGCCTCTTCCTGGTCGAGTGTCTAGGCTGCCCCCGAGGAGGTTTCCTTGGCGGAGGAACACGACATAGGTGGCTCGACGGTGCGCCGGCTTCAGGTCGGCGCTCACCTTCGTGCCCTGCGCCGGGCGAGCGGGCTCACCCGCGAGCAGGCGGGGTATGAGATCCGGGCGTCGGAGTCCAAGATCAGCCGGATGGAGCTGGGCCGCGTCGGCTTCAAGGAGCGCGACATCGTCGACCTCCTCCGGCTCTACGGCGTCGGTGACCGGAGCGAGCTGGACCGGATGCTCGCGCTGACCCGGGAGGCGAACGCGCCGAGCTGGTGGCACTCCTACGGCGACGTGCTGGACGGCTGGTTCCAGAACTATCTGGACCTGGAGCAGGCGGCCGAGCTGATCCGGACGTACGAGGTCCAGTTCGTCCCGGGGCTGCTGCAGACCGACGCGTACGCGCGGGCGGTCATCCGGCTCGGCCACGGCAACGCCGCCGCGGACGAGATCGACCGGCGGGCCGGCCTGCGGATGGAGCGCAAGAAGGTGCTGCAGCGCCCGGACGCGCCACGGCTCTGGGCGGTGCTCGACGAGGCGGTGCTGCGCCGGCCGATCGGCGGGCGGGCGGTGCTGCGCGAGCAGATCGTCGCGCTGATCGAGACGTGCGACTCGCCGAACGTGCGGCTGCAGGTCGTCCCGTTCGACTCCGGCGGCCACGCGGCTGCGGGCGGCGCGTTCAGCATCCTGCGCTTCCCGCACGAGGAGCTGCCCGACGTCGTCTACATCGAGCACCTGACCAGCGCTCTCTACCTCGACAAACGCGAGGAGGTGGACAACTACGCCGCGGCGATCGGCCGGTTGTTCATCGAGGCGCAGCCGCCCGCCGAGACCCCGAAATTCCTCGAGCGCATCCTGGAAGACCTGGACGCCGGCAAGATCTGACCCGGCACGATCAAGATCCAGATCAAGGTCAGAACCGGATTGCCGTACGCGTCCGCGTGACCAGTGCGACCGTGCAACGCGCCCGGTGCAGCAGGTGCCGTCCCACCGACGGCCGCAGCGCCACGCGCAGCGCACGCCGGGAACGGGCGCCGGCCACCACGAGCTGCGCGCCCGCCGCGGCCTGCGCCAGCACCTCACCGGGCGAGCCGATCACGATCTCGGCGCTGACCGGCACGCCCGGGAACCGCCGGCGCCAGCAGCCCACCATCGCCTCCAGCCGGCCGCGCTCCTCGGTGACCGCGCGCAGGTTCGTCTCGCAGAGCATGTCCCGCCCGTCCGGCGGCGACCAGCCGTGCACCGCCCGCACCGCGACGCCCCGCACCGCGGCCTGCTCGAACGCGAAGCCCAGCACCAGCCCGGCCGCCTCCGACTCGTCCACCCCGGCCACCACCGGGTCGGTGACCCGCGGCTCGCCGCGGACCACGACCACCGGGCAGCGGGAGTGCGCGCTGACCGAGCCGCTGGTCGAGCCGAGCCACGCGCGCACCCCGGTGGGCCGGCGCCCGCCGAGCACGACCAGGGCCGCGTCGGAGGCCCGCTGGATCAGCGCGACCGCGGCGGTGGAGTGCTCGACCCGCGCCGACACCCGCACGCCGGGGTGGGTCCGGTCCGCGGTGCCCACGGCCCGGCCGAGCATGTCGGCGACGGCCAGGTCGGTGTCGAGATCCGGGTAGACCGCGGCGGCCGGCATCATCGCGGCGGCCGGGACGTAACTGGGCCACTCGTACGCGTAGACCAGCTCGACCGGCATGCCGCTGCGCTCGGCCTCGTCGAACGCCCAGCGCGCCGCCTTACGCGCTTCGAGCGACCCGTCGTAGCCGACGACGATCCTCTGGGTGTGCACGGCCCCGCCTCCTCCGCCCTGCTTCCCCCGATCGTCGTTGCTGGGCCCGCCCCGGGCAAGGCTGTGGGGCCCGTCACATTATGGGCCTATCGCTTCGATGTGGACAGGACCTTCAGCACTTCCTCCGCCACACCGGTGGACGAAGCCGGGTTCTGCCCCGTCACCAGGCGTCCGTCGGTGACCACGTGCGGTTGCCAGTCGGCCGCCCCGGAGTGCTTGCCGCCGAGCTTCTCCAGAGTGGTCTGCAGCAGGAACGGCACCACCTCGGTCAGCCCCGCCGCGGCCTCCTCGCTGTCGGTGAACCCGGCGACCCGCTTGCCGGCCACGACCGGCGTCCCGTCGGAGAGCGTGAGCCCGACCAGCGCGGCCGGCCCGTGGCAGACCGCGGCCACCACCCCGCCCTGCTCGTAGACGCCCCGGCCGAAGCGGATCAGGCCCTCGTCACCGGGGAAGTCCCACATCGCGCCGTGCCCACCGGCGAACAGCACCGCGTCATAACCGGCCGGGTCCAGGTCGGCGAACCGCGGCGTGCCCGCCACCTTCGCCCGCACGCCCTCGTCCTCGGTGAACGCCTTCTGGATCGGGTCGCTCAGGTCCACCCCGTCGACCGGCGGCTCACCCCCGGCCACGCTGGCGAACTCGACCTCGTGCCCGGCCTCGGTGAACACGTGCCACGGGTGCGCCGCCTCGGGCAGGTAGTAGCCGGTCGCGCGCAGCCCGCCCAGGTCGCCGTGGCTGGTCAGGCCGATCAGGATCCTCGCCATGGTCTCGTCCTCTCCTCGGTGTTCGCCTCGCCCCGAACTCTGCCCCGGACAGGCCATCGGTGACCAAGAGGACAAACGGCAGGCAGCCATCGGAAAATCTATGGCATGGTGAGTCTCGACCTGCTGCACACGTTCCACGCCGTCTACCGCGCCGGCACCCTGACCAGGGCCGCCGAGGTGCTCGGGCTGGCACAGCCGACGGTCACCGCGCAGGTGCGCGCGCTGGAGGCCGAGCTGGGTCATCCGCTCTTCGTCCGCGGCGCCCGCGGGGTCACACCGACCGCCGCCGCCGACGACCTGGCCCGCCGGCTCG
>KL571471.1:6961-11351 GCA_000715855.1 Actinoplanes liguriensis
AGAGATGTGTATAAGAGACAGGCGCGACCCCCGCGACCCGGCTGGGCGGACCCTGCACCTGGGCGGGCCCGCCGAGCTGACGACCGCGCGGGTGCTGCCCGCCCTCGCCGGGACGATCGCCGCCGGGGTCTCCGTCCGGGTCCGGCTCGGACTCGCCGACGACCTGCTCGCCGAGCTCGCCGAGGGCCGCCTCGACCTGGTGGTCTCGGCGATCCGGCCGCGCCGGGCCGGCCTGCACGCGGAGCCGCTCTGCGACGAGGAGTTCGTGCTGGTCGCCGCGCCCTCACTGCTGCCGGTCGCCGACCTGCAGCGGGCGCCGCTGATGTCGTACGCCGAAGAATTGCCCATCGTCCGTCGATGGTGGCGGCATGTCCTCGGTCAGGCGCCACCGAAGCGGGCCGTGCTGGTCGTGCCCGATCTGCGGGCGCTGCGCGCCGCCGCGATCGCCGGGATAGGCGTCACCGTCCTGCCGCGCTACCTGATCGTCGAGGACCTCGCCGCCGGTGTGCTGACCGACGTGCTGCCGACCGCCGACCCGCCGATCAACACGGTCTACCTGGCCACCCGCGCGGCCGGCCGGGACGCGCCGCACATCGCCGCGGCCTGCGACGCTCTGCGCCTCAGCGGCAAACAATGGTGACCGATCGGTTACCAGGATCACTCGTCCGCTGGTCGGGATCGGAAACATGGATTTGATCTTCGGCCGTTAGCCTCCTCGCGCCGCGCCAGGGTCGTCCGGCACTGCCAACCGGCGGCGTATTTCGTCTGAGGAGAAGTGAATGGCTGTCAAGGCCGAGTACCTGTGGGTCGACGGAACCCAGCCCACCGCGAAGCTGCGGTCGAAGACCAAGATCCTGGCCGCCGGCGAGCAGCCGCCGATCTGGGGTTTCGACGGTTCCAGCACCAACCAGGCGCCCGGTGACAAGTCGGACTGCGTGCTGCGGCCGGTCTTCACCTGTCCGGACCCGATCCGCGGCGGCGACAGCATCCTCGTGCTGTGCGAGGTCGAGCTGATCGACGGCACCCCGCACCCGACGAACACCCGCGCCGCCTGCGTCGCGTCCGCCGCCAAGTACGCGGACCAGGAGCCGATCTTCGGCATCGAGCAGGAGTACACCTTCTTCAAGGACGGCCGCCCGCTCGGCTTCCCGGTCGGCGGCGGCTTCCCCGCCCCGCAGGGTGGCTACTACTGCGGCGTCGGCGCGGACGAGGTCTTCGGCCGTGAGATCGTCGAGACCCACATGGACGCCTGCCTCGAGGCCGGCCTGCACCTGTCCGGCATCAACGCCGAGGTCATGCCCGGTCAGTGGGAATTCCAGATCGGCCCCGTCGCCGCCCCGCAGGTGGCCGACGAGCTGTGGGTCGCCCGCTGGCTGCTCTACCGCATCGCCGAGGACTACGGCGTGTCCGCGACCCTCGACCCGAAGCCGGTCAAGGGCGACTGGAACGGCGCCGGCGCGCACACCAACTTCTCCACCAAGGCGATGCGCGAGAGCTACGACGCGATCATCACCGCGGCCGAGTCGCTGGGCAAGAAGCGCCAGGAGCACGTCGACGGCTACGGCGCCGGCATCGACCAGCGCCTCACCGGCCTGCACGAGACCGCCCCGTGGACCGAGTACAGCTACGGCGTGTCGGACCGCGGCGCGTCGGTGCGCATCCCGTGGCAGGTCGAGAAGGACGGCAAGGGTTACATCGAGGACCGCCGCCCGAACGCGAACGTCGACCCCTACGTGGTCACCCGCCTGCTGATCGACACCTGCTGCGAGGCTCTGGCCCAGGCCTGATCCCGGTAGGAAAGTACGCGCGGGCGCCGGCCGGTCCGGTGTCCGCGCGTATTCCTTTCCGGTCCCGGATTACTCCGGTAGGCGCGTTTCGCGCCGCCGGGTGTCATGATGGGCCGGGCAGACTTCCCCGCGGCAGGGAAAGGTACGGCGGTCGATGGCGAGTTTCGAGGCGAGGACAGTCGCCGAGCCCGGCCGTGTCACGCTTTTCCTGACCGGCGACTGCGATCTCACCGCCCGCGATCGGCTGACCGCCGCGCTGCTCGACGCCGTGAGCCGGTCCCGTGCCGTCTTCGTCGACGTGTCCGCGGTCGGCTTCCTCGACTCCACCGGCGTGCACGCCCTGGTCACCGCACATCACGCGGCACAGGGCCGCGGTGGCCGGCTGTACGTGCTGAACGCCGGCGGCCCGGTCGCCGCCGTCCTCGAACTGACCGGGTTGGACGCGCTGCTCAAAGCGCCGGCTGAAGAGCGCCGTCATGCCTGAGCAGCCGACCGACGTCGACGGGATGTCGTACACCGAGCCCGACGACCTGCGCACCGTCCGCAGCTTCGTCGCCGAGCGGGCCCGCGCCCTCGGCCTCCCCGCCGCCCGCGTCGACCTGCTCACGCTCGCGGTCAGTGAGCTGACGACGAACACGCTCCAGCACACCGGTGGGGGCGGGCACATCCGGGTGTGGGCGCAGGACGGGCAGCTCGTCTGCGACGTGGTGGACGGTGGCGGGCCGCGGCCGTTCGGGCGGACCATGCCGTCGGCCGAGGCGATCCGGGGGCGGGGGCTGGCCATCGTGGAGCGGGTGTGCGACGCGGTCTACACGACCGACGTGCCCGGCGGCACCCTGGTCCGCATCTGCCTGAACCTCTGACTGCCGGTCCCCGCACCCACCGTCCGAGAAGGCCCCCGGCTGAGGTCTCGAACCGGGACTCCGCCGGCGCATCGGGAATGCTGCCGACATCGACGACCGCGACCGGGCCGCGAGATCGGGCCGTGTCATTATGGCGGCCGACTCGGCGGAAGCTGAATCGGATTCTGGGGAGGAATCAGCTCGATGAGCTAGGAAGCGGTGGCGGCGGAGACCGTTCGGGACAGCCCGGTCATCCCGGCCCAACAGCGGGCCGGCGACCGGGTGACGGCCCGATCGCGGTGGCGTCCCTGGATGACCGTACTGGTGATCGCGGTGTTCCTCGGCCAGATGGCGATCGCCATGGTCACCACGGCCCGTCAGCAGGCGCGACGGTCGACGAGGGTGTCTACCTCGGCACCGCGGTCACCTATCTCAAGGACCACAGCTACACCTACAACTACGAGCACCCGCCGCTCGCCAAGATCGTCATGGCGACCGGACTCGCGTTCGTCCACGTGAACCTGGACAAGCCCTACCCGGTCAGTCAGTGGTCCCTCGGCCACGCTGTTCTCTACGAACACGGCAATGACGGGCAACAGGTGCTCCTCGCCGCCCGTCTGCCGATGATCCTGCTGACTCTGCTGTTCGGTCTGGTCGTTTTCGCCTTCGCCCGTGATCTGACCGGCCCGCTCGGCGGTCTGGCCGCGCTCGCGCTCTACGCGTTCTCGCCCGACGTCATCGCCTACGGCTCCCTGGCGAACGTCGACATGCCCGCCGCCGGTTTCCTGCTGACCGCGCTCTGGCTGCTCTGGCGGGCGCGGTCCCGGCCCGCACGCCGCGCGGGCCCACGGGCTGGGCCGGGCGAAGACCATGAGGACGCTCGGCATCGGGGTCGCCGCGGCGGCCGGGGTCATCGCGATCTCGATCGTCACGGTCTGGGCCACGTATTTCGTCGTCGACCCGGGCATGCACTGGGTGACGCCGGCCAGCCTCCACGAGCTCTCCGGGATCAAGGCGACCATCGTGAAGCTGCTGCCGTACCCGGCGTCGTTCCGGGACGGCATGCGCTACCAGTTCAACCTCGAGGACGGCAAGTATCCGGCGTTCCTCTTCGGCGAGGACTACCTCGGCTCGAAGTGGTACTACATCCCGGCCGCGCTGCTGGTCAAGGAGCCGATCGGCATGCTCGCCCTCTGGGTGCTGGGCACGATCGGCATGCTGATCACCCCGCGGCTGCGCGCCGCCGCGCCGTACGTGCTGCTCCCGACGCTGGTGCTGACCCTGGTCGCGATGACCGGCTCCCGCAACTGGGGTGTCCGTTACGCGATCTTCGTGCCGGTGATCCTCGCGGTGGTCGCGGCCACCGTCGTGGCGTTCCGCCGCCGCTGGATGCACGTGGTCGCGGGGCTGCTCACGCTCTACGTCGCGGTCAGCTCGATCAACACCTTTCCGTACTATCTGGCGTACTCCAACGAGGCGTTCGGCGGGGTCGACGGCACGCACAAGTACCTGACCGACTCGAACGTCGACTGGGGTCAGGACCTCGCCCGGGTCGGCAAGCGCGTGCAGGAGGCGTACCCGGGCCAGCCGGTCTACCTGATCTACAAGGGGCGCGGCGAGCCGGCGTACTACGAGATCGACGCGCTCAGCCCGTTCACCGTCCCGCTGGACCAGGTGCACGGCGTGATCGTGATCTCCACTCACTGCCTCGCGCCGACCACCCTGTGCCTGCCGCCCAAGAGCGACCGGAACGCCTCTCTC
>KL571471.1:11615-12156 GCA_000715855.1 Actinoplanes liguriensis
GAGATGTGTATAAGAGACAGAGCCAGCAGCGGGAACTCGTCGGCGGCTCGATCTGGATCTACACACGGTAGGCAACATCAAGATCAAGACCAATTCGGACGTACGGCGGAGCCCCGCCCAGCCTGGTTCGGGGGTAACCGCCACCACCCACGGCGGATGCGGGCGATCAGTTCCGGACGTGGACCGCGAGGGTGCGGGTGTTGTCGTCCGCTCACTCTTCCGGCCGGATCACGGTCCGCCAGCCGGCCACTCACGCCGCCGGTGACCGACCAGCCGCCACTCACCCTCCCGACGAGGCACGGCCCGCCGGCCACCCGGTCCGGCGCTCACCTCTTGCCGCCGCTCGCCGCCGAGTCCCGGCAACCACCAGCGCCGGCCGAGCAACCGGGCTGGTCCTGACCGTGGTTATCGAGCACGCATAACCACGGTCAGAGCCAGCCGGCGACAACGGGCTGGCATTCACGCCTGAGAACCGGCCGGAAAACGACCGCCGGCGCCAGCCGACGACCGGGGTTGGGGTGAGCTTGACCCGCCACGGACG
>KL571471.1:12420-13405 GCA_000715855.1 Actinoplanes liguriensis
GGAGCGGCGGAGGGTGACCACCGCGGAGATAGGAAATGAAAGTTCTTCAGGTTCTGACGTGTACGGCAAGCGTGCACGTGTCGTCGTCCGGGCTCGGCGCGTGCAGCAGGCGGTGGATCGTGGGGAGCGGGTCGGTTCCGGGGGCGGCCGAGACCGCGCTGAGGTGGCCGCGGACCTCGGCGGCGCGGCGGGTCACGTCGCCGCGGCGTTCCACGAGACCGTCGGTGTAGAAGAGCACCAGGTCACCGGGGTGCAGCCGGGCGCTGGCGACCGGGAAGTCGGCTTCGGTCTCGGCGCCGAGCAGCAGGCCGGGTGGTCGGTCGAGGTCGACGCTGTGGCCGGCGCGGCCGAGCATCGGGGCCATGTGGCCGGCGCGGGCCCAGGGCAGCAGGCGGGTGTCCGGGTCGTAGACGCCGACGACCGCGGTCGCGGTGATGCCCAGCTGGGCGCAGAGCTGGTTCAGGTGACGCAGCAGCTGGCCGGGGTCGCGGATCCCGACGGACAGCCACGCGACCAGCGCGAACCGCAGGTGGGCCATCCCGCTGGCGGCTTCCATGCCGTGCCCGGCGACGTCGCCGACGGCGAGGGCGACGCGGCCGTCCGGAAGGGTCTGCGCGTGGTACCAGTCGCCGCCGACCTGCAACGCGCTCTCGGCGGGCAGGTAGCTGACCATCGCCTGGAGACCGTCCAACTCGAACGAGCCGGCCGGCACCGGCTGGATCATCTGCTGGAGCTGGCGGGCCAGGCGGTGCTCGGCGAGGGCGGGCTCGCCGAGCCGGACCTGGTCGCTGAGCCGCTCGATCTCGGTGCGGGAGGCGACCCGGGCGGTCACGTCCTGCACCACCGCGTAGATCTTCACCGGCCGCCCGCTCGCGTCGCGGGACAGGTCGGAGAGGATGCGCAGGTGTTTGACCTGGCCGTCGATCCGGAAGCGGACGGTCACGTCCGAGGTGGCGCCGACGTCGAGGGTCTGCCAGGCGGCCTC
>KL571471.1:13646-13838 GCA_000715855.1 Actinoplanes liguriensis
GCGGCCTCGGCGATCCCCCGGTCCTCGTCGACGATGGCGGCGGCCTGGTCGGCGCGGGACAGCGGGCCCTGGGCGGGGTCGCGCGCGAAGATCCGATACATCCCCGGTGACCACTCGGACTGGCCGTTGACCAGCTCGTATTCCGCCCAGCCGAGGCTGCCGAGCAGCTCGGTGCTCTCCATCCGGCGGCGG
>KL571471.1:14109-16529 GCA_000715855.1 Actinoplanes liguriensis
CGGTGCTCTCCATCCGGCGGCGGTGCTCGTCGACCCGGGTCCACCAGACCAGCAGGCCGCCGAGCACACGGTGGACGTTGATCTCGAACTGGGAGCCGTCGTAGCGGAACTCGTCCATGCGGCCGGGCTCACCGGTGGTCATCACCTGGATGTAGAGCCGCCAGAGCGGGCCGTCCATCAGCGACGGGTAGAGCTCACAGAGCCGGCTGTCGACCCGTTGCGCGCCGCGGCCGTAGATGTCCCGGATCTGGTCGCTGGTCGCGGCGACCCGGAAGTCGAGGATCGCGCCGTCGTCACCGGTGATCGGAACCAGCCAGGTGCAACCGGCGGGCACGGCGGCGAGCAGCTCCCGGACCACCTCCTCGTCGGCCATCTTCGCAGCCTACCGGCCCGCGAGGGACAACTCCCAGCACGACTTGGGCGATACCGCCGAAAAGACGTGAGACGGCTTCTAGAGTGGGTCCTGCCACCAGGGAGGGCTTGATGCAACCGGACACCAGCGCCACCGGGCGGACCACGCCCCTGGCCGCGCGTGGCCTGCTGGAGCGGGTCCTCGGCGACCGCAGCCTGCTGATCAAGAGCACCATCACCGCGGCCTGTGTCGCCGTGGTCGCGCTGGTGGTCACCGGGGTGTCGCTGACCCGCATGTCACAGCTCAGCGACGACCTCGGCATCATGAAGAGCCACCACGTGGACAGCATGGAGCAGGTCGCGAACATGCGTGAGGGCATGACCAACATGTTCCGCGGCATGCTGCTCGTGTCGTCCGGTCAGAGCCAGAAGAACGACCAGCTCTACCAGCTCGGGCTGACCGGCGCGGCCGACGCGGACAAGCTGATCGACGCGTCGGTCGCCACCTACCGGCAGATCGCCACCGATTCCGGGGCGCAGGACAGGCTGACCCGGCTGGACTCGTTCGCCACCGCCATGACGCGGTACCGGGCGCTGCGTGACGTGCTCATCTTCGGGAAGACGCCGCCGGCCGGATTCCAGATGCCGGCCGCCGACCAGATCCTGAAGGCGTTCACCGACGCCGAGGACGGCATCAACACCTCGATGGAGGCGTTGCAGGCGGCCGAGGAGGCCGACGCGGACGAGATGACCGCGGAGGGCAACCGGGCCTATCAACGGTCCCGCTGGATCACCCTGTCCGGTCTGGTGATCGGTTTCGTGGTGGCGGCGTTCGTCGGGTTCGGCGTGGCCCGGCTGATCCGGCGGCAGCTCGCCACCGTGTCCGCGGCGCTGCGCGCGGTCGCCGACGGTGACCTGACCGTGGCCGCCGAGGTCCGCTCCCGCGACGAGCTCGGCCAGATGGCGCAGGCGGTGAACCGCGCCCGCGAGGGGTTGCAGACCACGGTCCGGCAGCTCACCCACGACGCCGGCACGCTCGGCTCGGTCACCGAGCGGCTGGGCAGCATCACCACCCGGCTGGACGCCGAGTCCCGGGAGGCCTCCGAGCAGGCCGGCCTGGTCGCCGGGACGGCCGGCGAGGTCTCCGCCAGCGTGCAGTCGGTAGCGGCGGGCAGTGACGAGATGGGCGCGTCGATCCGGGAGATCTCGCAGAACGCGAGCAGCGCCGCCCAGGTGGCCGCGCGGGCGGTCGGGGTCGCCCAGGCCACCAATGACACGGTCGCCAAGCTGGGCGCCTCGTCCGCGGAGATCGGCGACGTGGTCAAGACGATCACGACGATCGCCGAGCAGACGAACCTGCTGGCCCTCAACGCGACGATCGAGGCGGCCCGCGCGGGCGAGGCCGGCAAGGGCTTCGCCGTCGTCGCCACCGAGGTCAAGGACTTGGCGCAGGAGACCGCGAAAGCCACCGAGGACATCTCTCAGCGGGTGCAGGCGATCCAGGCCGACACCGAGAACGCGGTCACCGCGATCCAGGAGATCTCGCGCATCATCTCGGAGATCAACGACTACCAGGTGACGATCGCGTCGGCCGTCGAGGAGCAGACCGCCACCACCAACGAGATGAGCCGCAGCATCGGCGAGGCGGCGAACGGCAGCTCCACCATCGCCGGCAACATCAACGCGGTCGCCAGCGCGGCCCAGGCCACCACGTCCGCCCTCGGCGAGGCGGACGCGTCGATGTCGGAGCTCACCCAGATCGCGGGCGAGCTGCGCGAGGTGGTCGCCCGCTTCCGGGTGTGAGGCCGCTCAGTGGCCCAGCAGTCGCTGCACCCGGCGCAGCAGCTCGGCCGGATCGAGCGGCTTGACCAGGTAGTCCTCGGCCCCCACCACCCGGGCCAGGTCCAGGTCGGCCGGCTCGCCCCGCCCGCTGATGAAGATCACCGGGATGTTCGCGGTCTCCGGCGACGAGTGCAGCTCGTAGCAGAAGCCCAGCCCGTCCAGCCCGGGCATGCACACGTCGAGCAGCACCAGTGACGGCCGCTCGCCCACCTGTCTCTTATACACAT
>KL571471.1:16692-17964 GCA_000715855.1 Actinoplanes liguriensis
TGTGTATAAGAGACAGGTCCTCGTCGTCGTCGGCGATCAGGACGGTCGGTGGTTCCAGCGCGGCCGACCAGTCGTCCATCGGCCAGGTCAGACCCGCTTCGGCGTCGCTGAAGGTCAGGGCGGTGGTCGAGGACTGGGACATCTCCGGCTCCTTCTGCGGTGGGACCCCAGTGATCGTCAGACCTTCCGCGGTCTGCAGGAATCTCCCGGGTGCAAGCGGGTTGCCAGGCGCCCCTCGGCTTAGGTTAGGGTTACCTAAACCGATCCGCTGGGAGGCGTTCGTGACGCAGACCGTTGTGCCGTCGACCGAGGCGGTCCCGTTCCGGTTCTTTCCGGTCGAGGTGGCCCGGATCACCCGGCTCAGCCCGAGCTTCGTGCGCGTCACGTTCACCGGTGAGGATCTGGACAGGTTCGCCGACAACGGCTTCGACCAGCGGATCAAGCTGCTCCTGCCGCTCCCCGGCGCGGGCCTGGACCACCTGCCCACCGGCCCCGACTGGTACATCGAGTGGCGCGCGCTGCCCGCCGACCGGCAGAATCCCATCCGGACGTACACGGTGCGCAACGTCCGCGCCGCGGCCCGCGAGGTCGACGTCGACATGGTGCTGCACGGCGTCTCCGGCCCCGCCTCCCGCTGGGCCGTCGCCGCGCAGCCCGGCTCGATCGCGTGCCTGCTCGGGCCGAACGCGGAGTTCACCGGCAACTCCGGCGGCATCGACTTCCACCCGCCGCTCGGCACGAACCGGGTGCTGCTCGTCGGCGACGAGACCGCCACCCCCGCGATCGCCTCGATCCTGTCCCGCCTGCCCGCCGGCATCCGCGGCGAGGCCCTGCTGGAGGTTCCGGAGAGCGGCGACGAGCTGCTCGTCGACGCTCCCGCGGGCGTCCGGGTGACCTGGATCCCCCGCAACGGCGCGGCCCACGGTGTCAAGCTGCTCCCCGCCGTCCAGGCCGCCGCCGCCCACCTGCTCGGCGACGCCGCCGGGGTCACCACGGCCGACCTCGAGGACGTCGACGTCGACGAGGAGCTGCTCTGGGAGGTCCCGGACGGCACCGAGCCCACCGACGGCTTCTACGCCTGGCTCGCCGGCGAGGCCGCCGTCATCAAGACCCTGCGCCGCCACCTGGTCGCCACCTGCGGCGTCGACCGGCGCGCGGTCGCCTTCATGGGCTACTGGCGTCTCGGCAAAGCAGAGTGCTGACGATCAACCCCTGACGATCAACCCCTGAAGATCAACTTCAAGATCTTCATGTCCCCTCTCCGCTGTGGTC
>KL571472.1:0-1669 GCA_000715855.1 Actinoplanes liguriensis
GGCTCGCCCCCGACGCGCTGTCCGAGGCGATGACCGCCGCGCAGGCCGTCGGGCGGGAGTTCCCGCACGTCCGCGCCCGCCTGGACACCCCGGCCGGCACCGGATACGCGGCCGGCCCGGACGACGCCTTCACCTTCGGCCTGCAAGCGATCCTCGACGGCTTCGCCGCCCGCCTGGCCACTCCGGAAGCCGGCTGAGGGGCGGCTTACACGGCCTGGACCCTCTCCCCGGGGGGAGGTCCCAGGATCGGGGCATGCAGGCGATCACACAACCGCCCTCGCCTAACGGCCGAACTGCCGCTCGAGTTCCTCCAGTAGGTCGACGATCTCCAACCTACTGGTACCGGCAGGCATGGTGCGCGTGGTGCCGTAGGCGAGCTCGACCAATGCCGCGCGTGTGGCAGCGAGTTCGTCTGCTGTCACCTCCAGCTGGAACCACGATGCGTTGGACGCCGCGACGATCTCGTTGCGCAGCCGTAGAGAGACGGCCTCTGCCGTGGCGGCGTTCGTGCCAGTGCGAGTTTCCCACTCGTCGTCGCCGAGGTCGTCGAGAACGATGGTGATGACGCTCGCCAGCAGGTGGAGCAACCGTGGATCACCGGCGAGTTGCGCACTGACCGGCCTGAACCGGACAACGGTGCGGACGATGGGCACGTCATCCAGCCCAACGTGGCGCTCGCCCAGCATGAACTGGACGTTTTGGCGCTGCCAACCGCGTGCCAGTTGCAACGCGGTCATGCCGTCCGCACTGACGGTGTCGATGGCGGCGCCGGCCAGCAGCAAGGCGGCGATGACCCGTTGTTCATTGCGTTCGGCCGCGTGCATCAGCGCGGTCCGCCCTTGCTGATCGCCGAACTCCACGTCGGCGCCGGCCTGCAGTAGCACGTCCACTGCAGCGTGGTCTCCTCGCCGAGCAGCTATGACGATCGCTGGCGTGCCGTCGGACCGCTGCTGGTTGACATCAGCGCCGTACGCCAGGAGAAGACGCAGGACCTCAGGGGCGACAGGCTGCATGACCGCAGTGATCAGGAGCGCCTCCTCGTCCGGGTGTGGTCTTGCCCCCGCCTCCAGCAGCACCTGCAGCGTAGTGAGGGCTGCCGGTCGAGGACGGTGCCTCGTATAAAACACCGCCTCCGTCGGGATGCTCGTCCGGGTGGCGGGTTCCGCCGGAATCGCCCCGTGAGCGATCAGGTACCGCACTACGTCCGTGTGTGCTTCGAGCATGGCAACGCGCAGCGGCGTGACGTTGAGGCGACCGACCGGCCCGACGCTCGCCCCTGCGTCCACCAGCAAACCGACGATTTCCAGCCGACCGCTGCGGGCGGCATCGATGAGCACGGACTCCCGGAACCGACCTACTTCCGCATTCGGATCAGCCCCGTCGGCCAAGGCCCGCGCGACGGCTGCCCCGTCCCCGGCTTGCACCGCTTCGACCAGGTACGGATTGGCGGCGTCATTCATCGTCGTCACCTTCTGCCACGTCGGAAAATGCGTTGAGGCGCAGCCGTGCCGCTACGTGACCGGTGAACCAGGCGAAGAAGTCACTGTTCAGGTCACGACCCTCACGGACCGCGGCGCGCCAATCCGGCCGGTCGAGTACGGCGAGGTACTGCCGCACGATGTGGTCCCGCTGCTCGGTAGTGCAGCCGCATCGGCTCGGAGGCTTGACC